>NZ_CP031834.1:648750-973125 GCF_003590645.1 Mesorhizobium sp. DCY119 | reverse complement strand
CAACATTTCCAAGCGGGTGTTTGCCGCACTGTTGGTGACCGGCTTTGCCGCGCCCGCAGTCGCCGCCGACCTCTATGAACCGGTCGTCGAGCCGCAGCCGCAAGTCGTCTACCAGCCGGTCGAGACGGGCGGATGGTATCTGCGCGGCGACCTCGGCTATCGCTGGTCGAAATTCCGCGGCGCCGACTACATCACCTACGGCGTCTGCGACACAGGCTGCGGACCCGTTGCCGTTCCCGGCTCGAACTCGTTCGATTTCGGCGACCTGAAGGGCGCAATGTCGTTCGGCGGCGGCGTCGGCTACCAGGTCAACAACTACTTCCGTACCGACGTGACGGCCGACTACTGGTTCAAGTCGAAATTCAACGGCCAGACCTCTGACGGCGTCAACACCTCGACCGACACCTCGTCCTACAGCGCGCTGCTGCTGCTCGCCAACGCCTATGTCGATCTCGGCACCTGGCACCGCGTGACGCCTTATGTCGGCGCCGGTATCGGCGGTGCCTACGTCAAGTGGGACAATCTGCGCAACCAGTTCCCGGGCGTCGACGACAGCCATAATGGCGGCAAGGAATGGCGCTTCGCCTATGCGCTCATGGCCGGTGCTTCCTACTGCATCACCAAGAACCTGCAATTCGACGCCGGCTATCGCTTCACCCGCGTCAACGGCGGCAAGATGTTCGACTATGTCGACTCCTCGGCCGGCGGCCCGGGCGCCGGCCCCGGCTACGACAAGGGCTTCAACGTGCATGAAGTGCGCGGCGGCCTGCGCTACCAGTTCGGCGGCGGCAAGGCCGATTGCGCCGAACCCGAGCCGGTGGCCTACGAGCCGCCCCCGGTCGAGCCCGTCTACAAGTAATTACCCTGCCCACCACTTCGACCGCCCGGCCTTCGCCGGGCGGTTTTTTCTTGGTCTGAACAACGATCAATGACCCGCCCCAAACCTTAACAAGGCCGCCAAAACGATAAATCCGCTAACCATCCGTTATCCTTAACCGTGGCTTAACCCCTATGGTTAACAATGCTCTCGGGTGGCGGTTGCACGACAGTCGGTCGTGCCGCATTTGCGGGAGTTTGGCGTGATGAAATCGCATGGCATTTTGATCTTTTCGCTTGCCGTCGCAGCGGCGCTGGCTGGCAACGCGGCAAATGCCGCCGACTACGATCCTCCGATCTTCGTCGACAACGCGCCGGAATACGTTCCCGTGGAAGTCGGCTCCGGCTGGTACCTGCGCGGCGACCTCGGCTACAGTCTCAACAAGCCATATGATTACTTCGAGACGCCCGCAGGCTTCACCTCGAGCGAGATTCCCGTGTCGGGAAGCATCGGCATGGGCTATCACTTCAACGACTACCTGCGCGGAGAACTGAATTTCGGCATTTTGCCGAGCAGCAAATTCTCCAACAACTACACCGCCTCCTGCGACGGCACGCAGACCGTTACGGTTACCGACGGCACAGGCAACACCAGTGCCTTCGCCGGCCGCAGCACGCGCGATTGCCCGAGTTCCGACAACGCCAAGAACAAGTCGTATAACGGCATGGCAAACGCCTATTTCGATCTCGGCACATTTGCCGGCTTCACGCCCTATGTCGGCGGCGGCCTCGGCGTTGCGTACACCTCCTATCGCTCCGCCAAGGGTGATCGCCACTGCAACGGCTCGAGCACCTCGGTTCCCAATGGCCAGGGCGGAACGACGACGACGATCTTCGAATGCGACGACGCCAGCACCTATTCGGGCGATGTCACCTCGGAAAGGCAGTACAACCTGGCCTATTCGATCGGCGCCGGCTTCAACTATCGCATCAGCCAGAACACCTCGGTCGATCTCGGCTACGAATACTATTCCGTGCCCGGCGCCCGCTATGTTTCCTATGGTGCCGACGGCCCGACGTTCGGCAAAGGCATCGACTACCACCAGCTCAAGGTCGGCCTGCGCTACGACCTGTGGTGAGCTACAACATCACTACCGGCAACAAAAAGGCGGGCTTCGGTCCGCCTTTTCCGTTCCTGGCCGCGGCAAACATTTCCTTGCAAAATAAAGTCGGATTCAAGCTGTTTAATTAACCGGTCGTTGACCATGGAGATGCATCCTCCGGGTCCAGCGGCAAAGTATTGAGTACCGCGGCGCGCAAGCGCCCAGGCAACAACCCGCCACCCTCACGGGTGGCGGGTTTTCTGTTTATTCCACCCAAAAATGGAGGGTGCAGGAATAGCTCGAAACGGCTATTCAGCACTTGTTAAAGCCCCTTGATGCCCGTGTGTTCATTCTGGAGCACGCGGGTTTTTTTTGCGCTCCAACTGAGCATGTCAAATACGGGCCGCTTTTTTTGACGCCTTCCATCTTCGTTCTGCGTTTATCTGCAAGACAGTTTGTCGCAAACTCTTTTGCCTCTTGCGAACTTCCGCGCCTTTCTGTATTTCCCGCCGTGGGCCACCCCTCCCCAACGAGGGGCCAGCTATCTGGAAGGATAGAACCACGATGACGACGCTTTCCGCGCCAGGACTCCGTCCGGCAAACCCCAATTTCTCCTCAGGTCCCTGCGCCAAACGCCCCGGCTGGTCTCTTGAAGGCCTCCGCGACGCGGCCCTTGGCCGTTCGCACCGCGCCAAGATCGGCAAGTCCAAGCTTGCCCGCGCCATCGACCTCACCCGCGAAGTTCTTCAGGTTCCGGCCGATTATCGCATCGGCATCGTACCGGCTTCCGACACCGGCGCGGTCGAGATGGCGCTTTGGTCGCTGCTCGGCGAGCGCGGCGTCGACATGGTCGCCTGGGAATCCTTCGGCGCCGGCTGGGTGACTGATGTCGTCAAGCAGCTGAAGCTGCCGGACGTCCGCACCTTCGACGCGCCCTATGGCGCGCTGCCCGATCTCACAGCAGTCGATTTCGACCGCGACTTGGTCTTCACCTGGAACGGCACGACCTCGGGCGTGCGGGTCGCCAATGGCGACTTCATCCCGGCAGACCGCAAGGGCCTGACCATCTGCGACGCCACTTCCGCTGCCTTCGCGCAGAAGCTAGATTTCGACAAGCTCGATGTCGTCACCTTCTCCTGGCAGAAGGTTCTGGGCGGCGAAGGCGGCCACGGGATGCTGATCCTGAGCCCCCGCGCCGTCGCACGGCTGGAAAGCTACAAGCCGGCCTGGCCGCTGCCGAAGATTTTCCGCCTGACCTCCGGTGGCAAGCTCATCGAAGGCATCTTCAAGGGCGAGACCATCAACACGCCGTCGATGCTGGCGGTGGAAGATTATCTCGACGCACTCGACTGGGCGAAATCCATCGGCGGGCTCGATGCGCTGATCGCCCGCGCCGATGCCAACGCCAAGGTGCTGGCCGACTGGGTTGCGAACAATCCGGCAGTGGCGTTCCTCGCTGCTGAAGAAGACACGCGCTCGAACACGTCGGTCTGCCTGCGCTTCGTCGACCCGGCGGTCTCGGGTCTCGACGACGCCGGCCAGCAGGCTTTCGTGAAGACGTTCACCGGCCTGCTTGAGGCGGAAAAAGTCGCCTACGACATCGCCAGCTACCGCGATGCCCCTCCCGGCCTGCGCATCTGGTGCGGCGCCACTGTGGAAGCGTCTGATCTTCAGGCGCTGACGCCCTGGCTCGACTGGGCTTTTGCAACGGCCAAGGCATCGCTGAAGGCGGCGGCCTGACGTAGCGCATCCCTCCCCCTTGAGGGGAGGGTGGCGAACGAAGTGAGCTGGGTGGGGTCATCTCCACCTCGCCAGCCTCAACAAAATCCAGGCGGCATCACAGGACTTACGTCGAGCACTGCCGCAACAACCCCACCCGGTCGCTTCGCGACCACCCTCCCCTCAAGGGGGAGGGAACCAGCGCCAAGGAATCCAACCATGCCTCGCGTTCTCGTATCCGACAAACTCTCCCCCACCGCAGTCCAGATCTTCAAGGATCGCGGCGTCGAAGTGGACTACCTGCCCGATCTCGGCAAGGACAAGGAAAAGCTGCTCGAAGTCATCGGCCAGTATGACGGCCTCGCCATCCGCTCGGCGACGAAGGTCACCGAAAAGCTGATCGCTGCCGCGACCAACCTCAAGGTCATCGGCCGCGCCGGCATCGGCGTCGACAATGTCGACATTCCGGCTGCCTCGCGCCGAGGCATCATCGTGATGAACACGCCTTTCGGCAATTCCATCACCACCGCCGAGCACGCCATCGCGCTGATGTTCGCGCTGGCCCGCCAGATCCCGGAAGCCAATGCATCGACCCATGCCGGCAAGTGGGAAAAGAACCGCTTCATGGGTGTCGAGATCACCTCGAAGACGCTGGGCGTCATCGGCTGCGGCAATATCGGCTCGATCGTGGCGACGCGCGGCGTCGGCCTGAAGATGCATGTCGTGGCATTCGATCCCTTCCTCTCGGAAGGCCGCGCCGAGGAACTGGGCGTCGAAAAGGTCGAGCTTGACGAGTTGCTCAAGCGCGCCGACTTCATCACACTGCACACGCCGATGACCGACAAGACGCGCGGCATCATCAACGCCGAAGCCATCTCCAAGATGAAGGACGGCGTACGCATCATCAACTGCGCGCGCGGCGGGCTGGTGGTCGAAGCCGACCTCATCGCAGCACTCAAGAGCGGCAAGGTGGCGGGCGCCGGCATCGACGTGTTCGAGACCGAGCCGGCGACCGAGAATGCCCTGTTCGGCATGGAAAACGTCGTCACCACCCCGCATCTCGGCGCATCGACCAGCGAGGCGCAGGAAAACGTTGCGCTGCAAGTGGCCGAGCAGATGTCGGATTATCTCGTCAAGGGCGCGGTATCGAACGCCATCAACATGCCGTCGATCACTGCGGAAGAAGCCCCGCGCCTGAAGCCGTTCGTCAAGCTTGCCGAGGTGCTCGGCGCCTTTGTCGGCCAGGTCACCGAAGACCCGATCGAGGAAGTTGAGATCCTGTTCGACGGCGCCACTGCGACGATGAACACCCGCGCGCTGATCAGTGCCGCCCTCGCCGGCCTGATCCGGCCGCAGGTTTCCGACGTCAACATGGTGTCGGCGCCGATCATGGTGAAGGAGCGCGGCATCATCGTCGCCGAGGTCAAGCGCGACAAGTCGGGCGTCTTCGACGGCTATATCAAGCTGACGGTGAAGACCAAAAAGCAGGAGCGTTCCATCGCCGGCACCTGCTTCTCCGACCACAAGCCGCGCTTCATCCAGATCAAGGGCATCAATCTCGACGCCGAGGTCGGCCAGCACATGCTCTACACGACCAATGCCGACGCACCGGGCATCATCGGCCTGCTCGGCACGCTGTGCGGCAAGAACAACGTCAACATCGCCAACTTCCAGCTCGGCCGCAACCGGCCCGGCGGCGATGCCATCGCGCTGCTCTATCTCGATGCGCCCTTCCCGGAAAAGGCGCTGGCCGAAGTCCGCGCCAACCCGTCGATCGATTCGGCCAAGCCGCTGCAGTTCGACGTGAACGGGATCTGAGAACGGACGTTCAGTCGTTCAGGAAATTGGAAGGCGCCGGGCAACCGGCGCCTTTTTCAATCCTGCCAGGGATTGACCAGCGGAATATCGAGATCATTGAAATCCTTGATATTGCGCGTGGCCAGAACTGCTCGCCTTGAGACGACAATGCCGGCGATCTGCGTGTCCATCCTGTCGATATTGCGACCAACGGCGATCCGCTTGGCGCTCAAAATCGAAGCGGCTTCGGCAGCGTTTCGGTCAAACGGCAGAACGCGACCTACTATCTCATCTCGCAAAAACTGATCGAAGCGTTCAAGGAGACCGCTTTTGCGCTTGCCATCCGATAGAAGAAACAGCCCCGATCGAACCTCAAGGACACTTATGGCCGTTATCCAGACGATGCTCGACGTTTGACGATCAAGCCAGGATACGACTGCAGGGTTCATGTCCGGCCGCATAAGCGCCGAGATTACATTGGTATCCAGAACGATCATTCGCCGAAATCGACCGGCTTGAACGGTTGACGAGGAAATTCCGGTAACGGCTCGTCATTGCCGGGGATGTCGCGAAACAATTCGGCTATCCTGGTCCCCAGCCCAAACTCCTGCCCATCATCCTTCAGCACCGTCGCCCGCAGGATCATGCGGACCTCTTCTTCCATGCTGACGCCATGCTTTGCCGCGCGCTCCTGAAGGCGCTGCTTTACGTCGTCATCGAGCTGTCGGACCAGCAATTGCGCCATGGCAATTCTCCTTTGCTATCATGATAGCAAATATCGACATGGGGGTCGAGAGTTTCAACCCGCCATCTTCCGCCCGCTATGCTCCGCCAGCCCGATGCCGCCCAGCACCAGCGCCATGGCAACCGCGTGATAGAGGTGAAAATCTTCGCCGAGGATGACGATCGACAGCAATGTTCCGAAGATCGGCACGAGGTTGATGAATAGGCCGGCGCGGTTGGCGCCGATCAGTTCGACGCCCCTGATGTAGAATATCTGCGCCAGGAGCGACGGAAAGACGACCGTGAACAGGACGATCGCCCAGCCTTGCCCATCCGGAACGATCGCATTGCCCGTCCAGAATTCGGCGACCGCGAAGGGAACGCTGGTGACGAAAGCTGTTCCCGTCAGCATGATCATCAGGCTCTGCCAGTGGATGGCCGGTTTGAAACGCAGCGCCACCGTGTAAGCCGAATAGACCAGCACCGCTATGAGCATCAGCGCGTCGCCGAAATTGACGTCGAGCTCGAGCAGACGCTGAGGCTCGCCATGGGTCGCGGTGAAGATAATGCCGACGACCGACAGCACGAAGCCGACGATCTGCGCCCAGGTGACTTGCAGGCGGAAGAGCAGGAAATTGGCGGCGAAGATCAGCATCGGCATGCCCGCCTGCTCGATGCTGGCATTGATCGCGGTGGTGTAGATAAGCGCCGTATAGAGCGCCATGTTGAACACGGTGAAGCCAAGCCCTCCGAGCGCGGTCAGCAGCCACAGATGCCGGCGCACGACCGGCCAGTCGTGCTTCAGGCGCGCCCGGCCGATGACGAGCAGCACTGTCATTGCCAGCCCCCAGCGTATGGTGGTGAGCAGCATCGGCGAGATATGGCCGACCGCCAGCTTGCCGGCAACCGCATTGCCGCCCCAGAACAGCGTGGTCAGGATAAGCAGCAGATAGGCGTTTCGATGCATGGGAATTTCCGGCGGCGGGCTTGAGATACCGGCGTAGAATGGATGCGGGTTCGCGTAAACAGCGCCAAACGCGGAAATTGTTGTGCCTGATTACCCACAACTGCCGAGAAACCGTGCAAAGAATGGTCGCCTTCCAAAACGCTTGACGCTATAGAGGCCTGTCATTTTTACGTGTTCGCCGCCTGCTTCGCGGTGCTGGAAGGGAAGAAAACATGGCCAATGTGGTTGTCGTCGGCTCTCAATGGGGCGACGAAGGCAAGGGCAAGATCGTCGACTGGCTGTCGGAACGCGCCGATGTCGTGGTGCGTTTTCAAGGCGGCCACAATGCCGGTCACACGCTCGTCGTCGATGGCAAGGTCTACAAGCTGTCGCTGCTTCCTTCCGGCATCGTTCGCGACGGCAAGCTCTCCGTCATCGGCAACGGCGTGGTCTTCGATCCGCATGCCTTCGTCGCCGAAGCGGAGAAATTGCGCGCGCTTGGCGTGGAAGTAACGCCCGAACGCCTGAAAATAGCCGAAAACACGGCGCTTATTCTGTCCCTCCACCGGGAACTCGACGGATTCCGCGAAGACGCGGCCTCCAATTCCGGAACGAAGATCGGAACGACCCGCCGCGGCATCGGCCCTGCCTATGAAGACAAGGTCGGGCGCCGCGCCGTGCGGGTGATGGACTTGGCTGATTTGGATACGCTGCCCCTGAAGGTCGACCGGCTGCTGACGCACCACAATGCGCTGCGCCGCGGGCTCGGTCACCCGGAAGTCGCACATGAGACGATCATGCAGGAGCTGACTTCCGTTGCCGACGCGATCCTGCCCTATATGGACCGGGTGTGGAAAATCCTCGACGACAAGCGCCGCGCCGGCGCGCGCATCCTGTTCGAAGGCGCGCAGGGCACGCTGCTCGACATCGACCACGGCACCTATCCCTTCGTCACCTCGTCCAACACCGTTGCCGGCCAGGCATCGCCCGGCTCGGGCGTCGGCCCCGGCGCGATCGGCTATGTGCTCGGCATCACCAAGGCCTACACGACGCGCGTCGGCGAAGGCCCGTTCCCGACCGAACAGGACAATGAGGTCGGCGAATTCCTCGGCACCAAAGGCCATGAATTCGGCACCGTCACCGGGCGCAAGCGCCGCTGCGGCTGGTTCGACGCGGTGCTGGTGCGCCAGGCGGTCGCCGTCAACGGCATCAACGGCATCGCGCTGACCAAGCTCGACGTGCTCGACGGCCTCGACGAGATCAAGGTCTGCACCGGCTACACGCTGGACGGCGAGACGATCGACTATCTGCCGGCGAGCCAGGGCGCACAGGCGCGCGTCGTGCCGATCTATGAAACGCTGGAAGGCTGGAAGGGAACGACGGCCGGCGCGCGCAGCTGGAACGATCTGCCGGCACAGGCTGTTAAGTATGTTCGTTATATAGAGGAACTGATCGGCGCGCCGGTGGCGCTCCTTTCAACCAGCCCTGAGCGGGACGACACAATACTTGTGACCGATCCCTTTCAAGACTAATTTTGCCCCTTCCCGCCGCTTCGCGGCAAGGCGGGAAGGAAACCACAGGTCGACAAAAGCATGGCAGATTTCGTTGCGGTTCTGAAGAAGACGCTGGATGGGCTGAGCGAAGCTACGCCCGAACTGCGCCAGAAGGTCTACGACAAGGCCCGCGGAACAATTGCCGCGAAGCTCGCGGCGATAAACCCGCCGCCGCCGCAGGCTGTCGTCGACCGCCAGAAGCGCGCGCTGGAAGACGCCATCGAGGCGGTGGAGAAGGAATACCCACCGCGTCCAGGTCCGAAGATTTCCAGCGATCCGCTGGAGGAGCTGGAAAACGTCTTCGCCTCCATCGAGCGCCAGAAGACCGAGCCGCCAAAGCCGCGTTTCGACAACACATTCAAGGCTGACAGCGCGCCAAGGCCGCCCGTGCCGGCTGCACCTGCCGCGCCGGCCGCGTTTGACCCTTCGCCAAAACCAGAACCCAAGGCCGAGCCTGCCCCCAAGGGCGACTTGTGGCCCAAAACCACGCCTGTCGTGGCGGCGCCTCCTGCCGCAGCACCTGCAAGGGGCGAAGCCTCGGTCCGCGAAGACGTATTCGGTCCGGAAAATGACGACGACGACATTCAAACAGACGAGCGGGAAAGCGAAACCCGCAAGCGCGGCTATGGCGGCCTGATCGCCGCCGTGATCGCCCTTGCCGTGATCGCGGGTGGCGGCTACGGCGTCTGGCTCAACAAGGATGCCTTCGCCAACCTGTTCAGCACGAACGGAAGTGAGACGGCAACGACGACGCCTTCGGTGACACCGCCGGCGACGACCCCGGCACAGCCCGAGACCAACACCGCTGCCAATCCGCCGGCCGGGGAGCAACCCTCGCCTGCGGCACCGCCTCCGGCCAATGGCGGCACGGACAGCGAGCCCAAATTCACCCAGCGCCTGAACGCCGACGGCTCGGAGATCGACCCGGGCCCCGCCGGCGGGCCTGCCGCCATCGGCGAGGGAACCTCTGTCGCGGCGGTGACCCAGCCGCCGGAGACGCCCGCCCCCGCAGCACCCGGCGCAACCACGGACCCGGCAGCGCCACCTGCCGCGCAGGGCCAGACACCTGCCGCTCCCGGCGCGCCGGCCGCCCAGCCGGGCGTGGCTGTCGGGCAGCGCGCGATCTTCTACGAGGAACGCACCAACGTCGCCGAGGGTTCGGCCGAACCGGGCAGCATCGTCTGGTCGGTGGTGCAGGAATCGCCGGGCGGCGACCTGCCGCCTGAGCCGGCGATCCGCGCCGAGGCGACCATTCCCGGCAAGGATCTGCAGTTGCGCATGACCATCCGCCGCAATGCGGACCAGACGCTGCCGGCGAGCCACATCATCGAGGTCATCTTCCTGACGCCTGACGGCTTCGAGGGCGGCGGCATCGAAAACATCCTGCGCGTATCGATGAAGGGGTCGGAACAGGAAGCCGGCAGCCCGCTGATCGGCATTCCGGCCAAGATCGCGGACGGCTTCTTCCTCGTTGCGCTCAACGACGGCAAGCAGGAGATGGACGCCAACATGGCCCTGCTGCGCCGCCAGAGCTGGATCGACGTGCCGATCGTCTACAAATCCGGCCGCCGCGCGCTGTTCACCATGGAAAAGGGCATTCCCGGCCAGAAGGCCTTCGACGAGGCCATCAAGGCCTGGGACGCTGCCCGCAGCGGGTGATGGCGTCAGACTCTTTTTTGGCTTGAGACGGCGTGAACTCGCATAGGTTTGCGCTGCCCCTCATCCGACCCTTCGGGCCACCTTCTCCCCGTAAACGGGGAGAAGGGAGAAGCGGCAAGGTTGCGGCCAGCCTTCCTCTCCCCGTTTACGGGGAGAAGGTCCCGGCAGGGGGATGAGGGGCAGCGCGAACCTTTGATCAGGAAGAGAATCTTAGGCGTCGGCGGGGCACAGGCCCTTCGATCGAACGCCTCCCGGCCCTCCGCTAGGGCTCCGGGCGTTCGACATTCGAAAAGCCAAATCGTTGGCTTTTCGCCGACCTACGGTCGGACATGTCTCACCCCTCCAGCTCCTCCCGAAGCATTTCCAGTTCCAGCCATTCCTCTTCCATGGCAACCAGCGTCGCGCGTTCCTTGTCGAGGGCGGCGATGGTTTTTTGAAACCCCTTCGGGTCGCGCTCGTAGAAGGCCGGGTCGGCGATGTTGTTTTCCAGCGCCGAGATCGAGGCCGAGACGGCAGCCATCTTTCCGGGGAGGCTTTCCAGCGCGAATTTCTGCTTGAAGGAAAGCTTCTTCGCCGGTCCCTTCTGCGCTTCCGACGCGCTCTCGGCGCGCGGCGTGTCGCCGGCCTGCTTCTGCACCGCACGGCGGTCGTTCAGCCGCGTGCCGCCGCGCTGGGCGAGCATGTCGGCATAGCCGCCGGCATATTCGATCCAGCGCCCCTCGCCGTCCGGCGCGATGATGCTGGTGACGGTGCGGTCGAGGAAGTCGCGGTCATGGCTGACGAGGATGACCGTGCCGGCGAAACCGGCGACCAGTTCCTGCAGCAGCTCCAGCGTTTCCATGTCGAGATCGTTGGTCGGCTCGTCGAGCACCAAAAGGTTGGCCGGCCGCGCCAGCACCCGCGCCAAAAGCAGCCGCGCCCGCTCACCGCCGGAAAGCTCGCGCACCGGCGTGCGCGCCTGCTCCGGCTTGAACAGGAAGTCCTTCATGTAGGAGACGACGTGGCGCTCCTCGCCATTGATGACGAGGTTGTCGCCGCGCCCGTCGGTGAGATAATGCCCAAGCGTCTCCTGCGGATCGACCGCCTCGCGCTTCTGGTCGAGCGTGGCGATCTCCAGATTGGTGCCGAGGCGCACCGAGCCGGAATCCGGCTGCAACTCGCCGGTCAGCATCTTCAGCAGCGTCGTCTTGCCGGCACCGTTGGGTCCGACCAGGCCGATGCGGTCGCCGCGCTGGATGCGTGTCGAAAAGCCTTTGACGACAGTAAGATCGCCGAAGCTTTTCTCGATGTTCTTGGCTTCGATGACCAGCTTGCCGGATTCCGCGGCATCGCTGGCCACCATGGTCGCCACACCTTCCGCGCCCCGGTGGCCACGAAAGCGCTGGCGCATCGTCTGAAGCTCGCCCAGCCGTCGCATGTTGCGCTTGCGCCGTGCCGTCACGCCATAGCGCAGCCAGTGCTCCTCGCGCACGATCTGGCGGCCGAGCTTGTGCTGCTCGCGCTCTTCCTCCTCGAGGATGGTGTCGCGCCATTCCTCGAAATGCGCGAAACCTTTGTCGAGCTTGCGTGTCTGGCCGCGATCGAGCCAGACGGTGGCGCGCGATACGCGCTCGAGAAAGCGCCGGTCATGCGAAATCACGATCAGCGCCGAGGACGAGCGGTTGAGCTCGTCTTCCAGCCATTCGATGACCTGCAGGTCGAGATGGTTGGTCGGCTCGTCGAGCAGCAGGATGTCGGGCTCAGGCGCCATGACGCGGGCAAGCGCTGCGCGGCGCGCCTCGCCGCCCGAAAGATCGTCGGGGCGCTCTTCGCCGGTCAGGCCGAGATGTTCCATCAGATAGGTGGCGCGGTAGGGATCGTCAGCCGGTCCGAGGCCCGCCTCAACATAGGCGCGCACGCTCGCAAAACCTTCCATGTCGGGCATCTGCGGCAGATAGCGGATGGTCGCGGAGGGCTGGCGAAAGACTTCGCCGTCCTGCGGCTCGATGATGCCGGCGGCGATCTTGAGCAGCGTCGACTTGCCCGAGCCGTTGCGCCCGACCAGCGCGATGCGCTCGCCCGCCGAGGCCGACAGTGCTGCACCGTCAAGCAGCGGCGTGCCGCCAAAGGTCAGCCGGATACCGTCGAGATTGAGAAGCGGTGGCGCCATGTCTTTTCAGTGTTCCGGAAGAGGATAAGGATGGGCGAGCAGCAACGCGCGGCCACGTTCGAGCGTGATGCGCAGGCTTCCGCGCACTTCGTTGGAGAGCGTCAGCGATGAGCCGAAGGCGACCTCGACATTGTCGAGCGGCCACTTCGCGCCGGTTTCGGTGAGGCCCGACAATTCGGAAAAGCCGAGCACGGAAAACAGCGTGCCATCGGCATAGTCAAACGCGGTTTCGCCGGGCAGCAGCGGGTGCCCCTCCTGCGCGCCGCTGGTCAGCACCGTCGGCGTGCCTTGTTCGGCCAGCCTCAGGGCCAGCGCCAGATGCAGGAAGGCATGGTCGGCGCGCGGGCCGCCGAAGGCACCCGCCAGCACCAGCGAGGTCGCGCCACGCTTGAGCGCAGCCGTGATCGCCAGTTCGCCGTCGGTATTGTCCTTTTCCGCTGGAAAAGTCTCGCGCGGTATAGCTGCGTAGCTGTCCGGCAGGTTTTCCGGCACCGAGTCGAAATCGCCGACCCACAGCTCCGGCGTGACGCCAAGCAGCGCCGCATGGCCGATGCCGGCATCGGCCGCGATGATGCGGCTGCCTTCGAGTTGCGCGTCGATGCGGGGCGTGCGGACGAGTTCGCCGCCAAGCAGGATGAAAAATCGGCTCATGGTGGCTCGCCTCTATCATGCCGCGCGGCCATACGGGAAGCCGCCAATGCGCCGCGCAGCCCGAAACTACCGCTTGCGCGCCTCTTCGCTTGGTCCTATGTCTGATCCCGCTCTAACGGGGTGCCGGACACGATTTTCGTGAGCCGGCTGAGAGGCAAGGGGGAAACCCGGCCAACCCGCTGAACCTGATCCGGTTTGTACCGGCGGAGGGATTAGATGCTTCGGACGCCCGGCGCTTCAAATTCCCTTTCAACGCTAATGAAGGAGGCGCCGATGCGCACGCTGCTATTCTCGCTCGTTTCCACCCTTGCCGTGGCCGCCGCCCTGCCGGCGCTCGCCGCTGAAAAACTCACCGTCTACACCTATGAGAGCTTCACCGCCGAATGGGGCCCGGGCCCGCAGGTGGAAAAGGCCTTCGAGGCTGAGTGCGGCTGCGACGTCGAGTTCGTCTCGGTGGCCGACGGCGTGGCGCTGCTCAACCGCGTCAAGCTGGAAGGCGCTTCCACGAAGGCCGATGTCGTGCTCGGCCTCGACACCAACCTGACCGCCGAGGCCAAGGCCACCGGCCTGTTTTCGCCCTCCGGCATCGATCTCGCCAGCATCAACGTGCCGGGCGGCTGGACGGACGACACCTTCGTGCCCTTCGACTATGGCTATTTCGCCGTCGTCTACGACACCGAGAAGCTGAAGAACCCGCCCAAAAGCCTGAAGGAACTGGTCGAGGGCGACCCTTCGGAAAAGATCGCCATCCAGGACCCGCGCACGTCCACGCCGGGCCTCGGCCTGCTGCTCTGGGTCAAGGCGGTCTATGGCGACAAGGCACCGGAAGCCTGGGCCAAGCTGAAGAACCGCGTGCTGACCGTGACGCCGGGCTGGAGCGAGGCCTACGGCCTATTCACCAAGGGCGAAGCGCCGATGGTGCTGTCCTACACCACCTCGCCCGCCTACCACATGATCGCCGAGAGCACGGACAAATATCAGGCTGCACCCTTCGAGGAGGGTCACTATCTGCAGGTCGAGGTCGCCGGCATCACCACCACCGGCGCGAAGAACCCGCTGGCCAAGAAGTTCATGGAATTCATGACCGGGCCCGGTTTCCAGGACGCCATTCCCGAAACCAACTGGATGTTCCCCGCCGGCAAGACCGACAAGCCGCTCAACCCAGCCTTCGACAAGCTCGTAAAGCCGGCGAAGACCTTGCAGATCAGCGCTGACGACGTGGCCGCCAACCGCAAGGCGTGGGTGGACGAGTGGCTGGGGGTTATGAGCAAGTGAGCGGGCGGCCGCGGCCTTCCTCCCCCCTTGAGGGGGAGGTGTCGCCGCAGGCGACGGAGAGGGTTGCCGGAGGCAGCGCGAGGCGCAATTGAATGTCGAGTACGGCCGCACCGACCCCACCCCCGGCCTTCGGCCGTACCCTCCCCTCAAGGGGGAGGGATAGGCGCATCACCGCCGGCGTCATCGCGCTTGCCGCGATAGCCGTCCTCATCGGCGGAGCGTTTCTCGGCCTGATCCTCGAAGGCGCGCGCGACACGTCCGGCGCTATCGCCGCCTTCGATTCCTACCTCTTCCGCGTCGCCCGCTTCACGCTGTGGCAGGCGCTTCTATCAACTGCACTTTCCATCCTCCCGGCGATCTTCGTCGCGCGCGCCCTCTCCCGGCACCCGGCATTTCCAGGGCGCGGGCTGATCCTGCGCCTGTTTGCCGTGCCGCTGGCGCTGCCGGCCATTGTCGTGGCGCTCGGCGTTCTCGCCCTCTACGGCCGCGCCGGCTATTTCTCCGGCCTGCTTTCGACCATCGGCGGCGGCGACTGGCCCGGCATCTATGGCTTGTCGGGCATTCTGGTCGCGCATGTCTTCTTCAACCTGCCGCTGGCGACGCGTCTTTTTCTGGAAGCCCTGAACACGGTGCCCGCTGACCAGTGGCGGCTGGCAAGCCAGCTCGGCATGGGTGCTCGCTCCAGCTTTCGCCTGATCGAATGGCCGGCCTTGCGCGCCAGCTTGCCGGGTGTTGCCGGCCTTGTCTTCATGCTGTGCATCACATCCTTCACCATCGTGCTGACACTGGGCGGCGGCCCGCGCGCCACCACGCTGGAGGTCGCGATCTACCAGTCGCTGCGCTTCGACTTCGACCCCGCCCGCGCGGTGGCACTGACGCTGCTGCAGATCGCGCTCACCATGGCCGTCGTCTTCGCGCTGATGCGGCTCGGCGCAAACACCACCGGCGATGCCAATCTGTCGGTGACGCAGCGCCGCTATGTCTCCGCCGGGGATGGCGAAACCGCCCTCAACGCGATCCTTCTCATCGCAGCACTCGCCTTCGTCGCCGGGCCGATGCTGGCGACCGTCCTTGCCGGACTGGACGCCGATCTTTTGCGCCTCGCCGGCGAAAGCACGGTGCGGCAGGCGACCATCACCAGCCTCGTGCTGGCAACGCTTTCCGCCTGCCTGTCGGCCATGCTGGCGCTGTCGCTGATCATGGCGCGGCGCGCGCTGGCCTTGCGGCGCGGGGCCGGCGAAAAGACCTTTCTGGAGCGCATGACCGACACAGGCGCCGGCTTCGTGCTGGTGGTGCCGCCCATCGTCCTCGGTGCGGGCTGGTTCGTGCTGCTGCGCCATATGGGCGATGTCTTCACTGTTGCGCCGATCATGGTCGTCACCGTCAATGCGGTCATGGCCATGCCCTTCGCCATCCGCGCCATACGCCCAGCCTATGACGCCGCCAGCGAGCGGCACGAGCGCCTCTGCGCCCAGCTCGGCATCAGCGGCTGGAACCGCCTGAGGCTGGTCGACTGGCCCGTTTTGCGCCGCCCGCTTTCGACCGCCTTTGCCTTCGCCATGGCGCTGTCACTTGGCGATCTCGGCGTCATCGCACTGTTCGGCAGCGATTCCGTGCAGACGCTGCCCTATCTTCTGCTCGCCCGCATGGGCAGCTATCGTACCGCGGATGCAGCCGGGCTTGCCCTGATGCTCGGCCTTCTCTGCCTCGTGCTGATGCTTGTCGCCGACCGGCTCGGAAAGGACGCTTCGCGATGATCGACAGGACAGGTGCCGGCATCACGCTGGACAAGGTGGCCTTCAGCTATGGCGAGACGGGGGTGGATTTCGACCTCGCGATCGAGCCGGCCGCGATCACCACGGTGATGGGGCCAAGCGGCGCCGGCAAATCGACCTTGCTCAATTTGATAGCCGGCTTCGAACTGCCGCGTTCGGGCCGCGTGCTGATCGGCGGCACCGACGTGACCGCTACGCCGCCCTCGGAACGGCCTGTCTCCATGGTGTTCCAGGAGAACAACCTCTTCGCCCATCTGACGGTCGAGCAGAATGTCGGCCTCGGCCGCTCGCCGGCCCTGCGCCTCACTGATGCCGACCGCGCCGCAATAGCCGAAGCGCTTGACCGCACGGGCCTTGGCGACAAGCCAAAACGCCTGCCGCGCGAGCTTTCCGGCGGCGAACGCCAGCGCGTGGCGCTCGCCCGCGTTCTGGTGCGCGACCGGCCCGTGCTGCTTCTCGACGAGCCCTTTGCCTCGCTTGGGCCTGCCCTACGCGAGGACATGGTCGATCTGGTGAAGGCGCTTCAGGCCGAACACGGCATGACTGTGGTTTTCGTGACACATCAACCCGAGGATGCCCGCAGAATCGGCGGAAACATGGTGTTTCTCGACCGTGGAACGGTGGCAGCGACCGGTGAAACCGTTACATTCTTCACCAAAGATGGACCTGCGGCGTTCCGGGACTATATTGGTTTTGATACTGGCGCGTAGCGATTCGATTGAATCGCCCGGAAGCGGACATAATTTGCGGCCAGAGCAGTTTCAGGGGCTTATCCGCATTCTTGTTTTGCCAGGAAGAGTATGGCTAGGTCCGCGTAACACTGGGCTGCCGTGGATGGCAGTCATTGCCCGACGAAAGGAAGCCGTTCTGTCGACCTGCCGGATCACAGCCAGAGAGATGCTCTCGCCGGTGCGCCCTGCGGCGCGCTTCGGCTTTGCCATGGCTTTTCTGGCACTGCTGGCCGGCTGCCAGGCGCTGACCGGCAGCGACATCACGGAATCTGCCTTCCGCCCGTCCGACAACCCGGTCACCGTCGACAGCGTTTCGCGCAACAACCGGCTGGCCGAACTCGCCAAGAGCCAGCATCCGCGCATTCTCGCGACCTATGGCGGCGAATATTCCGATCCCAAGCTTGAGCGCATGGTCGCCAAGGTCGTCGGCAGCCTGACCACCGTGTCGGCAAACCCGACGCAGACCTATCGCATCACCATCCTCAATTCGCCCAACGTCAACGCTTTCGCGCTGCCCGGCGGATATCTCTATGTGACGCGCGGGCTTCTGGCGCTCGCCAACGATTCCTCCGAGCTTGCCGCCGTCATCGCCCACGAGATGGGCCATGTGACGGCCAATCACGGCCTTCAGCGCCAGCAGAAGGAAGCCGAGGAGGTTCTGGCCAACAAGGTCGTCACCGACGTTCTCGGCGAAAGCCAGACGGCCAAGGTGGCGCTGATCCGCGGCAAGCTCAGGCTCGCCCAGTTCTCGCGCAACCAGGAGCTGGAAGCCGACGCCATCGGCATCAAGGCGATCGGGCAGGCCGGCTTCGACCCCTATGCCGCCGGCCGCTTCCTGCAGTCCATGGCTGCCTACAGCGATTTCCGCTCGATCAGCGGCGCGACCGATCCGAGCCTCGACTTCCTGGCCAGCCACCCCAACACGCCGCAGCGCATCGAACTGGCGCAGCGCCACGCCCGCCTGATCGGCCCTCCCGGCACCGGGGTCAAGGATCGCGACTCCTTCCTCGCCGGCATTGACGGGTTGCTGTTCGGCGACACGCCGGAAGAAGGCTATGTGCGCGGCAACACGTTCATGCATCCGCGTCTTGGCGTGTCGTTCTCGGTCCCCGCAGGCTTTGCCATCGACAATACGGCGGCAGCCGTCACCGCGACCGGTCCCGGCGACATGGCGATCCGCTTCGACGGCGTGACCATCGAGCCGAAGATGTCATTGACCGATTATCTGCGCAGCGGCTGGGTTGCCGGGCTGGTGGATTCAAGCGTGCGCACCGAGACCATCAATGGCAACGAGGCTGCAGTCGCCCAGGCGCGGGCCGACGGCTGGCAGTTCGACGTCACCGTCATCCGCGCCAACGGCCAGGTCTATCGCCTGCTGACGGCCGCACCGCTGGCCGGCAATTCGCTCGATGCCGTGGCGCGGTCGGTGGGCGGCAGTTTCCACGTGCTGAGCGAGGCGGAAAAGGCAGCGCTCAAACCCCTGCGCATCCGCGTCGTCACCGTCAGGCCGGGCCAGACGATGGGCACGCTGGCTGCCGGCATGATCGGCGTCGACCGCAAGCTCGATTTGTTCAGGGTGCTCAACGGCCTTGCGCCCGGCGCCACGGTGTCGGCCGGCGACAAGGTTAAGATCGTTTCTGATCGGTAGGAAAGAAGCCCTTCCTTCTCCCCTTGTGGGAGAAGGAAAATCGCAGCATCAAGCGCTCAGAAACGCCGGGCTTTCCTTGACGAGCGCAACCCTGAGCTTCTGTAGCGCGCGGCTTTCGATCTGCCGCACGCGTTCCTTGGAGATGCCGAGGGTTTCGCCGAGCGATTCCAGCGTGGCGCCCTCGTCCTGAAGCCGGCGCTCCTCGATGATGCGCAGTTCGCGCTCGTTCAGCACATGGAGCGCATTCTTCAGCCAGCCAGAGCGGCGTTCATCGTCGATCGCTTCGC
This sequence comes from Mesorhizobium sp. DCY119, assembly GCF_003590645.1. NCBI lineage: Bacteria > Pseudomonadati > Pseudomonadota > Alphaproteobacteria > Hyphomicrobiales > Phyllobacteriaceae > Mesorhizobium > Mesorhizobium sp. DCY119. The sequence goes on along the minus strand of NZ_CP031834.1, from coordinate 954,293 downwards.
CAACGACTTCATCTGGCAAGGGATCGTCGGAGACGAGGAAATCCATGCGGTCGGCCGAGCCGCCGCCATCATCGACCAGGGGGGCATTGAGCGAGGTATCGGGGCCGGAAAGCCGCGAATCCATCATCGCGACATCGGATTCCGAAACGCCAAGGGCGGTGGAAATCTCCTTGTAGAGCGCCTCTCCCGAAAGCATGCCCGGGCCTTGCGCCAGCTTGGCGCGCAGCCGGCGCAGGTTGAAGAACAGCGCCTTCTGCGTCGAACTGGTGCCGCCGCGCACGATAGACCAGTTGCGCAGGATGTAGTCCTGCATCGAGGCCCGTATCCACCAGGTCGCATAAGTCGAGAAACGCACGTCGCGGTCCGGCTCGAACCGCGCTGCGGCTTCGAGAAGGCCGACATGGCCCTCCTGGATCAGATCGCCGATGGGCAGGCCGAAATAGCGGAATTTGGTCGCCATCGAGATGACGAGGCGCATGTGCGCGGTGGTGATGCGGTGCATCGCCGCTTGGTCACGGTGATCGCGCCACCGAAGTGCCAGTTCATGCTCTTCGCCACGCTCGAGATAGGGCGCCTTCATGGCCGCCCGGATCATGGTTCGCCTTGCTTTGTCTTCAATCATCCGGGCACTCCCAAACTCCGGCGCAATTGCTCTATACTTCGAGGCTTCCGACCCGGGGGTGGACATTAGACGGGGACGGTCGGGGAGGGTTGAAGTCGCCGCACATCGCCCTACAGGCCTTGAAACGTCTCGCGCGAAGGATTGTTCCATGATCTCCGTCGACCGTACCGATCTTGCTTTCCAGCTTTTCGACGCCCTGCCGACCGCCAGCCTGGCGGCACTGCCGCGCTTTGCCGACTATGACCGGACTGCCATGGAGGAGGTGCTGGACACCGCCGAGCGCATCGCCATGGATCACTTCCTGCCGCATGCGGCAGCGCTCGATCTCGACGAGCCGCGCTTCGAAAGCGGCAAGGTGGCGATGGACCCCCGCGTGGGGCAGGCGCTGGCAGCCTATCGCGAAGCCGGCTTCTTCGGCGCGGGCTTCGATCAGGAATGGGGCGGCGCGCAGATGCCGGAAACCCTGCGCAGCGCTGCAAGCTTCATCTTCTCGATGGCCAATGTCAGCACCGCAGCCTACCCGTTCCTGACGGTCGGGGCAGCGCACCTCATCGCGGCCTTCGGCTCTGACGACCAGAAGGAACGCTTCCTGAAGCCGATGATCGAGGGCCGCTTCTTCGGCACCATGTGCCTGTCGGAGCCGCAGGCGGGCTCCTCACTCTCCGACATCACCACCAAGGCGGAACCGGACAAGGACAGCTATCTCCTGCATGGCCAGAAGATGTGGATCTCCGGCGGCGATCAGGAAATCTCGGAAAACATCGTCCATCTGGTTCTGGCGCGGCTTCCCGACAGCCCACCCGGGGTGAAGGGCATATCGCTGTTCATCGTGCCGAAATACCTGCTCCGGAAGGACGGCAAGCGGGGCAAGAGAAACGGCGTCGAGCTTGCCGGGCTGAACCACAAGATGGGCTATCGCGGCACGACGAATGCAGCGCTCAATCTCGGCGAGAAGGCGCCCTGCCGCGGCTATCTCGTAGGCGAGGCCAATCGCGGTCTCACCTATATGTTCCACATGATGAACGAGGCCCGGATCGGCGTCGGCCTTGGGGCGGCTGCCCTTGGTGCCGCCGGCTATCGTGCTTCGCTGGTCTATGCCAGGGAGCGCCCGCAGGGCCGCCACCCCGGCCACAAGGACGCTGCGAGCGCCCCGGTGCCGATCATCGAGCATGCCGATGTCAGGCGCCTGCTGCTCGCCCAGAAGGCGGCGGTGGAAGGCGCGCTGGCGCTGCTGCTCTACACGGCCTTTCTTGTCGACGCGACGAAGGCAGCCCCCAATGCCGAAACCCGCCACGAAACCGAATTGCTGCTCGATCTGCTAACGCCGATCGCCAAGTCATGGCCGTCGGAATTCTGCCTCGAGGCCAACAAGCACGCGATACAGGTGCTTGGCGGATACGGTTATACGCGCGACTATCCGGTCGAGCGCCTCTACCGCGACAACCGGCTGAACGCCATCCACGAAGGCACGCACGGCATTCAGGGCCTTGACCTGCTCGGCCGCAAGGTGATGCAGGACAACGGCGCCGGCATCAAGACGCTGGCCACAAGGATCATGGCCGACGTGACGCAGGCGCACGCCTTCGAAAACCTCGCCGCTCATGCCGAGGATCTGGCCGCCCATCTCGGTGAGGCCGTCGCCACGACCGGAAAGCTTGCCAGCAGGGCCGCCAGTGCCCCCGAAAGCGGCCTTGCCAACGCGACGCTCTACCTCGACATGATGGGCCATGTGGTGGTCGCCTGGATGTGGCTGCGCCAGGCGCTCACCGCCTCGCGCAAGCTGAGGAACGACGGGGCCAACCGGGATTTCCTCGAAGGCAAGCTTGCCACCTGCCGCTACTTCTTCGCCTACGAGCTGCCCAAGGCCCGCACCCAGCGCGCGCTGCTCGACAGCCTGGACGACACGACATTGACGATGAAGCCGGAGTGGTTCTGAAACAACGGCGGGCTCAAGCCAGCTTTATCTCGCCTTCCACGACATGGTTGAGGTCGGTGCCTTCGGCGGTCAGGGTCATGCGCAGCTTGAGCTTGCCGCCCTTGACCTTGCCGTTGCGCGCCACCGCCTCGATCTCACGCTGCGAGGTGATGCCGACTTCCTTCAGGAATTTACGGATCGACATGTTGAGGGCGTCTTCGTCCATGGCCGGCACTCCTCTGGCGGATTGACGGGATTTTATATCGTTATGAGGCAAGAGCAATAACGATCGATCTTCGATGCCTAAATGGTGGCAACAAAAAAACCCGGCGTTGCCGCCGGGTTTTTCAAATGTCGAAAGCCTGAAAGCCGCTGCTTACGCAGCTTCTTCCTGCTCGGCTTCTTCGTTGTCGGCCTCGGCCTTGGCGCCACGCTTCGGGCCCTTGGCAAGGTTGATCTCGATCATGCGAACCGCTTCGGTTTCCGACAGGCGGTTCACGGCGGCGATTTCACGGGCCATGCGGTCGAGGGCTGCTTCATAGAGCTGGCGCTCGGAGTAGGACTGCTCGGGCTGGTTCTCGGCACGGAAAAGGTCGCGAACGACTTCCGAGATCGAGATCAGGTCGCCGGAATTGATCTTCGCATCATATTCCTGCGCGCGGCGCGACCACATGGTGCGCTTCACGCGAGCGCGGCCCTGAAGAACCTTCAGCGCACGGTCGACATAGTCGGTTTCCGAAAGCTTGCGCATGCCGATGGAGGTCGCCTTGGCGACCGGCACCTTCAGGCGCATCTTGTCCTTCTGGAAATCGATGACGAAGAGCTCCAGCTTGTGGCCCGCTACTTCCTGCTCGTCGATGGACATGATCTGGCCGACGCCATGTGCCGGGTAGACAATGTATTCGCCGGTCTTGAAGCCGTGACGGCCTGCTGAGGAAGGCTTCTTCTGCGGGGTTGTGGTTGCCATTACGCCCTGAACTCCTTTTGTGGTCCCGGCTAGAGCGCCGGCGGACCTGATGGGACGGCCAACTGGCCGAACTGGGAATGCCACACACAGGCTAACGCCCTCCGGTAAAGCAGGACCTGGCAAATCGCATCAAAAGCGTTTGCCTGGCCCAAGATGCCTTGGTCCGGAGTTCGTGTTCACCTTTCAGTGATTAGGGCGTTGCGCCATAAATCGACAGCGTGTCAGCGGCATGTTGCAGCAGTGGTACCACAAAAAGTTGAAAGAATCAAGGTTTTGCTGCATGCGCGAAGACCCGACCGCCGGAAATGTCCGCCGGAAGGCGTAATCAACGCCCGTTCATGCTGATTGCAGCGTCGCTGCCTTCAATCGCCTTCGCCGGGCTCCGCCGAAAAATACTTCTCGAACTTGCCCTCGACGCCGTCGAATTCCTTGGCATCGGCCGGCGCATCCTTCTTGGCCGTGATGTTGGGCCATTTGGATGCATATTCGTCGTTGATCTGAAGCCATTTGTCCAAGCCCGGCTCGGTGTCCGGCTTGATGGCGTCGGCAGGGCATTCCGGTTCGCAAACGCCGCAGTCGATGCACTCGTCGGGGTGAATGACGAGCATGTTGTCGCCTTCATAGAAGCAGTCGACCGGACAGACCTCGATACAGTCCATGTATTTGCATTTGATGCAATTATCGGTCACGACATAGGTCATGCTGCTACTGCTCCGGGACGGCCCTTTCGAACCTTAAGATGGGGTGAGGTAGCGCCTTTGCCAATGTCTTGCAAGGGTGGCTTTTGCGCGCAATTGCCTCACACCGGAATGCATTTTCACCCCACCCAAGCAGCAATGGCAACCGATACCGTCAATCGCCGCCGCGCAACCGGTCTGTTTCCCGGCGCTGGCGCTTGGTCGGGCGGCCGCTGCCGGCGTCACGGACGGGAACGAGCGCGTCGGGAAGTGAAGCATCCTTCGGCGCAGGTGCGGGCGAAAGATCCTCGTAGAGCAACCGCGCTTCTTCCGCCGGCCCACGGCGGAACCCACACGAAAGCACTTTGTAGACGAGGATGCGCCGTTCCAGCGTGATGGTCAGGACATCGCCTGGCTTAACCGAATCCGCAGCCTGGCTGGACTTCTCGCCATTGATGCGAACGCGGCCCGCCTGGGCGAGTTTCGCGCCCAGCGAACGCGATTTCACCGCGCGCGAAAAGAACAGCCATTTGTCGATACGCTGACGACCGTCGGCGGGCATCGACCCTGCAGCCTACTTCTTCAGCTGGTCGCGCAGCGCGGCGAGCTTGGCGAAGGGCGAGTCCGGATCGACGCGCACCGGCCGCTCCTCGCGCGGCTTGGACTGGAACGAGGGCTTGCCCTGGAAGCCGCCCTTGCCGCCGCCACGATCGTCGCGGCGATCGGGCCGTCCACCCTCGGTGCTCGGCTTGCCGGACTTGCCCTTGAACTTGCTGCGGTCGAAACGCTCCTTGCCGCCCTGCTCGCGTGCCGGCCTGTCGCCTTCGCGGGCCGGACGTTCGCCATCCCGGCGCGGCTGGCCGGGTGCGCCACGCGCTTCCGCCTGGCCACCGCGCGGGCGATTGTCATGGCGTGGACGCGGATGACGCTCGAAGCGGGCCGGCCGCCACAGAAGAATGGGCTTGGGCTCTTCGACCGGCGTTTCAGGTTGCGGTGCAGCCGCTTCGACAACAGACGCAGCCTCGGCAGGCGTTTCCGCAGCCGCCTCTGGAGCGGGCGTCGCTTCTGCGTTTTCAGATTCGGGAGCCGCTGGCGCGGATTCCGCAACCGGTTCTTCCACGGCTGGTTCCGATGCGGAAACCTCAACCGGCGCGGCTGCTGCGTCAGCAGTTGCCTCGACAGCGTCCGCAACAGTTGTGTCGGCTTCGGGCGCGGCGGCGGCAGCCTCTGCCACTACCTCACCTTCGGGCTCCAAAACCGGCTCGGCAGCTTCAGCCACCGTTGCGTCGGCTTCCGGCGTGGCAGCTTCCGCCTCAGTGGTCGCAGCATCCGACACGGCATTGGCTGCGTCGGCGGCAGCTTTCGCAGCAGCCTCCTGCGCTTCGATCTTTGCCGCGGCTGCCTTCTCGGCGGCTTCGCGCGCGGCGGTGTCCAGCGCTTCCAGCCGTGCCTTGACCTCGACGGCCGGCTTCGGCTCAGCACGGTAGCCGAGACCCTTCAGGATTTCCTCGATGTCGTCAGCGGTAGCACCGAGGATCGACATCATCGCCGGCGTCACCAGGAAGGCGCTGCCGTCGAACGCACCATCAGGCCGCACGCCGATGCCGGCCTTCCAGGCCAGCGCGGGGCGGATGAGATCGGCCAGCCGCTCGAGAATGTCGACGCGCACGGCGCGGCGGCCGAGATTGCGGAAACCGGCAAGCTTGTAGAACGCCTTGTCGAATGTCTGGTCGATGACAACCGAGGTGCGGCCGGCAGCCAGCGCATGAACCACGTCGCCGAAGCCGGGCTTGTCCTTGCCGTCGTTCTTCAGCGCCCACAGCAGCGTCACCAGCCCGGCCGGACCAGGCTTCAGCAGCGACGGCACGAAGACATGGTAGGCGCCGAAGCGCACGCCGAGACGGCGCAGGCCGGCGCGGCCTTCCTGATCGAGCGTCTTGATGTCGTCGGCGATATCGCGGCGGTTGATCAGCCCGAAATTCTCGACGAGCTGGAAGGCGATGCCGCGCGCGATGCCGGAAAGCTGCTCGGCGTTCTTCAGATCGAGCAGCGGCTTGAGCAGCGTATCGATCTGGAAATTGACGAAGCGTTCGGCGCGCACGGCGACCTTGTCGCGTGCCGGGCCGGTCAGTTGCTCGTCGGCAAGCAGGATGACGCGCGGGCGCAGCGCGTCGTCGGTCGACACCAGCGTGCCGATCGGCGCACCGATCCAGCGCAGCGTGCCGTCGGAACCAAGCGCGAGATCGCCATTGGCGCAGGCCGAGAAGCGATCCGCGCGCGTTTCGAACTCGACGCCGAGCGCCTTTTGCGCTGCCGCCTTGATGGCCTTGCCATCCTCACCGGCCGCGCTCTGGTCGGCGGTGAAACGGAACCCCTGCAATTCCCCGACATGGTGGCCTTCGACGAGGACCGTTCCGGTTGGGCTTATTTCGGCTTCAAGCATTGTATTTTCTCTAAGGCGGCGCATGAGGACGGAAGTCCTGCGGTCTACGAAGCGTTTCGTCAACCGTTCATGCAGCGCATCCGACAATCTGTCTTCGATTTCCCGCGTCTTTTCCTGCCAATGTGCCGGATCGGCAAGCCAGCCAGGCCGATTGGAAACATAGGTCCACGTCCGTATTTGGGCGATGCGGTGCGAAAGCGTGTCGATATCGCCCTCGGTCGAGTCGGCGCGGCGCACCTGTTCGGCCATGTAATTTTCGTCGACATGGCCGCGATCGGCGATATCGACGAAGATCGAGGAAATGAGGTCGGCATGCTGCGCCGGCGCGATGCGGCGATAGTCCGGCAGCGCGCAGACCTCCCACAGCAACGCGACGCGGTCGCGGCTTGTCGCCAGCGCGCGGATGTCGGCATCCTTCGACAATTGCTCCAGCGCCTGCGCATCGACTGCCGGCAAGGCGCGCGTCAGCCCTTCGACGGGCGCTGTCGTCTCGATCGAGCGCTTGAGTGCATCAAGGCTCGAAAAATCGAACTGCGACGTGCGCCACTGCAGCACCTTCACCGGGTCGAACTCATGCCCTTCGATCTTCTCGATCAGCTCGTCTGAAAGCGGATCGACCTGGCCGGTGACGCCGAAAGTGCCGTCGCGCAGATGCCGCCCGGCACGGCCGGCGATCTGGCCAAGCTCGGCAGCGGTAAGATCGCGAAACTGGAAACCGTCGAATTTGCGGTTCTGGGCGAAGGCGACATGGTCGACATCGAGATTGAGGCCCATGCCGATAGCGTCGGTTGCAATGAGGTAATCGACGTCGCCGGACTGGTAGAGCGCCACCTGCGCATTGCGGGTGCGCGGCGAGAGCGCTCCGAGCACGACGGCAGCACCGCCACGCTGGCGCCGGATCAGTTCGGCGATCGCATAAACCTCGTCGGCCGAGAAGGCGACGATGGCCGAGCGCCGGGGAAGACGCGTCAGCTTTTTGGAACCGGCATAGGCGAGATGCGACAGGCGCGGCCGGGTGACCACCGAAACGCCCCGCAGCAGCCGCTCCAGAATGCCACGCATGGTGGCAGCGCCCAGCAGCAGCGTCTCCTGCCGGCCCCTGAGATGCAGGATACGGTCGGTGAAGATGTGGCCGCGCTCGAGATCGCCGGCAAGCTGCACCTCGTCTATGGCGACGAAGGCGGCATTGGTCTCGCGCGGCATCGCCTCGACTGTGCAGACCGAATATTTGGCGCCGGGCGGCAGGATCTTTTCCTCGCCGGTGACGAGCGCCACCTTGGCAGCACCGACCTTGTCGCAGACGCGGCCATAGACCTCGCGCGCTAGCAACCGCAGCGGCAGGCCGATGATGCCGCTTTCATGCGCCACCATGCGCTCGATCGCCAGATGCGTCTTGCCGGTGTTGGTCGGCCCGAGCACGGCCGTCACGTCGCGGCCGGAAAGCACGAGCGGGTCATTCTGTTTGGGATGAATGTTCATCGGCGGCGGTGGCGGCCTTTCTGGCGCGGTTTGTCGCGAAAGACCCGACTGGCCGGCTATCGCGGCAATTTCCGGGCAAGCACGTTCGTTTCGACAGATAGGCACTTGGGCGCGGAAACGAAAGCCTGAATTTTCGCGAAAATTAAGAGGTGGAACGAGTCTGGAACGAATCGGCTACGAATCGCTGACTCCAGCAGATTCAGCTTTTGTTCACCCCCACATGTAGCCTGAGTCACGGCGAATCTCACCACATGCTGAATCGCTGAAATTCGACAGGCTCGGGATTCGTCCCTCGGCATTAACCTTTTGCCGGCTGGATGGTGCCAGAAACGTTTAACAGATTGAATTTATTATATTTTATAGAATTTCACATCGAGAACATCCGACCTCGCGTGTCCCGAAATTAACGTTCCGGCCAAACACGGAACGAATCGGCGACGAATCACTGATTTAGCTGGATTCACGGTTTGTTCGACGCAACATGTGGGACTTGACAGCGATTCAGCATCCACATGCAGGAACGCGTATTCACCCGACTACGCCTTTTTCGCTACTGTTGTTAACCTTTACCCGGCGCACCACTTGCCCGGCCGAAGGCGCGGCTCGTGCATTAAGGCTTTCGTAAAGATGCTTAAGCGGAAATGACCATGGAGCGTCCCGCGGCGAGCATTTCCGTTAACGTTCCGCTCAAAGGAAGAACGAAGCAGCGACGAATCGCTGATGGCGGTCGTTTCCCGGTTTGTTCACCACAGCATATGGTGAGGCTTGTCCGGCGAGGCACAATTATCCCCTGCCGGCGTCGCTCCGGCATGCCGACCGGGCGGCGGGAATTAACCAAAATGCCCCGTTCCGGCACAGCTTTGCAAACGCAAAGGCTGCCCCAACGTAAATAGCTGTGACAATCGTTGAAGTGGCAGGCCCCACCGCATGTCTCGCCATTGCGTTGTGCCCGATTTCGTGAATCTTCTAGGTCATTGGTACTAGGAGGGTATTACCATGTCCAAACGTCTCTTCGCCGAGTTCCTCGGTACTTTCTGGCTCGTCTTCGGCGGTTGCGGCAGCGCCGTTCTTGCCGCCGCTTTCCCCCAATTCGGTATTGGTTTTCTTGGCGTTGCGTTTGCGTTCGGCCTGACGGTCCTCACCATGGCTTATGCCGTGGGCGGGATTTCCGGCGGCCACTTCAATCCGGCCGTATCCGTCGGCCTCACCGTGGCCGGGCGTCTTCCGGCCAAGGATCTCGTCCCCTATGTCATCGCCCAGGTCATCGGCGCCATCGTCGCCTCGGCGATCCTGTACTTCATCGCCAGCGGCAAGGCGGATTTCTCGCTTTCCGGCGGCTTCGCATCGAACGGCTATGGCGAGCATTCGCCGGGCGGCTATTCGATGGGTGCAGCCCTTGTCATCGAAATCGTGCTGACCTTCATGTTCCTGATGATCATCCTCGGCGTCACGACGAAACGCGTTCCGGCAGGTTTTGCGCCGATCGCCATCGGCCTGGCGCTGACCCTGATCCACCTGATCTCGATCCCGGTGACCAACACCTCGGTCAACCCGGCGCGCTCCACCGGTCCGGCGCTGTTCGTCGGCGGCTGGGCGCTGCAGCAGCTCTGGCTGTTCTGGGTCGCCCCGATCGTCGGCGCCATCCTCGCCGGCATCGCCCACAAGTCGCTGTTCGGCGACGAGTGATTTTTGCGGCAGATCAAACGGAAACGGCGCCCTCGGGCGCCGTTTTCTTTTTTGCCAACATCAACGGTCGTCAGCCATGCCTCTGGCGACGTGGCAGCACCCAACCTCACACAAAATACTGCCCGCCATTGGCGGTAATCGTCGAGCCGGTGATGAAGCCGGCATCGTCGGATGACAGGAACACCACGCAGCGCGCGATCTCGACGGCCTCGCCGAGCCGGCCGACCGGGATCTGCGCGATGATGGACTCGCGCACCTTTTCCGGCACCGCCATGACCATGTCTGTCGCGATATAGCCGGGGCAGATGGCGTTGACGGTGATGCCAGCGCGCGCGCCTTCCTGCGCCAGCGCCTTGGTGAAGCCGATATCGCCGGCCTTGGCCGCCGAATAATTCGCCTGCGCGAACTGGCCCTTCTGGCCGTTGATCGAGGAAATGGTGATGACGCGGCCGAACTTGCGCTCGCGCATGCCGTTCCACAGCGGATGCGTCATGTTAAAGACGCCGTTGAGATTGGTTTCCATGACCTCGCGCCACTGGTCGCGCGTCATCTTGTGGAAAGGTGCGTCGCGGGTGATGCCGGCATTGTTGACCAGAACATCGACCGGCCCGAGATCGGCCTCGACCTGTTTTATCCCGGCCTCGCAGGCGTCGTAGTCGGCGACCGACCATTTGTAGGTCTTGATGCCGGTGTCGGCGGTGAATTTCTGCGCCGCTTCGTCATTGCCGGCATAATTGGCGGCAACCTTGTAGCCCGCATTCTTCAGCGCAACGGCGATCGCCGCCCCGATGCCACGCGATCCCCCGGTGACGAGTGCTGTTCTGGTCATGAAGTGCTCCTCCTCTTATTTTTTATGGGAGTAGGGGAATAGGGGAGTAAGGCAGTAGGGGAAGCAAGGAGTGGCATTCACTCTGAGGCTAATCGCTTACTGTTTACTTCCACCTACTCCCCTACTGCCCTATTCTCTTATTCCCCTAGATTCCTAAATCGCCTCAACACACATCGCCACGCCCATGCCGCCGCCGATGCACAGCGTGGCGAGGCCCTTCTTGGCGCCGCGGCGCTTCATTTCGAAGACCAGCGTGTTGAAGATACGCGCGCCCGATGCTCCGATCGGGTGGCCGATGGCAATCGCCCCGCCATTGACGTTGACGATGGCCGGATCCCAGCCGAGACCCTTGTTGACCGCGCAGGCCTGAGCCGCAAAAGCCTCGTTGGCCTCGACGAGATCGAGATCGCCGACCGACCAGCCGGCCTTCTCCAGCGCCTTCTTCGATGCCGGGATCGGCCCCGTGCCCATTATGGATGGGTCGACGCCGGCGGTCGCCCAGGAAACGATGCGGGCAAGCGGGGTGATACCGCGCCTCTCGGCTTCGGCCTCGGTCATCAGCACGGCAGCGGCGGCACCGTCATTCAGGCCGGACGCGTTGGCGGCAGTCACCGTGCCGTCCTTGTCGAAGGCGGGTTTAAGCTTCTGCATGGCATCGATCGTCGCGCCGATGCGGATATATTCGTCCTGGTCGACGATGGTGTCGCCCTTGCGGCCCTTGACGGTGAAGGCGACGATCTCGTCCTTGAACTTTCCCGCCTTCTGAGCGGCCTCCGCCTTGTTCTGCGAGGCGAGCGCGAATTCGTCCTGATCGTCGCGGGTGATCTGGAACTGGCGTGCGACATTTTCGGCGGTGTTGCCCATGTGGTAGCCGTTGAAGGCATCCCACAGACCGTCCTTGATCATCGTGTCGATGAGCTTCAGGTCGCCCATCTTGGTGCCGGCGCGCAGATGCTGGCAATGCGTGGACAGCGACATCGATTCCTGGCCGCCGGCAACGATGATCTTGGCGTCGCCCGTCGCGATCTGCTGCATGCCGAGCGCGATGGCGCGCAGGCCCGAGCCGCAGACCTGATTGAGACCCCAGGCGGTGGTTTCAATAGGCAGGCCGGCGGCGATGGACGCCTGCCGCGCCGGGTTCTGGCCCTGCCCCGCGGTCAGCACCTGACCGAGGATGACCTCATCGACTTCAGCGGCATCAACACCGGCACGTGCCAGCACTTCCTTGACGACGACAGCACCCAGTTCATGGGCAGGCGTATTGGCGAACGAGCCGTTGAAGGAACCTACCGCAGTGCGGGCGGCGCTGGCGATGACGATGGAATTCGAGGCGGGCATTTCACTCTCCAGAACAGTTAGGGCCGGACCGCATAGAGGTCTTCTCAAGGGCTTTTCTTGCCCGTTAAGGAACCCGAGTCAAACTGGAAATCGATGGGTCAGGATTGCTGCCGCAATAAAACGCAGCCAAAAAATCGCCCGCGCAACGCAGCATTTCCGCACAAAATTCCCGCACTGCACAAAGCGCTTGGAATTGCAGACGTTTTGCGCATATCCTCGCCATGGCGCAATCGTTACCGGCTGCATACTTCGCGTTCCGGTCCCTGGGGAGGAATTTGATGCCCGCAAAAGACGATCCGGTCGTGATCAAGAAATACGCCAACCGCCGACTCTACAACACAGGCACCAGCACCTATGTGACGCTCGAGGACCTGGCCGAGATGGTCAAGAAGGGCGAGGAATTCACCGTGCAGGACGCCAAGACCGGCGAGGACATCACCCACCCGGTGCTGACGCAGATCATTTTCGAGCTGGAGAACAAGGATGGGCAGAATATGCTGCCGATCCCGTTCCTGCGCCAGCTCATCGCCTTCTATGGCGACCAGATGCAGATGATCGTGCCGAGCTTCCTCGAACAGTCGATGGTGGCTTTCGCCAAGGAGCAGGAACGCTTTCGCGAGCAGATGAAAACCTCTCTCGGCAAGTCGCCGATGGAGATGATGAAGCTTGCGCCGATGAAGGCGCTGGAAGAACAGACGCGCCGCAACATGGAAATGTTCCAGAACGCGATGCGCCTGTTCACGCCCTTCCCGCAGGGCGGCACTGCCTCCGCACCCGCCGAGCCGGCAAAGCAGGAAAGTTCTGAAAAGCCGGGCGACCTTCAGGAGCTGAAGGAGCAGATTGCTGCCATGCAGCGCAAGATCGATTCTATGGGGTGAGAAACGTCCGGCCTTTGGCCGGCGAAAAGCCAACGATTTGGCTTTTCGAGTTTCGAACGCCCGGAGCCCTAGCGAAGGGCCGGGGCAGCGGTGCCTCGTTGAAGGTGCGAACTGCAGAAGGCCTTAAACGGCCCCTCACCCTTACCCTCTCCCCGTGAAGGACGGGGAGAGGGGGTCGCCAGCGTTGCGGCCAGCCTCCTTCTCCTCAAACCTTCCCAACCATCCGCACCCGCCCAAACGCCCAATCCAGCGCCAGCATCACCACCAGCGATGCTCCGACGAGCGGAAACAGCACCCCGCCGATGGCAAGAATCGCAATCAGCCCGCGAAACACGCGCCTGTCCAACGGCATTGGCGGCACGCCGAGCGAACCCTGAGGTCGGCGCTTCCACCACATCACGCCCGCCGAAACGGCGAGTGCGACAATGGCGATGCAGGCTGCCAGCAGCACGAGCTGATTGGCGAGACCGAACTGCTGGCCGAGGTGGACATTGATCCCCCACTCCAGCCATTTGCCGAGCGGCCCGTAGTCGGCATAGCTCATGTCGATCAGCGGCTTGCCCGAATACTGGTCGAGATGAACCACCCGCTGCTGCGCCAGGTCGTCGGGATAGACCGAGCCGGTATAGACGCCCGTCGGCGTCGCCGGAATGTTGACGGCATAGCCGCGATGCAGGCCGAGCCGGTCGAACGTCGAGACCGCATCATCCAAGCTTATCGGGGTGGCGCCGTGGTGTCCGGCGGGCGATTGCGGAACCTGCGCCTGTTCGAGCGACCATGATGTCTTGGCGACATGATCGAGATGCTCGTCCGACATCGGCACCGCGATCCGCACGCCGGCGGGATAGCCGAAATTGTTGCCATTGGCCCATTCATTGACCTTGCCGCCCCAGACGCCCGACCAGGGCATGCCGGTGATCGCCAGGAAGACGATGAAGAAGCCGACGAAAATGCCGGTGACGGCATGGGTGTCGCGCCAGAACACCCGACGCTTCGGGGTTCCGCGCACGCTGACGACGCCGCCCGTCTGCCGGCGCGGCCACCACAGATAGATGCCGGTGCCGACAAGCAGGACCGACCAGCCGGCAGCGATCTCGATCACCATGCGGGCGGTCGACCCGAAATATTTCAGGCTGTGCAGGTAGCGGATGGTCCACATCACCGTTCCGCGGTCGGGGAGCGAGCCGAGCACCTTGCCGTCATAGGGATCGACATAGACCGCCAGCTTGCCTTGCGTCTCGGTATTGACGGTGATCTCGGCCGATGCGTCGGGCGAGCCGGGATCGGTGAATTTGACGGCAGTGCCAGGATGGGCAGCGAGAGCTGCGGCCACCATAGCGGACGGCGCAACCTTTGCGCTTTCCTGGATTTCAACGCGTTTCAGGTCGGCATGAATGACTGCATCCAACTCGTCCCGAAACAGATAGAGCGCGCCGGTGACGGCGAGCGTGATCATGAAGGGCAGGACCAGCAGGCCTGCATAGAAATGCCAGCGCCAGACGGCGCGGTAAAGGTCGGACGCGGATTGCGCGGCAATGCCGGCACTTTCCCGCCCGATGGTCAGATCGGACATGAGTGTCTCCATAGGCGTGAAATATCGAACGGCCTGTCAGGCCGGTTTCGTATCGCTCGACGTCACATGGAGAGTGGTGGTGCCCTGGCTTCTGCGAGAAGGCCTCGGAAGACCGACTGGAAGACGTCGGCTTGCTCGAAGCGCACCGCATTCGTGTCTTTCGGCGCGGCATAGGCAAAGACCGCGAGTTGGCCAAGAACCGCCGGCGTGGCGGTCGCCGCAAGCTGGCAGAGCGTCGCGCAAGGACACTGGAACGCCTTGTCCACCGGCGAGCCGGCGGGGTCTTTCGCGGCGGTAGAGATCGTTCCGTCCGAAGCGCAGATGACATGCAGCGGATCGAGGGCCGAAGCGGCCATGGCTCCTTGCGAAAAACCCGCAACCAGCCCCTGAAGCAACAGCATATAGCCGATCAGCGCAGCAATCGCGCCGACCGACAGCCTGTCCTTCAAGAGGTGCCGCATGAGCTTCATGCAGCGTCAATGACATGCCCACGCCGCGAAGTCACTGCGGCGCGATGCACCCTCACCAGCCCAGCGCCAGCCCGTCCTTGCGCGGGTCCGAGCCGCCGATCAGGAAGCCGTTCTTGTCGTCGATGACGATGACCTGGCCGCCGCCATGCGGTTTGGCTGCGTCACGCAGCGTATGGCCCTTTTTCGCAAGCGTCTCGCGCACCTCCGCCGAGATTCCGGCCTCGGCCTCGAGCACGCCATCCTCGCCCCAGAACAGCCGCGCATGGTCGAGCGCCTCCTGCGGGTCCATGCCGTGATCGGCAAGGTTGGAGAAGACATGGGCGTGGCCCATCGGCTGATAGGCGCCGCCCATGACGCCGAACGATACGGCCGCCTTGCCATCCTTCAGCGCCATCGCCGGGATGATGGTGTGCATGGGCCGCTTGCGCGGGCCGAGTTCGTTGGGGTGGCCTTCCTCCAGCGAGAAGCAGGTGCCACGATTCTGCAGCGCGATGCCGGACTTTTGGGTCACGATCTTGGAGCCGAAACTGTCATAGACCGAGTTGATGAAGGAAACCGCGCGGCGGTCGCGATCGACCACTGTGAGATAGACCGTATCGGAGGCCGGCGTCTTCGGCAGCACGATCTTTGCATTGCGCCGCGCCGGATCGATTCCTTCGGCGAGTGCAGCGGTATAGGCGTCCGAAAGAAGCTGCGCCGGCGTCACCGTCATCGACTTCGGGTCGGCCACCAGATGGTCGCGCACCGAATAGGCCAGCCGCGCCGCTTCGATCTCGAGATGATAGCGCTCGGCACTGTCGGGGGAGAGCTTGCCGGTGCCGACCTTGGCCATCAGGTTGAGCAGGATGAGCGCGGTGATGCCCTGCCCGTTGGGCGGGATTTCAAGGACGTCGTAGCCGTTATAGCGGGTCGAGATCAGCTCGACCCAGTCGGCGGAAGTCGCGGCAAGGTCGTCCTCGGTCATGAAGCCGCCCTTGGCGCGGATGGTGGCGGCGATTTCGGCAGCGACCTCGCCCTCGTAGAAAGCTTTAGCGCCCTGCGTGGCGATCTTGCGCAACGTTGCTGCCAGCGCCGGCACCTTGTGGCGTGTGCCGAGAGCAGGCGCCTTGCCGTCGATCAGATAGTGCCGGGCGGCACCCTCATCTGTCGCGAGTTCCTCGACGACACCCACCCAATCCGAGGCAACGCGCGGATGCACGGCATAGCCGTTCTCGGCATAGCCGATCGCGTCCGCAAACAGCCGCTCGAAGGAGAGCTTGCCGAAGCGGGCATGCAGCATTTCCCAGGCATTGATGGCGCCGGGCACGGTCACCGAATGCGGCCCGCTTTCCGGCACGGCGCTGTAACCGAGATCGCGCAGGCGTGCCGCGTCCGCTCCAGCAGGCGCGCGGCCGGAGCCGTTCAAACCATGAATGGAGCCGTCAGGCTCGGCCAGGATGACAAAACAATCACCGCCGATGCCGGTCATATGCGGCTCGACCACGGTAAGCGTTGCCGAGGCAGCGATGGCCGCATCGACGGCGTTGCCGCCTTCTTTCAGCACTGCGATTGCCGCAGCGGTTGCCAGCGGATGCGAGGTCGCGGCCATGCCGTTTTCCGCGTAGACGGGCGAGCGCCCCGGCACATCGAATCTTCTCAAGCGTCAATCCCCTCATTGCGGCTGGTCATGGCCGATCTGGCAAAACAGCTTCTTTTCCGGAAGGCATACAAATTTCACGCCCCGCCGCATAAAAGCAATGGGCCAAATCGGCCCTAGAGGAGAAACCATGCCAAGCCTGACACTCGCCAAGACTAACGAAATCATCGATGCCGCTTTTGCCAAGGCGAAGGAAATCAATCTCAAGCCGCTTGGCATTGTCGTGTTCGATGCCGGCGGGCATGTCATCGCGTTCCAGAAGCAGGACGGCGCATCGTTCCTGCGATTCGAGATCGCGTCGGGCAAGGCCTATGGCGCGCTGGCGGTCGGCGCAGGCTCGCGCCGGGTGGAGGCCATGGCCAAGGAGCGTCCGCATTTCATGCAGGGCCTGTCCGGCGTTTCCGGCGGCAAGGTCGTGCCGGTTGCCGGCGGCGTGCTGATCCGCTCGCAGGGGGAGGTCATCGGCGCGGTCGGCGTTTCCGGCGACACCTCCGACAATGACGAGTTGGTGGCAATCGCCGGCATCCAGGCCGCCGGTTTCGAAGCCGACGGCGGCTGATCTTCTGCGCGATTGTAGTGGCTGCGTTTTGAGCCTTCGCGGCCACTTCCCATCCTATTCGGGTTTCGCTACAAACGCGCTCCAGCGCAACAATCCCAGGTTCGGCTCGTCTTGCCTTTGTAATTCCGGTCTCGTCAGTTCCACCAGAAACGCGGCATGGCGCAGGCCTGTCGCAATCGCGAATTTGCGTTCTTCAGGTGGCGGATCGAGACCGGGATGGCATGGCTGGACTGCCGCTGGTGTCATCGCCGCCGGCTCGTCCTTGATCCGCACCCGACTTCTGCCAAACCGTGCCTCGCCTGAGGCTCTCCGACACCGCCGTCTTGAGGAACTTCCGACCAGGAAGATCAAGCCGGCATGTCAGACGTACTTTGCGTCCAATGGACCATTATCCCTCAAACCGCCCCGCAACCCTGGCTTCCCTGCCGCCGATGCGGCGACATCAGGCCCTTCAGCAGCTCAGGCAAGGCCAGGGTCAACGCCAATGGCAAGCGCATCGATGCCTGGCTGATCTATCGCTGCATCGACTGCGACGGCACCTGGAACCGCCCGCTTCTGGAGCGCCGCAATGTACGCTCGATCGATCCGGACCTGCTGCACGCGCTGCGCACGAACGATCCCGAATGGACGGCGCGACTGGCCTTCGATCTCGACGACCTGCGGCGCAGCGCCGAACGGGTCGAAGAGTTCGGCGACGTTGAAGTTCGAAAGAACGTCGTCTCAGGTAATCCCCACTCCGCAGCGAAAATGGAAATCCATCTCGCTGCGCCGTCCAAAACCAGCTTGCGCGTCGACCGTCTTCTGGCGAATGAACTTGGCCTGTCGCGAAGCCGCATACAGGCACTGCATGACAAAGAGTGCCTGACCGCAACGGCGGACAGGCATTTCATGCGGCGGCCGGCAAAGCATGGAATGCGCATAGCCCTCGATCTGTCGGGCGAAAGCGACCGCCATCTCGTCGCGATGACGGCGGCCGGCGTCGACAGCAGCTGAGTGCGTCAGCTCAGATTGACATCGCGCCCTGCGGAGCGCAGCGAAACCGAGAAGCCGCCAAGCACGTCGATCAGCGCAATCACCATCAGCGTGAAGAAGACGGGATGAGCAGCACTCCTGACCAGCAGGAACTCGACCAGGAAGGCGACGAAGACGAAGGTCGAAAGCAGGTGATCGACGATCGAGGCATTGGAGGTGCGCGTCGATTTCATCATCTCGACGAAGAGCAGAAGCAGCGCCACGACGATGAGCAGATCGCCGACCGTCATCGTCCAGATGCCGCCCGACATCATCTGCACGGAAAACATCTGCGTGGCGAAAGGATCGCCGGTGCCCGAACCGAACAGGCCGGCAAGGCCGAGATTGAACAGGATGAAGGGGATGATCAGCAGCGGCACAAGGGACAGCATCTATTCTCTTTTCTCGCAAAGAACGGCGAAACGCCTTGGTAGACTAACAGGTCATCCGATTGAACGCCTGACAAACGAAAAAGGACCGGCGCGCGGCCAGTCCCTTGATCGTTTCACCGCATAACGGCGCGAGGAAGGCTTCTCAGCTTTCCTTGGGCGTCAGAACCTGGCGACCGCGATACATGCCGGTCTTCAGGTCGATGTGGTGCGGGCGGCGCATTTCGCCCGAGTTCTTGTCTTCGACATAGGTCGGAGCCTTCAGCGCATCCGCCGAACGGCGCATGCCACGCTTGGAAGGCGAGGTCTTTCGTTTTGGCACAGCCATGGAATTGCTCCATCCATCGTAAAAGCCCCGACTGCCCTCGCTAAAGGGCCGCACGTAACAGGCCGTAATCTGAGATAAGTGGCGTGCCTATACACGGCAAAGCCGCGATTGACCAGCACCGCGGCGAATTTTTTTCGATCCAGCCTAGTCGACGCAGCCGACATAGGCGCCAGCGCGTGAAGCCCGGCGCTGGACGAGGTTGGCGAGCCGCTTCAAGCCGGCACCGGCTCTCGCCGGGTTGCGGTCGATCGGATTGGGCAGCGTCACCGCAAGCAGGGCGGCCTGCCGTGCCGTCAGTTGCTTGGCCGGGACGCCGAAATGATGCTGGGCGGCGGCCTCGATGCCATAGATGCCCGGCCCCCACTCGGCGATGTTGAGATAGATCTCCATGATCCGCTTCTTCGACAGGACCGCATCGAAATAGACCGCCAGCGGTACCTCCAGCCCCTTACGGATCATCGAGCGGCCTTGCCAGAGATAAAGGTTCTTCACCGTCTGCATGGGAATGGTCGATGCACCGCGCGTCGCCTCCCCGGCCAGCGCATCGTCTATCACCAGCCGCAGTTCGCCCCAGTCGATGCCCCGGTGCGAGCAGAACTGGCCATCTTCCGACATGATGACGGAGTGCGCCAGCACCGGCGCGACATCGTCGATCGAAACCCAGCGCCGGTCGTAGCCGGAGAAAGTCGCCAGATCCTTCAGCATCAAGGTCGAGACCGGATGTATGAAGGGCAGCATGTAGAGAAACGTCAGCACAGCGGGAATCAGCGCAACGCCGATGGCCGCGAGGATGGCGCGGCGAACCCACACGCGCATATCGCCGAGCGATCTTGCCTTCCGCCTCGGTGCCATTTCGAGCCCCCGCGTCTCGGGATCGATTATTGGTTCGTCCAAGCCTTCTGTCCCTCAGCGCTCCTTGCCTTCGGCATAATGGCGCTTGGCCGGCAGCGCAATGTCTCAATGCGACGAACTTGACCGCGGCTGCGATTGCCGTAAACCGTGGCGGCCATGATCGAGGAAGACATTTTGCCGTTCGAAGCCCACCTTGAGTTGCGTGCCCAGTCTGTCGAGGCGCTGCTGCGACGCCTGCTCGACGAGCGCATCCTGCCCGGCGAGATTGTGCGGCCGGGTACGCTGCTGGCCGCCATGCGCCATGGCGTGCTGAACGGCGGCAAGCGCCTGCGCCCCTTTCTGGTGCTGGAAAGTGCGGCTCTTTTTGAAGCAGACGGCGAGGCAGCACTGCGCGTCGCCGCAGCGCTCGAATGCGTGCACTGCTACTCGCTGATCCACGACGATCTGCCTGCCATGGACGACGACGATTTGCGCCGCGGCCAGCCGACCGTGCACCGCGCCTTCGACGAGGCCAGCGCCATCCTGGCCGGCGACAGCCTTTTGACCTACGCCTTCGACATTATCGCCGATGAGGCGACGGAACTGCCGGCGCAGCGAAAGCTCGACCTCGTGCTAGGCCTTTCGCGGGCAGCCGGCATCGGCGGCATGGCCGGCGGCCAGGCGCTCGACCTCGAGGCAGAGCGCAAGCGCCCCGACGAGACCGGCATCATCACGCTGCAGGCGATGAAGACCGGCGCGCTGATCCGTTACGGCTGCGAGGCCGGCGCCATCCTGGCCGGTGCCGCCCCCGCCGATCGCGAGCGGCTTGCTGAATTCGGCTCGGCCATCGGCCTTGCCTTCCAGCTTGCCGACGACCTGCTCGACCTGACGTCCAACGCGGAAACCATGGGCAAGGCGACCGGCAAGGATGCTGCCGCCGGCAAGGCGACGCTGGTCGGATTGCATGGCGCGAACTGGGCTCAGGACCAACTGCACGGCCTGGTGGAACAGGCGCATCTTCTGCTTGAGCCCTACGGCGAACGCGCCGCCCTCTTGAAAGATGCGGCCAGCTTCGTCGCCGAGCGGCGCAAATAGGCTGAATCTCCACACACCCTGGCGCAACCTGCGGGAGAACCGGTGATTCTCGATCACGAAATTTTAATGTAAATCAAGCGTAATCCGGCTCTGTAAAATTGTGCGTATGTGTCCGGAGTGTGTGCGTGCCAGATTATTCGCTGTTCATCCGTTCGATCCGGATCAGATATCTGTCGGGTTTGCTGATTTTCGCGCTGACCTCGGGCGCGATCTTCTACACGCTGAACAGCATGAACCAGCTGCGCAACGCGATCGACCAGATCGGCGGCAACCTCACCACGCTCGGGCGCGATCTTCGCAACGCCACGACATTCTCCGAGACCGCAACCACCGCCTGGCGCGCCGACACCCGCGCCGACCTTTCCAATGCCGCGAGCGGCCACGCCAACCGGCTGCAGGAAAAAATCGACGCGCTGACCGCCGATCTCGCCGCGGTGCGGAACGATCTTTCGGCAAAAACCATCGGTGATCTCGATTCCGCTTCGGTCAATGGCGACCTGTTCTGGTCGGCGCGCGATATCGTGCGCAATCTCGGCGTGCTTGCCGGTGCGCAGAAGATCGACGAATGGGGCAATCGCGAAATCCGCAACCAGAACGATCTTTTCGCCCAGCCTCTGCTGATCCGCGCCCGCACCGCACTCGATCGCGAGCGCGCATTCGTCGAGCACCGCAGCGACACGTTCCTGTCCTATGCCGGACTGGCGCTGATCGCGGTGCTTGGACTGGTTGCACTGTGGATATTCCGGCCGATGGAAAAGGCGATCCGCAAGGCCTTTGCCGAGTCGGCGGAATCACTGTTCCAGGCCGAGGCCGCCGACCGAGCCAAATCCGAATTCCTCGCCAATATGAGCCATGAAATCCGCACGCCGATGAACGGCGTTCTCGGCATGGCCGAGCTTCTGGCCAAGACCGAGCTGACGGCGCGCCAGAAGACCTTCACCGACGTGATCGTCAAATCCGGCAACGCACTGCTGACCATCATCAACGACATCCTCGATTTTTCGAAGATCAATGCCGGCCAGCTCACGCTCGACCCCGCACCGTTCCGGCTTTCGGAAGCGGTCGAGGACGTCGCCACGCTGGTTTCGGCACGCGTCGCCGAAAAGAACCTCGAGCTCATCGTGCGCGTCGATCCGCGCTTGCCAGCCCATGTCGTTGGCGATGTCGGGCGCTTCCGCCAGATCATCACCAACATGCTCGGCAATGCGGTGAAGTTCACCGAGAAGGGCCACGTTCTCATCGACGTTTCCGGCACGGTCGAGGATGGCACCGTGCAGTTGAAAGTTCGCGTCGAGGACACCGGCATCGGCATTCCCGCCGAGAAGCTGCAGACCGTGTTCGAGAAATTCGCGCAGGTCGACAATTCTTCCACGCGCCGTCACGAAGGCACCGGCCTGGGCCTCGCCATTGCCGCGCGGCTTGTCGACTTGATGGGCGGCACGATCGGTATCGAGAGCGAGGTCGGGCGTGGCTCCGTGTTCTGGTTCACCGTGCCACTGCCGGCGCATGAGGCCACCGCGCAGACCGAGATCGTGCCGACCGATGTCACCGGCGCGCGCGTTCTGGTCATCGACGACAATCCGGTCAACCGCGACATCCTGCTCGAACAGCTCAGAAGCTGGGGCTTCGATTGCGCCGCTGCGGAGACGGGCGCCGTCGGCCTCGCCTTCCTCGACCGCGCCCACCAGCTCGGCGCGACGGTGGACTGCGTCATCCTCGACTACCAGATGCCCGGCATGAACGGCGCCGACGTCGCCAAGGCGATGTCCTCCGACAGCCGGCTTGCCTCCATCCCCGTCGTGCTGCTCACTTCGGTCGACCAGGTCGATTTCGGCCGCCTCGTGCTCGACTATGGCATTGCCGCCCACCTGACCAAGCCGGCCCGTTCGGCGATACTTCTGGGCACCGTCATCGGCGCGATCCAGAAGGCGCGCACCCAGCTTGGCAAGGCGGCGCAATTCGTGCGCGAGGCCGCACCTGTTGTCGCACCAGCGCCGGCGCCCAAACCCGCAACACCTGCCTTCACCGTCTTGCGCGGCTCGGCTGCCACGACGCCCATGCAGAGCACGGCACAGCCCTCGGCCAATGTACCGCTCGACATCCTCGTGGCCGAGGACAACGAGGTGAACCAGCTTGTCTTCGGCCAGATCCTCGACGGTCTCGGCCTATCCTACAGGATCGCCGCCAACGGCCGCACCGCGGTGGAGATGTACCGCACCTTCAGCCCGCGCCTGATCCTGATGGATGTGTCGATGCCGGAGATGAATGGCTACGAAGCAACACGCGCCATTCGCAACGCCGAGGCCGCCATCGGCGCGCATACGCCGATCATCGGCGTCACCGCCCATGCGCTGAAGGGCGACCGCGAGAAATGCATCGACGCCGGCATGGACGATTACCTGCCCAAGCCGATTTCGCCCGATCGTCTCGGCACCAAGATCGGCGCGTGGCTGAGCGAGACGACGGAGCTGGCACGGACAGCCTAGAGGCTGTTACGGCCCATCCTGAATGGTGACGATCTTGGCATCGACGGCCTTGCAGGCGCTGTCCTTGCAGATGCCGTTGATCCAGACCTGGCCGTCGCCGAACATGATGCCCTGATAATTCACGAACAGGTCTTCATATTTCTGATCCTCGACCACCTTGGCGATCTTGGGCGTGAAGATGGCGTCGTAATGGGTGACGAAATCCTTCTCGGATTTGATCTCCGTATCCTTGCCGCTGATCTTCACGCTGATCGGATAATTGACCAGCGCCGCGACCGCCTTGGCATCCTTGCCCTTCACGCCCTGCTGCAACGCCTTGATGACCGTCTCATACTGGGCGTGGTTGCCGAGCGCCTCGTCGATCGCCTGGTTCGTCGTTTTCGAATCCTGTGCGTAGGCTGGGAAAGACCCGGTCGCCATAAGAGCCGTCAAACCGGCAGCCAGAACAATGGATCGCGTTCCTGTCATTCTTTTATCCTCGTCAAAAGCGCAGGCAGCCCCACAAGCATGGCAGCCTAAACCGAACCCGTTCGCTCACTCAATTCAAACCAGCGAACATCCCTCTTCCTCGAAGGAACAGCGTTAACGCTCGAAAAAGGCAATAAGCTGTCAGGGCCCTTTAATAGCCACGCGGCGCTCCCGCAGCGGCGCGGCTGTCCATCGCACCGTAATAGCGCGCGCCGCCGCCCTTCTCGATTTCGGCCACGCTCTTGCCGCCGATGATTATGCCCGCGGCCTGCCCCCAGATCGTCCAGTCCGGGTCGATATCGACATCATGTCCCATGCCGGTGAGCAGACGCCGCGTGTCAGGCGACAGCGCATAGGGCTCCATATAGACCTTATCGGGCAGCCATTGGTGGTGGATGCGCGGCGCGTCGATCGCTTCCTGGATGTTCATGCCGTGATCGATGACGTTGACGATCGCTTCCAGCGTGATCGTGATGATGCGCGCCCCGCCGGGGCTGCCGATGACCATGAACGGCTTGCCATCCTTGGAGACGATGGTCGGGCTCATCGAGGACAGCGGCGTCTTCTTCGGCTCGATCGCATTAGCTTCGCCCTGAACCAGCCCGTAGAGATTGGGCACGCCCGGCTTGGCGGTGAAATCGTCCATTTCGTTGTTGAGCAGGATACCGGTTCCCGGCGCCACGACGCCGGCGCCGAAAGAGCCGTTGAGCGTGTAGGTGACGGCGACCGCGTTGCCCTCGTCATCGACGATGGAATAATGCGTCGTCTCGTTGCTCTCGCCAAAACCCTCCGGCTTCAGATCCTGCGAAACGCCCGCTTTGAACGGGCTGATCTTGGTGCGGATTTCCCTGGCATGATTCTTGTCGAGCAGCTTCTCGACCGGATTTTTCACGAAATCAGGATCGCCAAGCGCCGTATTGCGATCGACATAGGCATGCCGCATCGCCTCGATCATGACATGTGTGGTGTCGGCCGAACCGTAGCCGAGATAGGAAAGCGGATAGCCTTCCAGCACGTTGAGGATTTCGCAGATGATCACCCCACCCGAACTCGGCGGCGGCGAGGAGACGATCTCATAGCCGCGATAATTGCACTTGATCGGCTCCAGTTCGCGCACCGAGTACTGCTCGAAATCCTCCTTCGCCAGAATGCCCTTCATCGACATGCTGGCATTGACGATCGCGTCGGCAATCGGGCCCTTGTAGAAAGCGTCCGGCCCCTTTTCCGAAATGCTGGAAAGCGATGCGGCAAGTTCAGGCTGAACAAGCGTCTCGCCGGCAGCGTAGGGCTTGCCATCCGGCTTGAGGAAAATCGCTGCCGCCGCGGGATCCTTGGCCAGCTTCTTGGCGCCACCCTCCAGCGAGGTCGCGTCACCCTCCTCCAGCGCAAAACCTTCCTTGGCCAGACGTATCGCCGGCGCCATAAGATCCTCACGCGAGAGTTCTCCATATTTGGTCCGGGCCGTCTCAAACCCCATGACCGAGCCCGGCACGCCAACGGCCAGATAGCCGCTGGTGCTCAGGCCCTTTATGAATTCGCCCTTGTCGTCGAGATACATCGTCTTGGTCGAGGCAAGCGGCGCGCGCTCGCGGAAATCCAGGAAGGTCGTCTTGCCGTCCTTCAGGCGGATGGTCATGAAGCCGCCGCCGCCGATATTGCCGGCGGTCGGGTAGACCACTGCCAGCGCGTAGCCGACCGCAACCGCCGCATCCACGGCGTTGCCGCCCTTCTTCAGCACGTCGACACCGACCTCCGACGCCAGATGCTGCGCGGTCACCACCATGCCGTGCTCCGCTTCCAGCGGCTCGGGCGATACGGCGAAGGCGGACGATAATGGGATGAAGCCGACCGCGCTGGTAATGGCAAGGATGATCGATCTGCGAAAGGATTTTTCCATGTGGCTGCCTCCTTGGATTCTGATCTCCGACAGACAAGCCCGTCGCGCCGGCCGTGTCCAGCACGAATGACCCGGGCAGCATCCGCTCAGGGACACGTTGAATGATGCCCTGTCAGGCTGGGTGATCGGCGCCGCAATCCGCTCGCAGAGTGGCGAAGGCGGCCTGCGCGATGGCGTCCTGACCTGCCTGCATATCGGCAAGGAAACTGTCATAAGCCTGCCAGAGCGGTGGCAATATCTCGACGGGACTACCCGGCTTGCCTTCGCAACTGACAAACCCCGCGGCCTCCGCATCGACAAATATATTGCGGACATGCGTTCGCGAGACGCCGAGACGATCGGCGATCGAGCCGAAACTCTGCTCGCGGGGGTAGCGCGAAAGTGCTGCCTGCGCCACGAGCAGGAACGCGCAATAGCCGGCGTTGCGGGAGAGAAACGTCATTATCGGTTGGTGGCGCGTGAAAACCGTGGCCTTGTCGAGCGCCAGAAACATTGCTTTGCGTATTGCAAAATGCACCCGGGGATCCTGCCGCAAGGTCCAATCGTGTCCGCGATCGGGATAAAGATCGTACAGGAAGCGATGGTAGACGGCGAGATGATCACGATCATGCGCCAGCAACTGCTCGGTCGGCTTGAGGATGCGCACCCTGATATCCGACGGAGATTCGACGGAAACGACGTAGCCTACCTGACGAAAGCGGGCGACGAGATCCTCGACACGGCGCGCACTTGCCAGACCGCGCTCCACAAGAACATTTTGAAGCTGCCCGAGCGTTGCCCAGGTCGTCCGGTCATCCTCGTCGTGGGCGACATGGAAGCCGACGAGGAGCGCCCTCAGCATGATCGTGCCGGAATCGATCATGAGCCGGGTGACGAAGCGGTTGTCGGCAAACAACCCTACCAGGGCATCGATATGCGCGCGCCGCGCCTCGGCAAAACGGGGATGAGCCAGTATCTCTTCCGCCGTCTTGCTCATCTGCCTCGCCAGGTGCGAAAGCGCCGCGCCCTCTCCATCCAATCCGTTCCCATTTCTGCAAGTCGATCACATAGAACATGCAACCACAAGACGTTGTTGCGGCGAGTGACGCCGCAATTGAAAATCGGACAGGAAATCGGCTTCGCTGCCTCGGTTATGTCGGTGAATACTTCCGGATCTACCTGTTTCGCATCACCACGCAGGCGCCGCCGGCGCCACGCAACTTCTGGCAGATGATGTCGGCCGTGGCACGGTTGTCGGCCCCTATCCTGACCGCATAGATGCCGCGCCGGCCGATGGGCGAGCGTATGCGGCTGACCACCGGATCATAGCCACGCAGCAGCGCTGGGAATTTCGCCCTCTCGCGCTGCCATTGGCGGATGGCGGCCGACTGGCGGAAATTGCCCGCCACCTGAATGCCCCACGGCTTGACGTTGATGCGGGCCATGGGGATCGTCGCTGCCTTGACGATGGGCAGCCTGCGGCAGGCTTCGGAAAACTCCTGCTTCTTGTCGAGCGGGTGAATGGTGCCGGCATAGGAAGCGTTGGTGAAATTGTCGGCCGGCTCGCCCATGATGTCGAGTACGTAGTTTTCCGTTTCCATGGGCAGGAAGCCGCCTGAAGAGAGCCAGCGCGACACCCGCGTCTCGCCGGCATTGTAGGCGGCAGCCGCCAGGCCGAGGTTGCCGAAGCCGGTTTTGAGCTCGCCGAGATATTTGGCCGATGCCTCGATCGCCTGCTCGATGTCGAACGGGTCGGCCAGCCCGCGTATCCTGGCCGTGCCGGGCATGAACTGGGCAATGCCTTCCGCGCCTGCCGGGCTGACCGCATTGGCGTCGAAGCGGCTTTCCTTCCAGATCAGGCGGGCAAAGAAATCGCGCGGCACGCCGAAGCGGCCGGCATGGGTGTCGATGAGGTTGCAGATGCGGCCGACCGTCACCGGTTTTGTCCGTCCGGGCGGGTCGGCAAGGGCTGTGTCGCTCCAGGCGATCGCGCAAAAGAGCAGGGCTGCTTTTGCGAGGCTGCGCATGCGCTACTCTGCTGCCTGCTTGCCGCGGCCGAACCGCTGCTCGATATAGTCGGCGACCAGCCTTTCGAAATCCTCGGCAATAGAGGGCCCGCGCAGCGTCACCGCCTTCTTGCCGTCGATGAAGACGGGAGCTGCCGGCATCTCGCCGGTACCGGGCAGTGAAATGCCGATATCGGCATGCTTCGATTCGCCGGGTCCGTTGACGATGCAGCCCATGACCGCGACCTTGAGCTCTTCGACGCCCGGATATTTGTCGCGCCACACCGGCATGTTCTTGCGCAGATCGGCCTGGATGTTCTGGGCCAGTTCCTGGAACACCGTCGAGGTCGTGCGGCCACAGCCTGGGCATGCCGCCACGATCGGCACGAACTGGCGGAAACCCATGGTCTGCAGAAGTTCCTGCGACACCTGCACCTCGCGGGTACGGTCGCCATTCGGCTCCGGCGTCAGCGAAATGCGGATCGTGTCGCCGATGCCCTGCTGCAACAGGATGCCCATGGCCGCCGACGAGGCGACGATGCCCTTGGAGCCCATGCCGGCCTCGGTGAGGCCGAGATGCAGCGCATGGTCGGAGCGCTGCGCCAGCATCGTATAGACGGCGATCAGGTCCTGCACCTGGCTGACCTTGGCCGACAGGATGATCTTGTCGCGCGGCAGGCCGATCTCTTCGGCAAGGTCGGCCGAGATCAGCGCCGACTGCACGATCGCCTCGCGCGTCACTTCCTGCGCCGTCAGCGGCGAGCCGCTGTTCTGGTTCTCGTCCATCAGCTTCGTCAGAAGCTCCTGGTCGAGCGAACCCCAGTTGACGCCGATGCGAACCGGCTTGTCGTATCTGATCGCCATTTCGACGATCGCCGCGAACTGCTTGTCCTTCTTGTCCTTGAAGCCGACATTGCCCGGATTGATGCGGTATTTCGCCAGCGCCTCGGCGCAGGCCGGATGATCGGCCAGCAGCTTGTGGCCGATATAATGGAAGTCGCCGACCAGCGGCACATTGATGCCCAGCCGCTCCAGCCGCTCGCGGATCGCGGGCACTGCGGCAGCCGATTCGTCGCGGTCGACCGTGATGCGCACGATCTCGGAACCGGCACGATGGAGTGCCGCAACCTGCGCCACGGTCTGGTCGATATCGGCGGTGTCCGTATTGGTCATCGACTGAACGACGACCGGCGCACTGCCGCCGACGATCACGCCACCGACGTCGACGCCGACCGAGTGGCGGCGGGGAAATGGGGAGGAAAAATATCCGGTCATTACCGGCAGCCTCTTTGCGAAAAGGTAGTCGCGCCTGACGTGGAGGACGCCGCGCCCGATGTCAATGGCCGCGACGTTTCGCTCACCCGTCAGTCTATATCGAGCGGCGTTATTGAACCAAAGGGTTTACAGTTTTTTATCAGGCTGATATTGAACCATATGGTTTTAGATGACACCCCCGCCCTGGACGGTATTTTCCGTGCGCTGTCGGACCCGACGCGGCGGGCGATGCTGCGCAGCCTGACGGCCCGCGAGCAGAATATCGGCGAGCTGGCAGCCCCCTTCGACATGTCGTTTGCCGCAGCCTCGAAGCATATCCGCGTACTGGAAGCGGCAGGCCTCGTCCGGCGCCGCGTCGAGGGCCGCTCGCATATCTGCCGTATCGAGCCCGCGCCGCTGAAAGCCGCCGACGAATGGCTGCGCTTCTACGAGAATTACTGGCTGGACCGGCTCGACACGCTCGAGGCCATCTTGCGCGCCGAGGATGAACAAAAGCAGGGAGAACCGCCATGATCCGGGTAAAACTCACCAGCGTGCTGGTCGATGACCAGCAGAAGGCGAAGGTTTTCTATACGGAAAAGCTTGGCTTTGCGCTCAAGCGCGACATTCCCTTCGGCAATGGCGCAAGCTGGCTGACGGTGACGGCCGCTGACGAACCGGACGGCACCGAACTGTTGCTCGAACCGGTGCATGGCGTTGCCGAAGCGGTGACGTTCCAGAAGGCCCTGTTCGCCGCCGGCATCCCGATCACGGCCTTCGGCGTCGACGACATCCACGCCGAATATGCGCGGCTGACATTGCTTGGCGTCGAGTTTCGCGGCTCGCCGACGAAACCGGCAAGCGGGCCGACCACCGTCGCGCTCAACGACACTTGCGGCAATTACATCCAGCTTTTCCAGATCGACGAGGCGAACTGAGCCTCAAAGCTCCAGCTCCCACGTCTGCCCGACCAGATCCTGGCCGAAGGAGTGGTGGCGATCTTCCTCAACCAGCTTGAACCCCGCCGTCTGATAGATGTGCCGGGCAGCCAGCAGTATGTCGTTGGTCCATAGCGTCATCGTCTTGTAGCCCTTGGAACGGGCAAAGGAGATACACTCCTCGACCAGCCGGCGCCCGATGCCGAGGCCGCGCGCCGATGGATCGACATAGAGCAGCCTGAGCTTGGCGACGGTTTCGGATTTGCGCACGATGAAGACCGAGCCGACCACCTCGCCATCCCGTTCGGCGATCCAGGCCCGCTCCCATTGCGGGTCGAAATCCCGGACGAAGGTGCTGAGGATTTCCGCCACCAGCGCCTCGTAGCTCCCGTCGAAACCATATTCCTGCGCGTAAAGCACACCCTGCCGGTGCGTGATCCAGCCGATGTCGCCGACCTGCAACGGCCGCAGAATGTAGGGTTCCTTCGGCTCCGCGCCGCCAAGCAGGCGCTGCACGGCCTGCATCGCCTTCACCACCTTTTCCCGATCCTCGACGGAAAGACGCCCCAGCAGCGTGGCGACCTCTTCTGCGGATGCGCGGTTCAGCGGCGCAAAGGCTGCGCGGCCGGCAACGGTCAATGACAGAACCGTCTGGCGGCCATCGAGCGTGGACGGTGCGCGCGTCAGCAGACGGCGGGTCTCGAACTTCTTCAGAAGCCGGCTGAGGTAGCCGGCATCGAGCCCCAGCTCGCGCGTCAGGTCGCTCGCCGTCAGGCCCTCGCGGTTCGCCAGCTCATAAAGAACCCGCGCCTCGGTCAGCGAGAAATTGCTCCTGAGCAATCCCTCCTGCAGCAAGCCGATCTGGCGCGTGTAGAAGCGATTGAATATCCGCACGGCTTCGATCTGGTCTTCGGCAGGAGCGAGAATTTTGAGCATTGGAGCACCATGGAAAGCGCCCATCCTCGCCAAATTACTTGACTTAGTCAAGTAATTTTCATTTTGTGGCCTATCCTTCCGTGCCGTCCTGTCGCACCACATTCGCAATTTTGCTGCAATGCAATATATAGAGTGCGCCGCACCATTTTGGACAAAGGACATTTTGCCATGGCCGCCACAAGAACAGCAATCGTCACCGGTTCTACCTCCGGCATCGGCCTGGCGATCGCCCATGCGCTCGCCGCGCAGGGCTGCAACATCGTCGTCAATTCCTTTTCCGACACGGCTGACGATCACGCCATCGCGGACAAGATCGCCAGGGATCATTCGGTCAAGACGATCTATGTGCAGGCCGACATGTCGAAGCCGGCCGAATGCCGCGCGCTGGTTGCCAAGGCCGCCGAAAAATTCGGTTCGGTCGATATCCTGGTCAACAATGCCGGCATCCAGCATGTCGCGCCGGTCGAGGAATTCCCGATCGACAAATGGGATGCGATCATCGCCATCAACCTGTCGTCGGCCTTCCACACGATCGCGGCAGCCCTTCCGCTGATGAAGAAGGCCCGCTATGGCCGCATCGTCAACATCGCCTCGGCACACGGCCTCGTCGCCTCGCCGTTCAAGTCTGCCTATGTCTCGGCCAAGCACGGCATCATGGGCCTGACCAAGACCGTTGCGCTGGAAGTCGCCACCGACGGTATCACCTGCAACGCCATCTGCCCCGGCTATGTGCTGACGCCGTTGGTCGAAGCCCAGATTCCCGACCAGATGAAGGCGCATAACATGGACCGCGAAACGGTGATCCGCGACGTCATGCTCGACAAGCAGCCGACCAAGGAATTCGTCACCGTCGAGCAGATCGGCGCAACCGCTGCCTTCCTCTGCTCGGACGCCGCCGCCCAGATCAACGGCACGCATATCTCCGTCGACGGCGGCTGGACGGCGGAGTGAGGCGCTGAGTTTTTCTTTCTCGCCGTTTACGGCAAGGCAATTGCATATGAATGCTCTGATAGAGCCTGGGCGGCATTATACCCCCACCCCTAACCCCTCCCCACAAGGGGGAGGGGGACGATTTCACTGTTTTAGCCAGCAAGAACGGTGAAGATCGGGGCTGGGCGGCCACGAAGCAAGATTTCCCTCCCCCTTGTGGGGAGGGGTTAGGGGTGGGGGTATTTCGAATGCGATTACGCTCACCAGAAAGCGATTGAAAGGACAACGCCATGACCACCAACGGCAAGGCGGAGGATAACAAACCGATCAATGTCGCCCTTCAGGGCGGCGGATCGCACGGCGCCTTTTCCTGGGGCGTGCTCGACCGCCTGCTGGAAGACGGCCGGCTTGATATCGCGGCGGTGTCCGGCACCAGCGCCGGCGCCATGAATGCCGTAGCCCTGGCCGACGGCTGGGTGCGCGACGGCGCCGACGGTGCGCGCCAGAAGCTTCACGATCTGTGGCGCGCGATCGCGCTCAAAGGCCGTTTCAGCCCGGTGCGGCGCGCACCCTGGGACGTGTTGTGGGGCAACTGGTCGATCGAGAACACGCCGGGCTACATCTGGTACGACATGATGTCCCGCTCGCTGTCGCCCTATCTCGCCAATCCGCTCAACGTCAATCCGCTGCGCGACGTGGTCGAGGCCGAGATCGACTTCGACAATGTCCGCTCCCGCAAGGCGATCAAGCTGTTCATCTCGGCGACCAATGTCGAGACCGGCCAGCTGCGCGTCTTCGATCACAACGAGATCACCCTCGACGTGGTCATGGCCTCGGCCTGCCTGCCGCAGATTTTCCAGGCGGTGGAGATCGAGGGAAAGCCCTATTGGGATGGCGGCTACGGCGGCAACCCGGCGATCTTTCCGTTCTTCGATCAGGCCGCGACCGAAGACGTTCTGCTCGTGCAGATAAACCCGGTGGTGCGCGAGGAAACGCCAAAGACCGCCAATGAGATCCAGAACCGCATCGATGAGATCACCTTCAACGCCGCCCTGCTGCGCGAATTCCGCGCCATCGCCTTCATCAAGGAGATGATCGCCTCGGGCCGGCTGCCGCATGGCGAGTATCGCGACATCCGCATGCATCGCATCGACGCCGACGAAGCCTTCAAGAACCTTTCGGCATCATCCAAGATCAATGCCGAATGGGCCTTCCTCGAATATCTGCGCGATCTCGGCCGCAATGCCGCCGGCGACTGGCTGGAAGAGAATTTCGATGCTATCGGCAAGCGTGGCACGCTGGACCTGACGGACGAATTCGAAGGCCGCTTCGGCCCGCTGCGCCAGCGCGATCCCGGCAAGCGCGTCCGCGAATTCCTGGCGACCCGCAAGAAGCCTGCCGGTGCTCGCTCTCACGCCTGAATTGAAAGTTCGATAACCCGGACCAATCCCCGCACCGCCTTGCGCTGCTCCTCTGCGCCGGTGATCCTCATCTTCATGCCTTCGAGACCATCGAACAGCATGTCGGCGAGCATCATCGGCGACAGGCCGCGAACCGCCAGATCGGCACCGGTAGTCTTGGCTTCGCTCTCGATTGCAGCGGCGAAATGACCGACCAGCGTCGAACGCCACGCCTCGACGACATCGCCGGCAAGACTGCCCTTCATGTCGAGGATTTCCGCGCCATGCGGCGATTCCGAAATCTCAGCCATGACCGAGATGATCGCCGTGTCGATCGCAAGCCACATGCGCTCACCGAGCGGCTTGCCGGTGGCAAGCGCAACCTTCGCCTTCGCGCATGAGCCTTCAAGCAGGATCGACGCCAGCGCGCGATAAATGTCGGTCTTGTTCCTGAACAGGAGATAGAGCGCCGGGCGTGAAACCTCGGCTGCCCGAGCGATGTCGTCCATGGTCGTGCGCGAGAAACCGTAGGCGAGAAACATCTTCAACGCCCCGTCGAGGATGCGGGCGCGTTTCGGGTCGGTGGCTGTTTCTGCGGTTGCGGTCACGGCAAATCTGTCCTTGCAAACGTCTATTGACATAATGACGAATTTTGTCAAGATGTAGAAACGTCGGAGGCGCAAGCTTCACGGCAGGCTGTGGACGACAACAAAGGGTATCCCCATGCGCCTCATCGTCGACGGAAAGCCAATCGACATCGAAGCCGATCCGGAGATGCCCCTGCTCTGGGCGCTGCGCGACCTCGCCGGCAAGACCGGGCCGAAATTCGGCTGCGGCATCGCCGCCTGCGGTGCCTGCACCGTGCATATGGATGGCACGCCGGTGCGCTCCT
Source organism: Mesorhizobium sp. DCY119 (assembly GCF_003590645.1). Lineage (NCBI taxonomy): Bacteria > Pseudomonadati > Pseudomonadota > Alphaproteobacteria > Hyphomicrobiales > Phyllobacteriaceae > Mesorhizobium > Mesorhizobium sp. DCY119. The sequence continues at coordinate 920,381 of NZ_CP031834.1, read as the reverse complement.
GCATCCTGCCGCTCAGAGAGGTGCAGGGCGAAATCACCACCATCGAAGGCATCTCCACCGACGGCAAGCTGCATCCGGTGCAGCAGGCATGGCTGGAAGAGCAGGTCGCCCAATGCGGCTACTGCCAGGCCGGCCAGATCATGAGCGCGGTGGCGCTGCTCGACGAGATCGAGAGCCCGAGCGACGAGGACATCGACAACGCCATGGGCGGCAATCTCTGCCGCTGCGGCACCTATCCGCGCATCCGCGCCGCAATCAAGAAAGCGGCAGCACTCAAGACGGCGGGGATCTGACCATGGCCAGCGTTGGCAAGATCGCCCGCCGCACATTCCTGATTGGTGCAGCCGCAATCGCCGGCGGCGTCGCCATCGGCTATTACTATTATCGCAAGCCCTACCCCAACCCGCTCGAAGGCGAGCTTGCCGAGGGCGAGGCGACGTTCAATCCCTATGTGAAGGTCGCCTCCGACAATACCATCACCGTCATCGCGCCGCGCGCCGAGATGGGCCAGGGCGTTTCGACCTCGCTTGCCGCTTTGGTCGCCGAGGAACTCGATGTCGGCCTCGACAGGATCAAGGTCGAGCACGGGCCGGCGGCCTACGCTTACTACAATTCCGAAATGCTGGCCGACGGCGGCCCCTTCGCCTTCTACAATGACGGCCTCGTCGCCGAAACGGCGCGCGGTGCGATGGGCGCTCTCGGCAAGGTCCTCGGTTTCCAGGGCACCGGCGGTTCGTCATCGACCCGCGACGGTTTCGACAAGATGCGCCAGGCCGGCGCAGCAACCCGCCATATGCTGATCGAAGCGGCGGCAAAGAACCTTGGCGTACCGGCTTCCGAACTGGAAACGGCCGACGCCACCATCACCCACAAGGCGTCGGGCAAGAGCCTGACCTATGGCGAAGTTGCAGTTGCAGCCGCGCAGATCGAACCGCCCGCAACGCTGAAGCTCAGGGAAAAGACCGCGTGGAAGCTGCTCGGCAAGCCGCAGATGCGCACGGACATGCTGGCCAAGGTCACCGGCGCGCCGATCTTCGGCGTCGATGTGACCTTGCCCGACATGCTGCACGGTACAGTGAAGATGAGCCCGCGCTTCTGGTCGAAGCCGGTTAAGTCCGACCTCTCCAAGGCCGAGAAGATGCCCGGCGTGATCAGGATCGTGCCGCTCGAAACGACCTACGGCCACGGCTTCGGCGTGATCGCCGAAAACACCTGGGCGGCGTTCAAGGCGGCTGAAGCCATCGAGGTCGAATGGGCCGGCGCCGAATATCCAATAGATAGCGCAGCGATCTCCAAGGCGTTGACCGACGCGCTTGCCACGCAAGGCTCGGCGCTGCGCGACGACGGCAATGTCGACACCGCCTTCGCCGACGCGCCACGCGAAAAGATCGTCGAAGCCGATTATGCCGTGCCTTATCTGGCCCATGCCTGCATGGAGCCGATGAACGCCACGGCACGGCTGAAGGACGGCGTGCTCGACATCTGGTCGCCCAACCAGATGCCGACCATAACCCGCCAGCTTTGCGCCGGTGCTGCGGGCGTCGAGCAGGACAAGGTCAATGTCCACACGACATTCCTCGGTGGCGGCTTCGGCCGGCGCGGCGAGATGGATTTTTCCATCTATGCCACCCTTCTGGCAAAGGAGGCAGGGGGGCGTCCGGTGAAGATCATCTGGACACGCGAGGAAGACACCCGCCACGACGTCTACCGCCCCGCAGCAGCCGGAAAATTCCAGGCGCGGCTCGGTGACGACGGCCTGCCGGTGGCGATCGACATGAAGATCGCCTCCCCTTCCATCATCGCCAGCGTGCTGCGGCGCACGTTTCCCTCGCTGTCGCCGGTCGGGCCGGACAAGACCATTGCCGAAGGCTCTTTCGATCAGCCCTATGTCGTGCCGAACTACCGCGTCGCTGCGATCCCCGCGCAGGTTTCGGTGCCCGTCGGCTTCTGGCGTTCGGTCGGCAATTCCTACAACGGCTTCTTTCACGAAGCCTTCATGGACGAGATCGCGACCGCCGGCAAAACCGACCCCGTCGAGCTGCGCCGGAAGTTGATGACGGCACACCCGACCGCGCTGAAGGTCGTCGAGAAAGTCGCCGAGATGGCGAAATGGGGCGAGACGCTGCCGGCCGGCAAGGCCAAGGGTTTTGCCTTCACGCTGAGCTTCGGCAGCTGGGTCGGCGAGGTTGTGCAGGTCGCCGACACGCCGGCCGGCATCCGCATCGAAAAGGTCTGGATCGCCGCCGATGTCGGCACGGCGATCGACCCCGGCATCATCGAGGCTCAGCTGGTTTCCGGCGCAATCTATGGCCTGTCGGCGGCGATGGGACAGGAGATCACCTTCGCCGATGGCATGGTCGAGCAGTCGAACTTCCACGATTTCGACGCCATGCGCATCTTCCAGTGCCCGACCTTCGAAGTCGCCATTCTGGAAAACGCCAGGAAGATGGGCGGCGTCGGTGAAGTCGCCACGCCGCCGGCGATCCCCGCACTCGCCAACGCCGTCTTCGCGCTGACAGGCAAGCGCATACGCAGCCTTCCGCTGTCGAAGGAAGTGAGTTTCGCATGAGGGCATTCATTGTCATCGCGACCTCAGCCATCATGGTCTTTGCCATGGCGACATGGGTGCTGGCGCAGGAAGCGCAGACGTCACCCGCCGTCGATGCAGCGGCAGGACCGCCGGAGTGGGAAAAGATCTACGCGGTATTTTCGCATCCGCGCTGCGCCAACTGCCATGTCGAGGATGACCATCCGCGCTGGTCGGGCGCGCATTACGGCAAGACCCGCTTCCACGCTTTCAACGTCCAGCGCGGCATTGACGGCTCGGGCCTGGGCAATCCGGGGTTGCGCTGCATGACCTGCCATTTCGAAACCAACTCCAGCGTGCTGCACGGCCCGCCCGGTGCCGAGAACTGGCATCTGGCGCCGGCCGAAATGGTCTGGTTCGGCAAGTCGTCCGGCGAAATCTGCGCCCAGATCAAGGACCCGGCGCGTAATGGCGGCAGGTCGCTCGCCGAAGTCGCCGAGCATGTGCGCAGCGACAAGCTCGTTGGCTGGGGCTGGGCCCCCGGGCCTGGGCGCGAACCAGCACCCGGCTCGGCCGAGGAAACCTATCAGGCAATCGAGAAATGGACGGCTGCCGGCGCGCCCTGCCCGTAATCGTCAAATCCCTGCATGTATTTGCAAGGCTGACGTCATCTTCGCCGGTTAACGAGAGCTCCTGACAACCCATTGTCAGGATTGGGCGACTCATGAATTTTTCTGACTATTTTGCGTCACAAACTTGCGATAAAAGGCGCACACCGTTCAACTTTTCGCGAACGAACCGATTGAACCCGGCGATAGGCGCACCCATATCCGGCGGCGCGCTTCAAGCACGAGAGTGGCCTCGCCGGGGCCCTTACATTGGAAACGGTCATGGCCAAGATTAGGTTCCACAAGCTTGCCGCTATCATTGTGCTCATCGGCTTTGCCGCCTGGATGGGCACGGGCGAGTTCTCCTCCGTCGGCAGCGCTGCCACCGAAGCCGAAAAGAAGAAGGCCGAGACTGTAGCGCCAAAGGCTCCGCCCCGCACCGTCGCCGTCATCACGCCGCCGCAGCGCACCTATGCGCGCGTTATCCGCATCTCCGGCCTGACCGAGGCCGACAAGCGTGCCGTTCTGGCGACCCGCGTCGGCGGCGTCATCGACAAACTGCCGGTCAAGCAGGGCGATCGCGTCAAGACCGGCGATCTCGTGCTGATGCTGGCGGCAGAGGAAAAGCTGTCGGCAGTAGCCAACGCCAAGCAACTGCTGGTTCAGCGCCGGGCGGAACTGGACGCCGCCGAGCGGCTGGCCAAGACCGGCAACCTGGCAAAGCTCCAGCTCGACACCGCGCGCTCCAATCTCTCCTCGGCGCAGTCTCTGCTCGACACCGCCCAGGCCGAACTCGATCGCAACGAAGTGAAGGCCCCGTTCAACGGCGTCATCGACCGCGTTCCGGTGGAACTCGGCAGCGCGGTCATGCAGGGCGGTGAGGTCGCGACCATCCTCGCCCTCGACCCGGTGATCGCGCGCGGCGAAATCAGCGAACGCGACCTGCGCTACATCAAGATCGGCGACGAGGCCGATGTGCGCATGGTCAACGACCAGACCGTCAAGGGCAAGGTGCGCTACATCAGCCGCGATGCCTCTTCGGCGACCCGCACCTTCCGCATCGAGATCGCCATCCCCAATGCCGACGGCGCCATTCCGGCCGGCATGACCGCCGAAATCGCGCTGAGCGCGCAGCCGACCGACGCAGTGATGCTGCCGCGCTCGGTGGTGACGCTGGGCGACAAGGGCGATCTCGGCATTCGCTCCGTCGACAAGGACAGCAAGGTCACCTTCTTCCCGATCGACCTCGTCGATGATTCGCCGAAAGGGCTGGTGCTCGGCGGCATTCCAAGCGACGCACGCATAATCGTTGCCGGTCAGGAACTGGTGAAGGAAGGCGACGTGGTCAAGCCCGTCGACGCCGACCAGGAAACCTTGCGCAAGCTGATGGGCGAAGCTACCGGCAGCACGCAATAAGCGGGACCAGAGAGCATGAATATCGTCAAGCTCGCAATAAACAACGCGCGCCTAACAATATCGGTGCTGTTCTTCCTCGTGCTGGCGGGCGCCATCGCCTATGAGTCCACGCCCAAGGAAGCGGAACCGGACGTTCCGATTCCGATGATGTATATCAGCCTGATCTACCAGGGCATTTCGCCGGAGGATTCGGAGCGCCTTCTGCTCCGGCCGATGGAAAGCAAGCTCAAAAGCCTCAAGGGCCTGAAGGAAATGCGCTCTGCCGCCTTCCAGGGCGGCGGTTACGTGCTGGTCGAGTTCCAGCCGCAGACCGACCTGGCGACCGCGTTGCAGGACACGCGCTCCAAGGTGCAGGACGCCAAGGCCGACCTGCCGCAGGCGGCCGAGGAACCGACCGTCAACGAAGTCAATATCTCGGAGTTTCCCGTCCTTGTCGTGACGCTGTCGGGCGACGTGCCGGAGCGCGTGCTCACTGCATCCGCGCGCGAGCTGCGCGACCGCATCGAAGAGATTCCCGGCGTGCTCGAAGGCTCGCTGCAGGGCTCCCGCGACGACCTTGTCGAGGTGCTCATCGACCCGATGAAGCTGTCGTCCTACGGCCTGCAGCTCGACCAGCTGATCCAGGGCGTTGCCGCGTCCAACAGCCTGGTCGCAGCCGGCAACATCGAAGGGTCGGAAGGCAAATACGCAGTCAAGGTGCCGTCCCTGATCGAAACGCCCGAGGATGTGGCCTCACTCCCGATCGTCGCCGGCCCGAACGCGGTGGTCCAGGCCAAGGACATCGCCACGGTGCGCTCGACCTTCGCCGATGCCGAGACGATCACCCGGCTCAACGGCAAGCCGGCCATTGCCATTGAAGTCAAGAAGCGTATCGGCTCCAATCTTATCGATACGATCGGTCATGTGAAGGAAGTGGCCGACGAGTATATCAAGACCATGCCGGAAGGCATGAACGTAACCTACACGCAGGACAAGTCGGTCTTCGTCAACCAGTTGCTGGGTGACCTGCAGAACCACGTCATGATCGCCGTGATCCTGGTGTTCATCGTCATCCTCTATGCGCTGTCCGGCCGGGCTTCGCTGCTCATCGGCCTGGCGATCCCGTCATCGTTCCTGATGGGCATCCTGCTGCTCGCCATGATGGGCTACACGATCAACATGATCGTGCTGTTCAGCCTGATCCTGGCCGTCGGCATGCTGGTCGACGATGCCATCATCGTCACTGAGTTCGCCGAGCGCCGCATGAGCGAAGGCATGCCGAAGGAAGAGGCGTTCGCGCTTGCCGCGCAGCGCATGGCCGGCCCGGTCATCGCCGCCACCATGACGCGCATCGCCGCCTTCTCGCCGCTGCTGTTCTGGCCCGGCATCATTGGCGACTTCATGAAGTACCTGCCGATCACGCTGATCGTCACGCTTGCAGCGTCCATGCTCTACGCGCTGGTGTTTGCGCCGACCCTTGGCGCCATCTTCGCCAAGGCGCCTGCCCATGAGGAGGAGCATCGCGACGGCCGCTATATGGCCATCGTCAAGCAGGCCGTGCGCTATCCGATCACCGTCTGCCTGCTGACAGTCGCGCTGCTGGTGGGCGTGTTCATGGCCTATGGCAAATACGGTGCAGGCGTCGAGTTCTTCCCCAATGTCGAGCCCGACTATGGCCTTCTCTACGTCCATGCCCGCGGCAACCTTTCGCTTGCCGAAATGGATGCCGCCACCAAGGCAGCCGAGAACAGGCTGCTCGGCTGGCCCGGCATCAAGTCGGTCTACACCCGCGTCGGCAAGACGCAGGGCGGCGGCCAGGACATACCGGAAGATGTCGTCGGCGTGATCCAGTACGAGTTCGTCGACTGGCGCGAGCGCAAGTCGGCCAACAGCATCCTCGACGATCTGCGTGGCGTGATGGCCGGCATTCCGGGCGTAGACGTGGAAGTTCGTGTGCCCGACGCCGGCCCGCCCACAGGCAAGCCGGTGCAGATCAGGCTTTCCGCTGCCGATCCGGCAGGCCTCGACCAGAAGGCGCGCGACGTCGCCGCCCGCATTGCCCAGGTACCCGGCGTCATCGACATTTCGGACGGCCTGCCGCCGCCCGGCGTCGATTGGGCGCTGACGGTCGATCGGGCCAAGGCCGCGCAATACGGCATCAGCCCGACTTCGGTCGGAACGGTCGTCCAGTTGGTCACGAACGGCCTGAAGCTCAGCGAATACCGCCCTGCCGGTGCTGACGACGCGGTCGACATAAGGCTGCGCCTGCCGGAAGACCGACGCACTTTGTCGGCGCTCGACGAGCTGCGGGTCCAGACAAGCCAGGGCTCGGTGCCGATCTCCAACTTCGTCGTCCGCACGCCGGAACCGACGACCGGCATCCTCCACCGCATCGACGGCGCCCGCACGGTGGTCGTGCAGGCAAACGTCGCTGCCGGCCAGCAGGTCGCCGCGGTGCAGGCGCAGGTTTCCCAGGCGGTCACCGACATGAAGCTGGAAGGCGTGCGCTGGAAACTCGCCGGCTCCAACGAGGACAGCGAGGAGGCCAGCGCCTTCCTCAGCAAGGCCTTCGGTGCCGCGATCTTCCTGATCTTCCTCGTGCTTCTGGCGCAGTTCAACAAGTTCACCAGCGTCTGGCTGGTGCTGTCCTGCGTGGTCATGGCGACGATCGGCGTGTTCCTGGGCCTGCTCTTGACCGGCCAGGCCTTCGGCATCGTCATGTCCGGCATCGGCGTCATCGCGCTGGCCGGCGTGGTGGTGAACAACAACATCGTGCTGATCGACACCTACGACCGGCTGCGTGAGGAAGGCTGGGACAAGACCGAAGCCGTCCTGCAGACCTGCCGCGAACGTGCGCGGCCAGTGGTGCTGACAGCCGTTTCGGCCATCCTGGGCGTTCTGCCGATCGCCTTCGGCCTCGGGCTGGAAATCTTCCACCATGAGACGACGATCAACGCGCCGTCGACCCAGTGGTGGATCTCGCTGTCCAGCGCCATCGTCTTCGGCCTGTCCTTTGCCACCGTGCTGACGCTGGTGGTGACGCCGGCCATGCTGATGGTGTTCACCCGCGCAAAACGCCAGCCCGGCGCGCAGCGCAGCTGGTTCAGCCGGCTGTTCCGGCGCGGCAAGACGGACGATGCGGCCACCGAGACGGCTCCCGTGGTGACCACCGCCGAGCCGGTCACCTACCCCAAGGCCGCCGAATAAAGCGAAGCGAAAGCGCCGTCCCGGGTGCCCGGGACGGCCGCTGTTTCGTAGCCGGCGGAACAATGTGGCGCGATTGCGCATTGTCAGTTCATTGCAACACTCCAGACGAGGGAATTGCCATGACGCTGACAACACTTCTGATCATCATTCTCATTCTGATCCTGATTGGCGCGGTTCCCGCGTGGCCGCATTCGCGCGCCTGGGGTTATGGCCCATCCGGTATCGTCGGCATTATCCTCGTCGTGCTGCTCGTATTGCTTCTGATGGGACGAATTTGACAGGCAGCCGCCTGCAACAAAAAAGCGCGCCGCATCACGCGGCGCGCTTTTTTGTATGGGCTTGAAACCCGAAACTATTCGGCAGGCTGCGCCGCAGGTACGAAATCTGCCGAGCGCGCCAATCCGGCAAGCAGGAACACCACAACAAGCAGCGCCGAAACCGCCACGAACACCGGCGCAAAGCCGGTGTGCCCGCCGATGAAGCCGATGGCCGACGGCGCTACCAGAATGCCGGAATAACCCATGGTGGTGACGACACTCATGCCGGCGCCCGCCGACATGCCGGGCTGGTTGCCCGCAGCCGAGAAGGCGATCGGCACCATATTGGCAATGCCGAGGCCGCAGAAGGCGAAGGCAGCGATGGCAATCCATGGCGTCGGCGCAAAGCCTGCCACCAGCATGCCGGCAGCGGCGATCAGGCTGGAAACCCTGAGCGTGGTCACCGCGCCATAGCGGTTGCGCACCGCATCGCCCATGAAGCGCACCAGCGCCATGGTGCCAGCGAAGCAGCCAAAGGCGAAGCCGGCTGTTGCGATATCCGCGCCGAGTTCCTGCTTGAGATAGAGTGCTGCCCAATCGAGCACGGCGCCTTCCGGGACCATCGAGAACAGCGCCATCACGCCAACCAGGTAGATCACCGGATTTCTCGGCAATGTGAACTTGCGATGCTCAGCCGCGACATGCCTGTCCTCGACGACGAGGTAGCGCAGCGCAAATCCAAGGAGGACAAGCGCTACCACGGTTACACCCGCCGCATGGGCGAGATAGCCATAGGTCTGGATTGCGATGCCGCCGATGCCGCCGCCGACGAAACCGCCAAGGCTCCAGAAGCCATGCGAGGACGACATGATTGCCCGCGAGAGCTTCTTTTCGACGGCCACCGCATTGGAATTCATCGCCACGTCCAGACCGCCGATGACGCCGCCGAACAGGAACATCGAGAGCGCGGCCAGCGGCACATTCGGCGCGAGTGCTACGATCAGCAGGCCAAATGTGGCGGCAGCGCCAAACCAGCGCATGACGCTGCGCGAGCCATGACGCGCAATAAGATGACCGCACCACGACATGAAGGCGATGGCGCCGACGCCGAACACCAGGATCAGCAGGCCGAGCGTGAATTCGCTGATCTCGAGCCGCGTCAGGAAAACGGGAATCTGCGGCGCCCAGCTTCCGGTGATGAAGCCATTGGCGAAGAAAGCAGCGGCAACTGCCCAGCGGCCTTTCTTCGCGGCAGCGATCGTGTTCGTTGCGTTCATAAGCGATTCTGCGTCCGGATTTGCGATTTAGCGACAATTAAATCGGTTTAATTTCTTGTCAACGCATAAGGCATAGCCAAACGTTGGGCCAGCCGCGTTGTCCGGTCCGCTTATTTCGTGCCAATGCGGCAAGAGTTGGAAGTCGTTTGAAACTTCTGCCTGCCGGCGCATTTACCGGCAGGGTAGAATTAGCGAACGGTCTCTCAGCCGAAGGCTATGAGCAGATCTTTCGCGTCGATCTGGTCGCCGGCCTTTACCAGCACCTCAGTAATGGTGCCGTCGCGCTCGGCGTGGAGCGCGGTTTCCATCTTCATCGCCTCGATCGACAAAAGCACGTCGCCGGCCTTTACCGCCTGCCCTGCAGCCACGGCCAGCGTCGAGACCACGCCCGGCATCGGCGCGCCGACATGGGCCTCGTTGCCCGGCTCTGCCTTGCGGCGGGCCTTGGCGGCCGAGGCGCCATGCGCACGATCCGGCACCTTCACGCGGCGCGGCTGGCCGTTGAGCTCGAAGAAGACCGTGACCATGCCCTTTTCATCGACATCGCCGATGGCGAGACAGCGGATGACCAGAGTCTTGCCCTTTTCGATGTCGACGAAAATCTCGTCCTCAGAGGCCATGCCGTAGAAATAGACCGGCGTCGGCAGCACGCTGACCGGACCGTAGGTGTCCTGCGCGCCGACGAAATCGGTGAAGACTTTCGGATACATCAGCCAGGACGAGAATTCGAATTCGCTGAGTTCGCGGCCAAGCTTCTCCTCGATCTCCTTGCGGTCGGCCTTGAGATCGGCGGGCTTGAGCAGCGAGCCGGGGCGCACCGTGATCGGCTTCTCGCCCTTCAGCGCCTTCTTCTGCAACGCCTTCGGCCAGCCGCCGGGCGACTGTCCGAGATCGCCGCGCAGCATCGAGACGACCGAATCCGGGAAGGCAATGTCCTTGTCGGGGTTCTCGACATCGGCCACCGTCAGGTCCTGGCTGACCATCATCAGCGCCATGTCGCCAACCACCTTGGACGAGGGCGTCACCTTGACGATGTCGCCGAACATCAGGTTGACATCGTGATAGGCTTGGGCAACCTCGTGCCAGCGCGTCTCAAGGCCGAGCGAGCGCGCCTGCTCCTTGAGATTGGTGAACTGGCCGCCCGGCATCTCATGCAGGTAGACTTCCGAGGCCGGCCCCTTGAGGTCGCTTTCGAAAGCGGCATACTGGTTGCGAACGGCTTCCCAGTAGAAGGAGATGCGGCGGATCCATTGCGGGTCGAGGCCAGGATCGCGCGGATCGCCCTTCAGCGCCTCGACGATCGAGCCGAGACAAGGCTGCGAGGTGTTGCCGGACACCGAATCCATCGCCGCATCGATAGCGTCGACGCCGCTCTCCACGGCAGCAAGCACGGTCGCCGCCGACAGGCCGGAGGTGTCATGCGTGTGGAAATGGATCGGCAGGTCGGTCGCCTCGCGCAGCGCCTTGAACAGCACGCGCGCCGCTGCCGGCTTGAGCAGGCCGGCCATGTCCTTGACGGCAATGATATGCGCGCCGGCCTTTTCCAGTTCGCCGGCGAGGCCAACATAATATTTGAGATCGTACTTCGCCCGCGCCGGGTCGAGGATGTCGCCCGTGTAGCAGATCGCCGCCTCGCAGAGCTTGCCCTCAGTGCGCACGGCATCCATGGCGACGCGCATGTTCTCGACCCAGTTCAGGCAATCGAAGACGCGGAACAGGTCGATGCCGCCATCGGCGGCCTGCTTGACGAAATGCTGCACGACATTGTCGGGATAGTTGGTGTAGCCGACGCCGTTTGCGCCGCGCAGCAGCATCTGCAACAGCAGGTTCGGTGCCGCCTCGCGCACCAGCGACAGGCGCTCCCAGGGATCTTCGGTCAGGAAGCGCATGGAAACGTCGAAGGTCGCACCGCCCCAGCATTCCAGCGAAAGCAGCTGCGGCAATGCGCGGGCATAGGTGCCGGCAATGCGGGCGATGTCGTGGGTGCGCATGCGCGTCGCCAGCAACGACTGGTGGCCGTCGCGCATGGTCGTGTCGGTGACCAGAACCTGCTTCTGGTCCCGCATCCAGGCGGCGAACTTTTCAGGCCCGAGCGCGTCGAGGCGCTGCTTGCTGCCGTCGGGAACCTTGCCGTTGAGATAGGGCACAATCGGGGCCGCCGCATCTTCCTTCGGCGCCGGGCGGCCGCGCGTTTCCGGGTGACCGTTGACCGACACGTCGGCCAGATAGTTGAGCAGCTTGGTGGCGCGGTCCTGCCGCTTCACCTGCGCGAACAGTTCCGGCGTCGTGTCGATGAAGCGGGTGGTGTAGGAATTGTCGTGGAAACTCGGATGCGTGATGATCGCTTCGAGGAAGGTCAGGTTGGTCGCCACGCCGCGGATGCGGAACTCGCGCAGCGCACGGTGCATGCGGGCGATAACCTCGGTCGGCGTCGGTGCCCAGGCGGTGATCTTCTCAAGCAGCGGATCGTAGAAACGCGTGATGACCGCGCCCGAATAGGCCGTGCCGCCATCGAGGCGAATGCCGAAGCCGGTCGCGCCGCGATAGGCGGTGATGCGGCCATAGTCGGGAATGAAATTGTGCTCGGGGTCTTCCGTGGTGATGCGGCACTGCATGGCATGGCCATTCAGCCGGATTTCCGACTGCGAAGGCACGCCCGATTCCGGCTTGCCGATCTCAAAACCATCGAGGATGTGGATCTGCGCCTTGACGATGTCGATACCGGTCACCTGCTCGGTGACGGTATGCTCGACCTGGATGCGCGGATTGACCTCGATGAAGTAGAATTTGCCGCTGTCGGCATCCATCAGGAACTCGACAGTGCCTGCGCCGATGTAATTCGTGGCGCGCGCGATCTTCAGCGCGTAGTCGCAAAGCTCGCCGCGCTGGATGGCGTCGAGATAGGGTGCCGGCGCGCGCTCCACGACCTTCTGGTTGCGGCGCTGGATCGAGCAGTCGCGCTCGAACAGATGCACCGCATTGCCATGCGTGTCGCCCAGCACCTGCACCTCGACATGGCGGGCGCGTTCGATCAGCTTTTCGAGATAGACCTCGTCCTTGCCGAAGGCAGCCTTGGCCTCGCGCTTGCCTTCCGTCACTTCGCGGGCGAGATCGGCCTCCGAGCGGATGGCGCGCATGCCGCGCCCGCCGCCGCCCCAGGAAGCCTTGAGCATCACCGGGTAGCCGATCCCGGCGGCAAGCTTCTTGACCGTCTCCATGTCGTCAGGCAGCGGCTCCGTCGCAGGCACCACCGGCACGCCGACCTCGATGGCCAGATTGCGCGCCGCCACCTTGTTGCCGAGCCGGCGCATCGTCTCCGGCTTGGGCCCGATGAAGGTTATGCCTGCCTCGGCGCAGGCGTCGGCGAATTCGGGGCTTTCCGAAAGCAGGCCGTAGCCGGGATGGATGGCATCCGCGCCGGACTGCTTGGCGACCCGGATCACCTCCTCGATCGACAGATAGCTCTCGATCGGCCCCATATCCTTGGCGAGATGCGGCCCGCGCCCGACCTGATAGCTCTCGTCGGCCTTGAAGCGGTGCAGCGAGTATTTGTCTTCCTCGGCCCATATCGCGACCGTTTTCAGCCCGAGTTCATTGGCCGCGCGAAACACGCGAATGGCAATCTCGGAACGGTTGGCGACGAGGATCTTCGAAATGGGCACTAGCAAGGCTCCATACACCGAGGGAAATTGGCCGGCGCATGATTAGCGGGAAATTGCTGCAGTGCAACCCAAATCGAAGAACTAATTTCAATCGATTTAATTTGAAGCAAGAAAAAATGCCCGGCGCGAACGCCGGGCATTTCCGCAAGGTATAAAACCTTAGAGCTGGAAGTAGTTGTACTTGCCGTCGTCGCCCTTCTTCCACTGGTAGACGACATAGTCGGCGTCGGTGCGGTCACCCTTCTCGTTGAAGGAGAGCTCGCCCAGAACCGTCTTGAACGGTCCCTTTTCCTTGATCGCCTTGGCAACTGCCTCCGGATCGTTCGAACCGGCAGCCGCAGCAGCCAGTGCTACGACCTGGGTCGCGGCATAGGAGTACAGCGTGTAGGCTTCAGGTTCGAAGCCGGCAGCGCGGAACTTCTCGACGATTTCCTTGGCGTTCGGGTTGTTGCGCGGATCCGGGCCGAAGGTGTTGTAGGTGCCGGCAACCGCGTCACCCGCGATCGAGGCAAGTTCGTTCGACACGATGCCGTCGCCCGAGAACAGCGGAGCCTTGAGGCCCTGGTCAGCCGACTGGCGGATGATCAGGCCGGCTTCGGTGTGCAGGCCGCCCCAATAGATGAGCGTGACGCCGGCTTCCTTCATCTTGGCGATGAGCGCGCCGAAATCCTTGTCGCCGACATTGACGCCTTCATACATGGCTTCGGTGACGCCGGCAGCGTTGAGCGCCTTCTTGGTTTCGTCGGCAAGACCCTGGCCGTAAGGCGTCTTGTCATGGATGACGGCAACCTTGGCGTCCTTGAAGTTGGCGGCGATGTAAGCACCGGCAACAGCACCCTGCTGGTCGTCACGTCCGCAGGTGCGGAAGGTGTTCCACAGGCCACGCTCGGTGAAGACCGGGTTGGTCGCAGCCGGGGTGATCTCCAGGATGCCGTTTTCGGCATAGACTTCCGACGCGGGGATCGAAACGCCCGAGTTGAAGTGGCCGACAACGAATTTGACGCCATCGGCGACGAACTTGTTGGCAACCGAGATGCCCTGCTTAGGATCGGAAACGTCGTCGCCGATCGAGACCTTGATCTGCTCGCCATTGATGCCGCCAGCGGCATTGATGTCGGCTGCAGCCTGTTCGGCACCCTTCTGGAGCTGTGCGCCGAAGGCAGCGTTCGGACCCGTGATCGGGCCGGCAACGCCAAGCAGGACGTCCGCCCATGCGCTGCCGCTGAACGCCATCAGAGCGGTCAGTGCAACTGCGGACAAAAGTGATTTTCTCATTGAAACACTCCCATTAACTGAGTGGGCGTGGATGATGCTTTCATGCGATGCCCACCCTATCGCAGAAAGATGAGTTTGCCGATTTTCCGGCCGTTGTCACGCCGTTTCACGAGGACGCGGCGTTAATCATGAACGTCAACCTTTCGGCTTCCAGCTCAACAGTGAAGCTCTCTCGTAGAGCCAATTATATTGCGTCACCATCTGGTTGGTGCGCGTGTATCGAAAGCCGATCGATCCCAGGACCAGAAGGATGATCGTGTCGACGATGTAGTATTGCAGCGAAAACATCGTGCCGTTGAACAGCGCATGATGGATGAAGCGGATCGCGATGCCGAGCAGCAGCAGATAAAACACCAGCGCCACGTAGTTGCGCCAGGTCTGCGCGCAGGCGCGCCCCGTCATCCAGGCCGCCCACCCGCCAAGCAGGCAGGTGACGAAGAAGAACTGCCATATCGAGGGTTCTTCATAAAGAATGCCCTGCATTTTGCTTCCCTCCGGACAGACCTTGAAAGGTCCGTCTCCTTTTCTTCACCGCGCCGAAACCGTCATCGCGCCGACACTCTTCTTGACCATGATCTTGTCCGACAACCGGTTTCCACTTTTCGGGACCATGGTCTAATGACGCCCGCCTTCCAGATAGGCCGCGCGCACTTCCGGATTGGCGAGCAGTTCCTTGCCCGTGCCGCTCATCGTCACATTGCCGTTGACCATCACATAGCCGCGCGTAGCCAGCTTCAGCGCGCCGAACGCATTCTGCTCGACCAGGAACACCGTCAGCCCCTGCGTCTTGTTGAGCACGCGGATGGCGTCGAAGATCTGCTTGACGATCAGCGGCGCCAGACCCAGCGACGGCTCGTCCAGAAGCAGCAGCTTCGGTCGCGCCATCAGCGCACGCGCGATCGACAGCATCTGCTGCTCGCCGCCCGACAGCGTGCCACCGCGCTGGCCGATGCGTTCCTTGAGGCGCGGAAACAGCGTGAACACCTTTTCGGCGTCCTCGTCGTAGTGCTTCAGATTGTCGAGGCTCGCGCCCATCTGAAGATTTTCCAGCACCGTCATGCGCGGAAAGATGCGGCGTCCTTCCGGCGACTGCGCAATCCTCAGCCGCGCGATCTCATGCGTCGGCATTTCGGTGATGTCGGTTCCGGCAAACGTGATCTTGCCGGCGCGCGCACGCGGCGAACCGAAGATGGTCATCATCAGCGTCGACTTGCCGGCGCCGTTGGCGCCGATCAGGGCAACGATCTCGCCCTCATTGACCGACACGTTGACGCCGTTGAGCGCGCGGATATTGCCGTAATAGGTCTCGACGCCTTCGACCTTGAGCAGGGTCTTGCCGGTCATTATTTACGCTCCCCGCTCTTGGCCGCTTTCGGCGCGGCACTTTTGGGCTTCTGCGAAGGATGACTGGTCGCGACCTTGCCGGCGTCGACGCGCTTCGAGAACTCGGTCTCCTTGCCCTTGTCGAGCAACGCTGCCTGCTTCACCCATTCCTCACGCGCTATGCGCCCGTCGAAAGCGAGATAGGCTTCCGCCGCAACCACATCCGCCTTCTTCCACGCCGCGATCTGGTCGAAATGGAAGATGCCGTGCTCGTTGAGCTTCTTCTCGTTGACGAGGCCGATGCCCTTGATGCGGGTCAGATTGTCGGCCCTGTTGCCGCGTGGCGCTGCGAGCCGGTTGGAAACACCGGCAGCCTTGGGCGCAGCCGGAGCTTTCGCAGCTGGCTTCGCGCTGGCCGGCTTGGGCGCAGCCTTCACGGGCTTGCTGGTGACGGCCTTGGCTGGAGCAACGGCCTTGGCCGCAGGTTTAGGCGCTGCCTTGGCCGGTGCAACAGCCTTGGCCGCAGGCTTGGCTGGTGCCTTGGCGGGAGCGGCGCTCTTGGCCGAGGCTTTGCCAGCGGAAGCAGCTGCCGGCTTCGGTGTAGCTTTCGCCGTCGTAGCAGGTTTCGCTGCCGCCACCGGCTTGGGTGAAGCAGTGGGCTTTGCCGGTTTCGCCGCCGCACCAGATACCGCAGCAGCTTTCGGCGTTGCTGCCTTTGCTTCGGGCTTTGCCTTTACCACAGCGGAAGCAGGTTTTGCCTCAACCGGCTTCGCAGCAGGCTTTTTGGCAGCCGGCTTGGCCGGAGCAGCCTTCGGCGCCGCTGCCGGCACAGCGGCCGACGCGGCGGGCGCAGATGCGGCTCTGGCTGCCCGGGCATCGACCTGCGAAGCCTTCGACGCGCCGTCAGCCACCGTGACGCGCTCGCCTTCGCTGTGGCCGATCGTGTCGCTTACCGGCCCGGCGAGCATGGAAGAGGACGAGCCGGGGCCATGCGCCGAGTCCGGACCGACATCCAGCTGCTCGATGACGTGATCGTCGCCGACCGCTATCAGGACGTCCTCGACCTCCTCGTCATCGACGCCGAGATAGGCGGCGATGACGCGCGGGTCGTTGCGGACCGACTCCGGATTGCCGTCGGAAATCTTGCGGCCATACTCCAGAACCACGACATGGTCGGAAATCTGCATGACCACCGACATGTCGTGCTCGATCAGAAGGATCGAGGTGCCGGTATTGTCCTTGATGTCATTGAGCAGCGCATTCAGCGCCAGCGATTCCTTGGGATTGAGACCGGCTGCAGGCTCATCCAGGCACAGGAGCTCAGGCCCGGTGCACATGGCGCGTGCAATCTCCAGGCGCCGCTGCGCGCCGTAGGGCAGATCGCCGGCCGGATCGTCGGCGCGGTCGATCAGGTCGGCCTTTTCGAGCCAGAACTTCGCCAGGTCGACGGATTCGGCCGAAGCCTTGCGGTAGCCGCCGATGCCGAGCAGGCCGAGCACCGTGTAGCCCGAGGCCCGCATCAGCTTGTTATGCTGGGCGACGAGCAGGTTTTCCAGCAGCGTCATGCCCGAAAACAGGCGGATGTTCTGGAAGGTGCGCGCCACCTTGGCCTGCGCCGTGATGCGGAAATCCGGCATGCGCTCCAGCAGGAACTCCTTGCCGTCATGCCCGCTAAGCCGGATCATGCCTTCCGACGGCTTGTAAAAGCCGGTGATGCAGTTGAACACCGTGGTCTTGCCCGCACCGTTCGGCCCGATCAGCGCGGTGATCTCGCCGCGCTTGGCCTCGAAGGACAGGTCGCCGATGGCGACCAGCCCGCCGAACTTCATCGAAAGATGCTCGACCGAAAGGATCGGTTTGCTCATGTCTGTTCCCGTAGCCATCAGCCGTGCCCTTCCTTGGTGAAGGACGCTGAAACGGATTTTCGTTCATGCAGGAATGCGGTGGGTTCCCGGCTGCCGACGAAGCCGCGCGGCTTCCACAGCATGACGATCACCATGGCGCAGCCGAACAGCAGCATGCGGTAGAGTTCCGGCGTGAAGCCGTCGCCGAAGATCGCCTTCAGGAACTGCATCTCGCGCAGGATCTCGGTGCCGCCGATCATCACCAGCGCCGCGATGGCGATGCCGGTAAGCGAGCCCATGCCGCCAAGGACGACGATGGCAAGGATGATCGCCGATTCCAGGAACACGAAGGATTCCGGGCTGACGAAGCCTTGCCGCGCCGCGAAGAACGAGCCGGCAAAGCCGCCGAACATCGCGCCGGTGGCAAAGGCGGTGAGCTTGGTGGTGGTGGTGTTGATGCCGAGCGAGCGGCAGGCGATCTCGTCTTCGCGCAGCGCTTCCCATGCACGACCGACCGGCATGCGCCGCAGCCTGATGGTGAC
Source organism: Mesorhizobium sp. DCY119 (assembly GCF_003590645.1). Taxonomy (NCBI): domain Bacteria; kingdom Pseudomonadati; phylum Pseudomonadota; class Alphaproteobacteria; order Hyphomicrobiales; family Phyllobacteriaceae; genus Mesorhizobium; species Mesorhizobium sp. DCY119. The sequence goes on along the minus strand of NZ_CP031834.1, from coordinate 902,464 downwards.
GAATGCCGTGAGCAGCGCCAGCGCCAGGATCAGGTAATAGAGGAAGATCTTATAGTAGGCGCCGGACTGGGCGATGTTGAAGACCTTGGCGATGTAATTCGGATCGCTGACGTTGAACGAGAACAGGCCGAAGAAGCTGACCTTGGGAATGCCGGAGATGCCGGCCGACCCGTTGGTAACTTCACGCCAGTTGATCAGCACGAGGCGGATGATCTCGCCGAAGGCCAGTGTGACGATCGCCAGATAGTCGCCGCGCAGGCGTAGCACCGGAAAGCCGAGGATGACGCCCCAGAAAGCGGCCATCAGGCCGGCTGCGGGCAGCAATATCCAGAACGACCAGCCGAAATGCGTGCCGAGCAGCGCGTAGGAATAGGCACCGACCGCATAGAAAGCGACGTAACCAAGATCGAGCAGGCCGGCGAGGCCGACGACGATGTTGAGGCCCCATGCCAGCATCACATAGATCAGGATCTGGATGCCGAAATTGTCCACCCATTTGAGCGAACCCTGGAAGCCGAACATAAGCACCATGGCGACCGGGTAAAGCACCAGGAGGATGACCGACAGCAGCGAAAAATGGGCCAGGATGAAGCTGCGGAAATAGAACAGCACCGACGCCAGCGCATAGATGATCGCAAGGCCGCGCAGCAGACCGACATAGGCGGCCGACTGCGGGCTGAGAGAGCCTGCCAGCGTGCCGCTGAAGAGCAGCAGAAGGACGGCAATGACGACAGCTGCGATGAAATAGGGCAGCCTGAAGAAGCGTGTCGCAGCGCTGTCGGGAAACAGGCCGGTCGCGATGTTGGCGATCTTTTGGTTCGCTACGAACGGGCGGATATAGGCGACGGTGACGAAGCGCCCGATCATGACGAGCGCCACGACGACGGCGAGCAGGCCCCAGCGCTGGACCAGGATCAGCTCGTTGCGGATGTTCTGGTCGCTCTTGAGGCCGATGAACAGTACGAACAGGCCAAAGGAGATCGCGCCGGCATAGAGCGCTTCACGGATAGCCTGCGGGAAGGGGTTTGCCACCTCTTCCCGGCTGGTGGAGACGGTTTGAACCATGATGTCAGACCTTTTCCACTTCTGGCCGGCCAAGAATGCCGGATGGCAGGAAGATCAGCACGATCGCCAGGATGGAGAAGGCCGCCACGTCCTTGTAGTCGATGGAGAAATAGGCCGACCACATCGATTCGATGAAGCCGATCATCAGCCCGCCAAGCACGGCGCCCGGTATGGAGCCGATGCCGCCGAGAACGGCTGCGGTGAAGGCTTTCACCCCGGGCACGAAGCCATCGGAGAAGACCACGACGCCGTAATACATCAGGAACAGCGTGCCCGCGACAGCCGCAAGGCAGGCGCCCATGATGAAGGTGATGGAGATGGTCCGGTCGACGTCGATGCCGAGGAGCGCTGCCATCTTGCGGTCCTGCTCGCAGGCTCGCTGCGCGCGGCCCAGCGAAGTCTTGTTGACCAGATACCAGAAGATCGCCAGCAGGGCCGCGGTCACCACCACGATGATGATCTGCTTCAGCGACACGCTGATGCCCTCGATCGTGTAGACTTGGCTGACCATCGGCGGGATCGGCTTGTTGCGCGGCCCCTGCGTGACCTGCACGAAGTTCGACAGCGCGATCGACATGCCGATGGCAGTGATCAGCGGTGCGAGCCGGAAGGAGCCGCGCAAGGGCCTGTAGGCGACCTTTTCGATCGTCCAGTTGTAAAGGCTGGTGAGCAGCATCGCCACGATCATCATGATCAGCAGCGCCACGACCACCGGCACCGAATAGAACAGCCCGACCAGGATGAGGAAGACGATGAGCGCGGTGAACGCGCCGACCATGAAGATATCGCCGTGGGCGAAGTTGATCATGCCGATGATGCCGTAGACCATCGTGTAGCCGATTGCGATCAGCCCATAGATCGATCCCAGCGTCAGCCCGTTGATAAGCTGCTGGATAAAATATTGCATCTAGCTGCGGCTCCCCTGGAATGTCGCCTTTTGGGTCGCATTCCTTTTCGTATTTCCCCTAGTCCTAAAGTTTCGAACCCGGATTGCAATGTCAATTTTCGCGATCGGGTGGAAAGATTTCAGGCATGCGTCCAGCTGCTTGTTTTTGATCCTGGCTTGCTGGACTACTCGGAAGCTATCATTGGCATAACGCAATGTCCTTGCTGAATTTGTGATGCCTTTTCCATTCTATCGTACAATCATGCGCGCAATAGGCAAATCACGACGAATTGTTGCAGCAAGCGCGGCAGCATTGTTTCGGCAACCCGTGCGTGCCGCGCGCCCCTTCATGTGACGACGAAGCCATGCGCGAAGGGATCGCGATCATCGATGAAGATTGTATTCAATCCCGTCATCCGCGCCCACCCGCCGATGGATGGAATGATGGCGGTCTTTCCCGCCACTTTCGTTTCGCTTTCGACCCGGCCCTTGAACAGGGAGCCGATGATCGATTCATGGATGAAGTCGTCGCCGGTCTTCAGCCTGCCCTTGGCGTGAAGCTGCGCCATGCGCGCCGAGGTGCCGGTGCCGCAAGGCGAGCGGTCTATCGCCTTGTCACCGTAGAAGACGGCATTGCGCGCATCCGCTTCCTCGTGTTTCGGCGCGCCGGTCCACAGCATGTGCGACAGCCGGTTGATGCCGGGATTTTCCGGATGCACGAAGGTGTATTTCTCGTTCAGCCGCTGCCGCACCACAGGGCTCCATGCGATCAGGTCGCCGGCCGAATGATCGGCCATTTCGCGGTAATTGTCCTGCGGCTCGACGATGGCGTAGAAATTACCGCCATAGGCGACATCGACCTTGATCTCGCCAAGCACCGGGCACTCCACCGTCAGCCCCTCCGCATAGAGGAAGGACGGGACGTTGGTGATGCGCACTTCCTCGACATATTCGCCGACCTGTTTGTATTCGGCAATCACCAGCCCGGCCGGCGTATCGAGGCGCAATGTGCCCGGCGTTTTCGGCTTCACCAGCCCATGCTCGATCGCCATCGTCACCGTGCCGATGGTGCCGTGGCCGCACATCGGCAGGCAGCCCGACGTCTCGATGAACAGGATGGCGACGTCGCAATCCTCGCGCGTCGGCGGATAGAGGATCGAGCCGGACATGACATCATGGCCGCGCGGCTCGAACATCAGCCCGGTGCGGATCCAGTCATATTCGGCCAGGAAATGCGCGCGCCGCTCCATCATGGTCGAGCCCTGAAGCTGCGGCCCGCCCCCGGCGACGAGCCGGACCGGATTGCCGCAGGTGTGACCGTCGATGCAGAAGAAGGAATGCCGAGCCATGATGCCTCAGAAGCGTTGAGCGGAAAAAGGTGACAGGTCGATTTCCGGAGCCTGCCGCAGAACGAGGTCGCGGATCAAGGCGCCAGTGGCTGCCGATTGCGTCAGGCCAAGATGGCCGTGGCCGAAGGCGTAGAAGACATTGTCGCGGCCTCTGGCGCGGCCGATGACCGGCAGCGAATCCGGCAGTGACGGGCGATAGCCCATCCATTCGCGCCCGCCCGACGGATCGAGCCCCGGCATGAACTTTTGCGCCTTCTTCATCATCGCCTTGGAACGCGCGAAATTCGGCGGACGATTGAGCCCGCCAAGCTCGACCGCACCGCCGACGCGAATGCCGGTTTCCAGCGGTGTGACGACGAAACCCTGATGCGAGAATATGAGCTGGCGCTTCAGGTCGAAGGCGGTTGCCGGCAGCGTCGTGTTGTAGCCGCGCTCGGTTTCAAGCGGGATGCGGTCACCGAACTGCCGCGCCAGAAGATGCGACCACGCGCCCGCAGCAATGACAACTTTGTCCGCAAGGATCGTGCGGCCCTGCTTCAGCTGTATCGCGATCCTGTCATGCGAAGGCACGGCGAGCGCGACGTCGCCCTGCACGAACTTCGCGCCAAGCTTTTCGGCATAGCGCCAGATCGCCTTGCCGAGCAGTTTCGGATCCGAAACTGTCTTCCAGCCCGGCACGAAAGTGCCGCGTACCAGATCCGGCGACAGGCCGGGCTGATAGGCGGCGAGTTCGTCCTTTTCCAGATGGCGATAGCCGATGCCGAAACGGTCGCGCGCAGTCCAGCCGGGTAGCGAATCGCGAAATTCCTGCTCGCTCTCATAGAGCTCCAGCGAGCCGTCCTCGCGCAGCATGGATTTCGTGCCGGAGCGCTGCATCAGCCCGCCCCATGCAGTCTCGGCGAGCTTCATCAGGCTGGCCTGCGCGACCAGCCCGCCTTCATAGTTTCCGGCCGCGCCGGCGCGCCAGAAGCGATAGAGCCAGGGCATAAGCTTGGGGAAATAGGCCGGCGGAATGGCGAGCGGCCCGAGCGGATCGAGAAGCCATTTCGGCACCTGCGCCAGCATGCCCTTATGCGCCAGTGGCAGCACGTCGGAAAAAGCGAGTGCTGCAGCATTGCCGGAACTCGTTTCCTCGCAGATGCCGGTGCGGTCAAACACCGTCACCTTGAGCCCGGCCTCAGCGAGATGGGCCGCAGCGCAGATGCCGACGATGCCGGCACCGATGATGGCTACTTCGCTTCCTTCTCCCCGTTCACGGGGAGAAGGTGCCCGAAGGGCGGATGAGGGGCCGCGCCCCTCTTCACCGGACTTGGGAACTCCTGCCATGCCTGCTCCGCCCCTCATCTGGCTGCCGCCATCTTCTCCCCGTAAACGGGGAGAAGAAAGCCCGCCGCAATGCCTGTCTCAAAACTTCGGCAATACCGGCCTGACTGCAAGTGCATCCTTGATGATCTTCTCGACGGCCTTGCGGCGTTCGCCCGAAAGCGGCTGGCGCGGCATGCGCACGCGGTCATTTGTGCCGATCGCGTGAACCTCGGCAAGCTTGATGTTCTGGACCAGATAGGTCGAAACGTCGAGGTCGAGCAGCGGACGGAACCAGCGATAGATGGCGAGCGCCTCATCGCGGCGATCCTGCTTCATGAGCTGGTAGATCGCAACCGTCTCGCGCGGGAAGGCCGTGACCAGCCCGGCAACCCATCCGATGGCACCAACGCTGAGCGCCTCGAAGGCCAGGTTGTCGACGCCGGTGAACAGGTCGAAGCGGTCGCCGAAGCGGTTGATGATCTCGGTTGAGCGGCGGATGTCGTCGGACGATTCCTTGACCGCCACGAACAGCGGATCGGACGCCAGTTCCTCCATCACCTCGATGGTGACGTCGACGCGGTAGGCGACGCGGTTGGAATAGATCATTACCGGCAGCCCGCCGCCGGCGGCCATCGCCTTCAGCGTGGCGACCGTTTCCTGCGGGTTGGTGTGGTAGATCGGGCTCGGCACGATCATCAGGCCGTCGGCACCGGCCGCCGCTGCCTGCTTGGCAATGGCCGCACCTTCGCGTGTGCCGGCCTCGTTGATGGTCAGAAGCACCGGCTTGCCGTTGGCCACGCCCTGCGCCGTCTTCAGCACCGAAAGCTTTTCCTCGACCGACAGCATCGGCCCCTCGCCCAGCGAGCCGGCGACGATGATGCCGTCGCAACCCGCCTCCATCTGCAGCGCAAAACAGCGCTCCATCTCGGCATGGTCGAGGCGGTCGTCCTCGGTGAATTTCGTCGTTACGGCGGGGAAAACTCCGGTCCACATATCGGTCGCTCCATCTGATATACCACAGATATATCAGTAATGAATTCCTTCTGTCAATTGGCTTTGCAGCCTGATATATCAAAAAATATGTTAACCGGAATGAGCAGCCTTGAATACCGTCGACAGCAAGCTGGAACGTGCGGACACAGCCGAATCCGCCAGCGCGAAAGCCTATCGCGTGCTCGAAAAAATGATCGTCACGCTCGAACTGGCGCCCGGCAGCGTCACCACCGAAAAGGCGCTCATCGAAAAATTGTCGCTCGGGCGAACGCCCGTCCGCGAGGCGATCCAGCGCCTGGCGTGGGAAGGGCTGGTTTCGGTGCGCCCGCGCGCCGGCCTCGAGATCGCACCGCTGCATGCGGGTGACTGGCTGCGCGTGCTCGATGCACGCCGTGGCGTCGAAGTGATTCTGGCCCGCTCCGCGGCACGCTTCGCCACCGCTGAAATGTCCAGCCGTTTCCAGGAGACGGCGATGGCCATGCACGATGCGGTCCTCACCAACGACGTGATCGGCTATCTCGAAGCCGACAAATCGCTCGACGAAGCCATGGCGCTCGCCGCCGACAATCGCTTTGCCGCCCAGCTCGTCGCGCCGCTGCAGACGCATAGCCGCCGCTTCTGGTTCCGCTTCCAAAGCGGCACGGGCCTCGCCGAGGCCGCCGGCAACCACGTCTCGCTCATCCGCGCCATCCTCGAGCGCGACGAGGAAGCCGCCGGCATCGAAGCCGACCGCCTGATGGCCCTGCTGCGCCTCCACGCGCAGGCCGCCGCGATGCGGTGATTCCGCCGAAGCTGCGGTTCCTCGCCCCCGCTCTTGCGGGGGAGAGGTGGTTTGCGCAGCAAACCGGAGAGGGGGAAGGTGAAGTGCGGTAGGCTGGCGGAGGGGCGTCGATCATATCGGGGCTGCCGAGATCAACAAGACCCCCTCTCCGTCTCGGGCTTCGCCCGAGCCACCTCTCCCCCACTTCGTAGGGGCGAGGAACCGCCAATCGCCAACGCCGCGCTCCCCCACAAACGAAAAGAGCGCGGACGATGCCGCGCTCTTTTCGATCAGTTCATCGCAGGTCCAGAGGCTGCTTGATAACTCGCCCTGCCGAGTCATATGGGGTGGTTTTCGAGAACCGGAGCGGAGCGTACATTTAAGTACGTGAGCACCGGAAGCGCAGAAAACTGCCTCAGATAACCGGCAGGGTAGAGTTAGCGAGCGGCCTCTCAGTTCATCGTCGGAATGACGAACTCAGCCCCATCCTTGACGCCCGACGGCCAGCGCGAGGTTACCGTCTTGGTCTTGGTGTAGAAGCGGAAGGCGTCCGGGCCGTGCTGGTTGAGGTCGCCGAAGGACGAGGCCTTCCAGCCGCCGAAGGTGTAATAGGCGATCGGCACCGGGATCGGCACGTTCACGCCGACCATGCCGACCTGCACGCGGGATGCGAAATCGCGCGCTGCATCGCCGTCGCGGGTGAAGATGGCGACGCCGTTGCCCATTTCATGGTCGTTGGCGAGCTTGATGGCGTTTTCGTAGTTCGGCGCACGCACGACCGAGAGCACCGGCCCGAAGATTTCTTCTTTGTAGATGCGCATGTCGGCGGTGACATTGTCGAACAGGCAGCCGCCCATATAGTAGCCGTTCTCGTAGCCCTGCATCTTGAAGCCGCGGCCGTCGACGACGAGCTTGGCGCCTTCCTTGACGCCGATGTCGACGTAATCCTTGATGCGCTCCAGCGCCTGGGCGGTCACGACAGGACCGAAATCGGCCGAGGAGTCGGTCGAAGGGCCGACCTTCAGGCTTTCGACGCGCGGGACCAGCTTTTCCATCAGGCGGTTGGCGGTATCCTCACCGACCGGCACAGCCACCGAAATCGCCATGCAGCGCTCGCCGGCCGAGCCGTAGCCGGCGCCGATCAGCGCGTCGACGGTCTGGTCCATGTCGGCGTCGGGCATGATGATCATGTGGTTCTTGGCGCCGCCGAAGCACTGCACGCGCTTGCCGTTGGCACAGCCGCGCGAATAGATGTACTGCGCGATCGGCGTCGAGCCGACGAAGCCGATGGCCTTGATGTCGGGATCGTCGAGGATCGCGTCGACCACCGTCTTGTCGCCATTGACGACATTGAGCACGCCCGCCGGCAGGCCGGCTTCGATGAACAGTTCGGCAATGCGCAGCGGCACGCCCGGATCACGCTCGGAAGGCTTCAGGATGAAGGCGTTGCCGCAGGCGAGCGCCGGGCCGATCTTCCACAGCGGGATCATCGCCGGGAAATTGAACGGAGTGATGCCGGCAACAACGCCGAGCGGCTGGCGCATCGAATAGACGTCGATGCCGGTGCCGGCATTGTCGGTGAATTCGCCCTTCATCATATGCGGCGCGCCGATGCAGACCTCGATCACTTCGAGACCGCGCTGGATGTCGCCCTTGGCGTCGGCGATGGTCTTGCCATGCTCGCGGGCCAGAAGTTCGGCAAGCGAGTCATATTCGCGGTTGGCCAGTTCGAGGAACTTCATCAGCACGCGCACGCGGCGCTGCGGGTTGGTCGCAGCCCAGCCGACCTGGGCGGCCTTGGCGTTTTCGACGGCTGCACGCAATTCGGCAGCAGATGCCAGCGCCACCGTGCCGCGCACCGTGCCGTCCATCGGCTGCATCACGTCCTGCTTGCGCCCGCTGGTGCCAGCGACATGCTTGCCGCCGATGAAATGACCGTAATCGACCATGCTCTCTCTCCCTGGGGATTGTTGATTTAGGCCATTGTCCTGCTTTGCGGCCCACTTTGCAACGCGAGCAGAAAACCAACCGTTGTGCAGAAAGTAGAGTACAGAGCGCTGCTGAATATGATTTAATGCAAATAAGAGGGCGCGGCGTCTCCCTCCCCCTCGAGGGGAGGGTCGATCCGCGAAGCGGATCGGGGTGGGGTCGGTCAAGGTAGCGCTCGGCATTTCTATAGGCCGAGTGTTTCACCGACGACCCCTCCCGGCTCGCTTCCCTCACCACCCTCCCCTCAAGGGGGAGGGATAACGGAGGAACCATGAACTGGGACGACGTCAGAATATTCCTCGCGGTCGCGCGCGCCGGGCAGATCCTCGGTGCGGCGCGCCGGCTGGAGCTCAACCACGCAACCGTATCGCGCCGCGTCGCAGCCCTTGAGGAAGCGCTCAATACAAAGCTGTTCCGGCGCCTCACCACCGGCAGCGAGCTGACGCCCGCCGGCGAGCGGTTTCTGGAAGTCGCCGAACGTATGGAAGCCGACATGATCTCTGCGCGTGCCGAGATTGCAGGCGAAGGCGACGCGGTGTCGGGCACCGTGCGCATCGGCGCGCCGGACGGTATAGGCGTTGCCTTCCTCGCATCGCGCCTCGGCGCCCTGACGGCGATGCACAGGGACCTGAAAATCCAGCTGGTGCCGGTGCCGCGCTCCTTCTCGCTGTCGCGGCGCGAGGCCGACATCGCCATCACCGTCGAGCGGCCGAGCGAAGGCCGCCTCGTCGCCGGCAAGCTGGTCGACTACACGCTCGGCCTTTTCGCCTCGCGCGCCTATGCCGAGGAAAACGGCCTGCCGCAGACGGTGGTCGACCTCGCCAACCACCGCCTCGTCGGCTATGTGCCGGACCTCGTCGTCAGCCCCTCGCTCGACTATGCCGCCGAGTTCAGCCCGGACTGGAACGCCGGCTTTTCGATCTCGTCGAGCCTGGGTCAGGTGGAGGCGGTGCGGGCGGGCGCAGGCATCGGCATGCTGCACACCTTCATCGCCCGCTCGCATCCCGACCTGGTGCCTGTGCCGGCGGCAAAACCGATCCGCCGCGCCTATTGGCTGGTCTATCATGAATCCGTTCGCCCGCTGCGCCGCATCCAGACCGTCGCCGGCTACATCACCAAGGCGGTGGAAGCGGAACGCGCGCTGTTTGTGTGATGGACTGGGGGAGCAGTCATGCTGTCACGACCTTATCTGGAACTGCTGCGTCAGGCACGACGCGTGACGCGCAAAAGCGACGAGGCAGAAGACCTTTTGCAGACCGTGCTTCTGGCGGCGGTGGAGGCAGGCCGGCAGGATCTCGCCTGCCCGGAAAATCGCCGCTGGATGCAAGGCGCACTGCGCAAGCGAGCCGCATTCGACGCGCGCACGGCGATCCGGCGTCGCAAGAGGGAAGACCGTTGGCTGGACGGCGCATCCGGCTCCAGCGAGCCCAGCGAGCTGCCGATGGCTTTCCTCGCCACGCTTTCGCTGGCTCTGCGCACGACCGCCCTGCTTGTGCTTACCGGCCACACGAAACCCGAAATCATCTGGATGCAGCGCCTCTCGGAGGCCGCCTTTCGGCAGCGCATATGCGAGATCAGACGGCGATGGCGCCTGAGTGGAACTGGCCGCATCGACGAAATGCCCGGCCTGTCCGGGTATCTGTCTTATGGCACAATCAGGCGCACGCTATTGGGACCGGTGCATCGTCATCAGGCTGCGCTGGGAAGCCACGATCCGGACGGTCATCTTCTTATTATGAACTTCGCCTCACAAAACAACGGGCCGCGGCAACAGAGGATCGTCCAGCCACAACAAAGGGATGAAAAATGTTCGGAAAATCCAAGCTCGGCGCCGTCTGCTACTACGTCTCGGACATAGCGCGAACCGAAACCTTCTATCGCGACGTACTCGGCCTCGCTGTCGACAATATGGGCGACGATGGCAGCGGCAATGACTGGCTGCTGGCGCGTACCGCGAACGGCATCGAACTCCTGTTCTTCAAGCAGGAGTCGCGGCCCGGCAATTCGCCGATCATCGTCTTTGAACTCGCCGAAGGTGGCATCGACGATGTCGTCGCCGGCCTTGCAGCCCAGGGCGCGACCATCGTCACGCCCGTCAGCCACGCTCCCGGCGGATGGTCGGCCGAGATAGCCGACCCGGACGGGCACACGGTCTCGATGTATCAGTCGGAAACGCTGCCGCGATCGCTGAAATAGCCTGCCTCAGCCGTAGCGGCTGAGATTGAGTGCGCCCGCATCGATCTCCGGCGTCTTGCCGGAGACTATGTCCGCCAGCACCCGGCCCGAGCCGCAGGACATGGTCCAGCCCAGCGTGCCGTGGCCGGTGTTGAGGTAGAGATTGCCATAGCGCGTCTTGCCGATGATCGGCGGGCCGTCCGGCGTCATCGGGCGCAGGCCGCACCAGAAGCTCGCTTCCTTGACCGCACCGCCATTCGGGAACAGATCGGAGACCGAATGCTCCAGCGTGTCGCGCCGCGCCTGATGCAGGCTGAGGTCGTAGCCCGAGATTTCCGCCGTTCCGCCGACGCGGATGCGGTCGCCGAGGCGCGTGATCGCGACCTTGTAGGTCTCGTCCATGACGGTCGAGACCGGCGCGCCGTCGGCATTGGTGATGGGCACGGTGATCGAATAGCCCTTCACCGGATAGACCGGCACCGAAAGCCCGAGCGGCTTCAGGATGATCGGCGAATAGCTGCCCAGCGCCACGACATAGGCGTCCGCCGTAAGCACGCCGGCGCTGGTGGCAACCCCGGTGATCCGGCCGCCCTCGGTGATGATCTTCTCGATCTTCGTGTCGAAGCGGAAGCTCACGCCGCGCCCGGCGCAATGCGCTGCCAGACGCTCGGTGAACATCTGGCAGTCACCCGTCTCGTCGCCCGGCAGCCGCAGGCCGCCGACGAATTTGCCCTTCACCGCGGCCAGCGCCGGCTCGGCACCGATGCAGCCGGCGGGGTCCAGCACCTCGAACGGCACACCGAATTGCTTCAGCACCTCGACGTCGCCGCCGATGCCGTCGAGCTGCTTCTGCGTGCGGAAAAGCTGCAGCGTGCCCTGGCTGCGCTCGTCATAGGCAATGCCGGTCGAGGCACGCAGCGCCTTCAGCATGTCGCGGCTGTATTCGGCAATCGGCACCATGCGCGCCTTGTTGACGGCGTAGCGCGCCGAGGTGCAGTTGCCGAGCATCTTCAGAAGCCACGACCACATCGCCGGATCGAATTTCGGGCGAACGACCAGCGGCCCGTGGCGCATCAGCAGCCATTTGATCGCTTTGACCGGGATGCCGGGACCGGCCCAGGGCGAGGAATAGCCGGGCGACACTTCGCCGGCATTGGCAAAGCTGGTTTCCAGCGCCGGACCGCTCTGGCGGTCCACCACCTCGACCTCATGGCCGGCTTCCGCCAGATAATGCGCGCTGGTGATACCCACCACGCCGCTTCCCAGAACAAGAACCTTCATTGTAGAACCCCTTGAAAATTGCCTGCGGCGGGAGAGCCCCCTCAGCCGCCTTCGTAAATCCGATGAAAACGATGGCCTAGCCCGGTCAGCACCTCGTAGCCGATGGTGCCGGCATGGCCGGCGACGTCGTCCACGGTCTGGTGGCTGCCGATCATCTCAACCAGATCGCCCGCCTTCAGCGCGCCTTCGGGCAGCGCCGAGATGTCGATGATGATGCTGTCCATCGAGACGCGGCCGACGAATGGCAGCCTGACACCCTTGAAGAAGGCACCTGCCGCCGTGCGGCGATGCCAGCCATCGGCATAGCCGAGCGAGATCGTTGCGGCGCGTAGCTGCCCAGTGGTGCGGAAGGTGTGGCCGTAGCCGACGCCGATATCCGTCTCCAGCATGCGCGTCTGGATGACTTTTGCCGAAAGCCGTATGACCTCGCGCATCGGGTTCGGCTTGCCCGGCGTCGGGTTGATGCCGTAGAGCGCCGCACCCGGCCGGGCGAGGTCGTAATGATAGTCCGGCCCCAGAAAGATACCCGACGAATTGGTCAGCGAAGCGGGTGCTGCCGGTAGCAGCGAACGCAGGAGGTCAAAAGCCTTCTTCTGCGCGGCATTGGCCGGATGCTCCGGCTCGTCGGCGCAGGCGAGATGGCTCATCACAAGCTTGACCTCGACGTCATCCAGCAGGCCGGGATTCCGCGCCAGTGTCTCGACTTCCTCCGGCATCATGCCGAGCCGCGACATGCCGCTGTCGACCTGAAGCACCACCGGCAGCTTCCTGCCAAGCGCCTTTGCCGCGGCAGCCCAGGCGGCAAGCTGCTCGAGGCTGTTGGCGATCGTGATCAGATCAGCCGCAGCGGCTTCGGCTTCCGCGCCGGGCGGTGTGCCGTTGAGGATGTAGATTTCGGGACCGTCGCCAAGCGCGGCGCGCAGGGCCAGTCCCTCGCCGGCATGCGCGACGAAGAAGGTGTCGCAACCCTCATCGGCCAAGGCCTTCGCCACTTCGGACGCACCCAGCCCATAAGCATCGGCCTTGACCACGCCGGCGCAGCGCGTGCCGCCGAGATGGCTCTTAAGCAGCCGGTAGTTTTCACGCAAAGCGGAAAGGTCGATCGTCAGCACCGCGCCCGCTTCCGCAAGGCTCGGCTGCGATGTTTCGCATATTCTTGCGTTGTCCCGGTCCATTCCGCTCGAAATCCTCAGATTTCAGCGCAAAATCACCGTATTTAGATGATTGCTTGCGCCATACTAAAAATATACGCAGAATCCTTTCAATAAATGAATAATTCTTCGAGGATCGTGCGTAAATCACCCATAATGCAAACAAGGTTGCACTGCAACATCAGCCTGCAGCGAAAGCGCAGCTTACGTTGGAACAGGCAACGGCGAAACGCCGTGCGCGAGGGGAATTTATTGGAGATGTCGGCGGAGGCCTAAGCCGTCAGCGCGCGCATGTCACGGCGCCAGATGGCGGAAGGCCGCGACGACTTCCTCATAAACCTTGCGCTTGAAGGGCACGATAAGATCCGGCAGGTCGGTCATCGGCTTCCACCCCCAGTCGTCGAACTCGGCCTCATGCCCGCCCGGCGGTGGGTTGATGGCGATTTCGCTTTCGTTGCCCTCGAAGCGGAAGGCGAACCATTTTTGCGTCTGGCCGCGATACTTGCCCTTGAAGGCGATGCCGAGCTTGTCGGCGGGCAGGTCGTAGTTGATCCAGCGCGGCGCTTCCGCCAGCAGCGAGACGCTGCGCATGCCGGTTTCCTCATAGAGCTCGCGCAGGGCTGCCGGCAGCGGGTCCTCGCCCTTGTCGATGCCGCCCTGCGGCATCTGCCAGAGCTTGTCGGTGCCCGCCATCTCGCTGTCCGGCTCGGCGATGCGATGGCCGGACCACACCAGCCCGTCGCCATTCAGCACCATGATGCCGACGCAGGGGCGATAGGGAAGCGATTCCGGATCGATCTTCTTGTTCTTTGCCATGATGTCCTTCAGCCCCGTTCCGGGTCGGTGGCGAGTGCCGAGATCGGCACGATTTCGATGCCGCGCCGTTTTGCTTCCTCGACCCAGGAGGAGACGGCATCGACTGTCATGTCGAAGGCCGATCCCGTGCCGATGGCAAAGCCCTTGGCGCGGGCCGTGCTTTCGAGCTGGTCGAGTTTCTTGAGGATTTCGCCCCGGTCGCGCACCGCATCGATCATGGCATCGGCGACGGCAACCGGCACGCGGTTCTTCAGCGCCAATTCCGGCGCGACGCTGCGCGCCGTCGAGCCATCGTCGAGATAAAGCAGGCCGCGCTTGCCGAGTTCGGCCATGACCGGCCCCATCGCTGCCGCATCGGCGGCAAAGCGCGCGCCCATATAGTTCATCACGCCGGTGTAATTGGTCGTGCGCGACAGCGTCCAGCGGAGGTTCTTCAAATTCTCGGCGGCGGGTGCTGCCACCGTCAGCGTGTTGCGGCCCGGATTGACGTTGGGATAATCGAACGGCTCCAGCGCCACCTGCATGACGATCTCATGGCCCTTGCGGCGGCCCTCCTGCATCCAGCGGCCGATACTGTTGCCCGCCGGCGCGAAGGCCAGCGTGACTTCCGGCGGCAGCTTGCCGATCGCCTCCTGCGTGCCGGTCTGCGACAGGCCGAGACCGCCGATGACGATCGCCACGCGCGCACCGCGCGCACCGGACCATGGCCGTGCATAGACATCGAATGGCCGCCTGCCGTCTGCGCCGCGGATCGGCAGGGGTCCGGTTTCGCTCTGCTCGATCAGAGCCTTGTCCGGCAGATGCGCAACGCGCAGGTTCTGGCCCAGCGCCGAAGGATCGCGGATGACGACGACGCCATTCGAAGTCCCTTCCGGCGGTTCGACATGGATGATGGATGGGCCGTCAGCGGGTTGGGCAGCCGTGTTGGCGGAGGGCGCCGGAGCAGGCCCGGCAGCCGTCTCCGTTTTTGCCGGCTCCGTCACCTGCGGCGTCGAAACGGCAACCAGCGACGGATTGCGGAACGGCCGTTCGCGAAAGGCGATCAAACTGGAGCCCGCAACGATCGCGATTGCCGCCAGCGCCAGAACAACCGGGCCGGCACGCAGCGAAAAGCCGCGCGGCGACCGGCGCGTAGCTGCGGCGGCCTGACCTAGCGGGCGATCGATTTCCTTATCGGACAAGCCGTATTCCCCAGAGAATCGGACCGGACAACGGGCATCCGTTGTCGCAGAATCCGGCGCTCAACTAAAGAGCGTGCGGCCTGAGAAAACTCGATTTTCGCTTCGTTCCAGGCGATATCGGCGTGAAGCCGCGCCATAAAAAAATCCGCCGGAAGATTTCCGGCGGATTTGTATTTCCAGAATGCTGGGGGCAGATCGCGTCTGCCCGGCAGCGCTTATTGGTTGTTCATGACTGCCTTTTCAGGGCTCGGCGGGAAAGCCGGGTCAGTCTTGTTGCCGCGGAGCAGATCCAGCGCATAGTTGAGCTGGATGTCGTCCTTGGCTTCCGGCGGCACATAGGCCGACGAACCGGAACCCTGGTCGCTCTCCTCAACACCCTTGATATGGCCCTTCAGGTCGGATTCGCCACGCGTCAGGTCGCGGCCCTTCAGGTCATCCGGCAGCGGCTGGTCGACCTTGATGTCGGGCGTGATGCCCTTGCCCTGGATCGACTTGCCCGACGGCGTGTAATAGAGCGCCGTCGTCAGCCGCAGCGCGCCGTTCTCGGCGAGCGGGATGATGGTCTGCACCGAACCCTTGCCGAAGGACTGCGTGCCGACCACGGTGGCGCGGCGATGATCCTGCAACGCACCGGCGACGATTTCCGAGGCACTGGCCGAGCCGCCATTGACGAGCACGATCAGCGGCTTGCCGTCGATCAGGTCGCCCGGACGGGCATCGAAACGGGTGATGTCCTTCGGATCGCGGCCACGGGTCGAGACGATCTCGCCCTTGTCCAGGAAGGTGTCGGACACGCTCACCGCCTGGTCGAGCAGGCCGCCCGGGTTCAGGCGCAGGTCGAGCACATAGCCCTTGAGCTTGTCGTTCGGCACCTGCTTCTTGATCGTGTCGATCGCGTTCTGCAGGTCGTCGAAGGTCTTTTCGGTGAAGGAGGTGATCTTCATGTAGCCGACGTCGTTCTCGACGCGGTACTTCACGGCCTTGACCTTGATGATGTCGCGGGTGACCGACAGCTCGATCGGCTTGTCGGCGCCTTCGCGCAGGATCGTCAGCTTGATCGGCGTGCCGACCGGCCCGCGCATCTTCTCGACGGCGTCATTGAGCGTCAGGCCGCGCACTTCCTCGCCGTCGATCTTGGCAATGAAATCGCCGGCAAGCACACCGGCCTTGGCGGCGGGCGTGTCATCGATGGGCGTGATAACCTTGACCAGGTCGTTTTCCATGGTGACTTCGATGCCGAGGCCGCCGAACTCGCCCTTGGTCTGGACGCGCATGTCCTTGGCCGCTTCCGCGTTCATGTAGGACGAATGCGGATCGAGCGAGGTCAGCATGCCGTTGACGGCGCTTTCGACCAGCGCCTTCTCGTCCGGCGGCGTCACATACTGCGCCCGCACCCGCTCGAAAATGTCGCCGAAGATCGCCAGTTGGCGATAGGTCTCGGACCCTGCCGCATTGGCTGTCGAGCCAGGCGCCCCATAGACGAGCGTCATTGCAGAAGCGCCCATGAGCGCACCTGCAAACAGAAGCGACAATTTACGTATCATTTCCTGTCCTTCCAGAAAGACGCTCCGCCCACCACGGGGTCGGATCGACGGGTTTTCCATCCTTGCGGAACTCGACATAGAGCTCCGGACCAATATTTCCATTTGGCGAAGCCACGGTGCTAGCCACCCTGGCCTCTCCCATCGCGCCGATCGGTTCGCCCGCGAGGACGGACTGACCCAGCGAGACGCTGATTCTGCTCATGCCCGCCAGAACGACATGATAACCGTCGCCCGCGTTCAGGATCAAGAGTTGTCCATAAGAACGGAAGGGCCCCGCATACAATACGCTTCCATCGGCCGGCGCGGTGACGATGGCGCCCGATTGTGTCGCAACCATGTCGCCATGCATCACGCCGCCGTTATCGTCCTTGGCGCCGAATCGCTTCTTGATCCGGCCGGTAACCGGCAGCGAAACCTGCCCGCGCAGGGCCGAAAAGGGCGCAGTTGCGGTCAGGCGGTTGGCCTCGGGCGGCGCAGTGCGCTCGGCCTCACTGGCAAGGCGTTGTTCTTCCGCCTTTTTTTCCGCTTCCGCCTGCTTGCGGCTGCTATCTGCCTGCTTTTCCAGCGAGGCGATGAGCCCTTGCAGGCTGCCTGCCTTCGCAGCAAGCTTTTCCGAATTGCTCTGCTCTTCCTTCAGCGCCGTCTCGGTCTCGCCCTGCAGGCGCTGCTTCTGCTCGAGCAGCAGGCTGAGGCGCTTCTTTTCCGTCAATTGATCTGCGACCGACGCCACCAGCCGCTGGCGCTCGGCATCGATCGAGGCGGTAACGCGCGACATTTCCTTCATGTCGGCAAGGAGAATTTCCGTCTCCGAGCGCAGTTCGGGCACCACGGCACCGAGCAGAATAGCGCTGCGCACCGAAGACAGCGCATCTTCCGGCTTCACCAGGATCGCCGGCGGCGGGTTCAGCCCCATGCGCTCCAGCGCGCCCAGAACCTCGGCGAGAACGCCGCGCCGCGCCACCAGAGACTGGCGGATGCCGTCTTCCTGATCCTTCAGCCCCTCGAGCCGGCCGGTGATCTCGTCGATATCCTCGCTGAGCTTCTTCTCGGTCTTGGCAGACTGGATCAGGGCAGCGGTGATCGTCGCATGATCCTTGCGGACCTTGGCGATATCGGCGGAAAGCTGCTCCAGCCTGGCGGCCGAAAGCGTCATGTCCTGCGAGACTTTCTCGTATTCGGCCTGGCGCGCCGCTTGATCGGCGACGATCGCGTCGGCGTCCTGGGCGTGGCCGGCGGTCACGGCGAGCACAAGCGTGGCCACGGCAAAGACGCCGCGGCGCAACCGCCCAAGCCCTGTTCTCGCAACCATCGTTCCAGTCATTCCCGACGCGCTGTGTGTTCCACCCGACCTTAGCGATCTCTTCGTTAACGAACCATCAACCATGTCGTGAAGGTTGGACGGATGCGCAAACCCACGGTGGATTTTGTCGAATTTTCGCGCGAAGGCCGGAATCACGAACGATGGTAGGGGTGGCCCGAGAGGATCGTCGCGACGCGATAAAGCTGCTCGGCCAGCATGATGCGCACGAGCTGATGTGGCCATGTCAACGCCCCGAAGGACAGCACGAGAGCGGCATTCTCCCGCAATTCGGCATCATGGCCATCCGGCCCGCCGATGGCGACGACAAGATTGCGCTGGCCACTGTCGCGCAAGGTGCCGATCCTGCCGGCGAAATCTTCCGAGGAAATGTTCTTGCCGCGCTCGTCGAGCAGGATGAGGGCTGCGCCGGAGGCCAGTTGCGCGCGAAGCTTTTCCGCTTCCTCGCGCTTGCGCTCGGCAACGGTCTGCGCGCGGCTTTCCGGCGTTTCGACGACGCCGGTGAACTCCAGCCCTATGGCCGGACCGCTCTTGGCGAAGCGGTCCAAATAACGGTCGGCC
This sequence comes from Mesorhizobium sp. DCY119, assembly GCF_003590645.1. Taxonomy (NCBI): domain Bacteria; kingdom Pseudomonadati; phylum Pseudomonadota; class Alphaproteobacteria; order Hyphomicrobiales; family Phyllobacteriaceae; genus Mesorhizobium; species Mesorhizobium sp. DCY119. The sequence goes on along the minus strand of NZ_CP031834.1, from coordinate 884,090 downwards.
AGCTCCTTGTCGGGGCCGGCCTTCATCCGGCCCACGGCATGTACAGCAATCTTCATCCTGTCCTGACCCTAAAGTCCTGTCCCGATCCTTCGGGACGCTGGACCTTAGTGAACCGTTTCTCCGTCGAGATCCGGCGCCTGCCACATCTTTTCAAGATTGTAGAAGTCGCGGACTTCGGGGCGGAAGACGTGGACGATGATATCGCCTGAATCGATCAGGACCCAGTCGGCGCCCTCAAGCCCCTCGACGCGGGCGGTGCCGAGACCGGCATCCTTCAGCGCCTTCAGGAGTTGATCGGCCACCGCCGCGACATGACGGTGCGACCGGCCCGACGCGATCACCATGTGATCGGCGAGGCTCGATTTCCCGTAAAGATCGATGGGGACGATGTTTTCGGCCTTGGAGTCTTCCAGACTGGCAAGGACAGTTTCTAAGGCGCGGGACACGGAGTCGTTTCCGCTCATCCCGGCCGGCGAAGGCATGATGGTTGCCTTCTTCCGCAGTGCTGTTCTCAGTGTCTTTCCTTCCGAAACAAGAACAACGAAACGCCCTGCTTTTTATCGCAGGACACCCCATAGATAGGCAGAGTCGTGCAACACTTTCAAGACGCACAAATGCATGAGCCTCAATCGGCTGCCGACAGTGGCTGAACAGGCACGGGTTGCGATCACCCGTCCGAAGCTGCCATCATTAGAACTCTATCGAGCAGGAACCAGTGGGCGGGGTGGCTTATTCGTTTCGCAGACGTGAAAGGAGCCCCCTATGGAACTCGACACCCAGGAAGCAATGGCCGCCGTTCAGGCCGGGGTGAGCCAGGCGAGCGCGCTCGCCGTTACCTATTCCTTCTCGGTGCTTGGCGCGATCATCCTGCTGATCGTCGGCTATCTCGTCGCCGGAATGATCGAGCGCGCAATATTCGCCGGCCTTAGCCGCATTCGCGGATTCGACCCCACCCTTTGCCAGTTCTTCTCCAAGATCGCCCGTTACGCGATCCTCGTGCTGGTCATCGTCATGGTGCTGGGCCAGTTCGGCGTCCAGACAGCTTCCATTATTGCCGCCATCGGTGCGATCGGCCTGGCCGTCGGGCTCGCCCTTCAGGGCACGCTGCAGAACATCGCCGCCGGTATCATGCTGCTCGTGCTCAGGCCCTTCCGTATCGGCGAATATGTCGAGATCGGCTCTGTTACCGGCACGATCGAGGAGATCGGCCTGTTCGCCACCCGCCTGCGCGCCGCCGACGGCATTTTCGTGCTGGCGCCCAACTCCACACTGTGGAACCAGCCGGTCCGCAACCTCACCCGCAACGGTATCCGGCGCAACGACATCACCATCGGCATCGGCTACGACGCCGATATCGACCTGGCGCAATCGACATTCATGGACCTGGCGAAAGCCGACAGCCGCGTCAAAAAGGACACGGCACCGGCCGCTTTCGTCAACGAACTGGGCGACAGCACCGTCGCGATCACCCTGAGATACTGGACATCCGCCGCCGATTTCTTCTCGACCAAGCTGGACCTGACCAAGAAAGCCAAACTGGCTTTCGAGGCCAAGGGCATATCGAACAAGTAGAGCAATTCCAGGAAAAGTGTCCCGCGGTTTTCCGTCCGGAATTGCGTAACAACAAAACCAGCAGTCAGCCGCCGCCGTTCGCCTTGCGGATGGCCGTGGACGACAGCGACGAGCGCGGGCCGTGGATGAAAGTCCAGGCCGGCGCCTTCATCCGCGCCAGGCGCGGCGCATCCGCCTCGTCGACGCGGGCATAATCGAATGTCTTGGCCACAGCCGACGACAGGAACGACAAGGTCGCACCCGGCCGGTCGATCACCGCGATCGGAAAGGTCATGACGATCTGGCGCCAGCGCTGCCAGCGGTGAAAATCACGCAGATTGTCGGCACCCATGATCCAGACGAAATCGACGCCCGGATTGCGCGCCTTGATCAGCGCCAGCGTATCGGCGGTGTAGCGCACATGATGGGCCGCCTCAAAGGCGGTGACCTTGACGCGCGGGTCCTTCGCGATCTTCTCCGAAAGGCCGATGCGCTCAGCAAGCGGCGCCTGCACGCGCGAGCTTTTCAGCGGATTGCCCGGCGTCACCATCCACCACAGCTGGTCGAGCCGCAGCCGCCGCAACGCGATTTCGGCAACCAGCGCATGACCGCCATGAGGCGGATTGAACGAGCCGCCGAACAAGCCGACCTGCATGCCCTTCTCGACATGCGGCATCTTGAGATGCCGGCCGCCGACGCCCGGAAAAAGCGTCGCGATGTCGCTCAAGGCCGTATCTGGCCGGAACCGCGCACGCGGTACTTGAAGGAGGTCAGCTGCTCGACACCGACGGGGCCGCGCGCATGCATCTTGCCGGTGGCGATGCCGATCTCGGCGCCCATGCCGAACTCGCCTCCATCGGCAAACTGCGTCGAGGCATTGTGCAGCAGGATTGCCGAGTCGATCTCGTTGAAGAAGCGCTCGACCGCCGCCGCGTCCTCGGCCACGATCGCCTCGGTGTGGTGCGAGGAGAAGGTCTCGATATGCTCGATCGCGCCCGAGACACCGTCGACCAGCTTCACTGCGATGATCGCGTCGAGATATTCCGTCACCCAGTCGGCATCGGTTGCCGGCCTGGCATCGGAAAAGGCCTTCAGAACCTCCTCGTCGGCATGGATTTCGCAGCCTGCCGCCCGCAAGGCCTCAAGGATCGGCACCAGATGCGTGGAAGCCACCGCACGGTCGACCAGCAGCGTCTCGGCTGCCCCGCAAATGCCGGTGCGCCGCATCTTGGCGTTGACGGCGATTTCCACTGCCATGTCCAGCTTGGCCGACTTGTCGATGTAGAGATGGCAGATGCCTTCGAGATGGGCGAACACCGGCACGCGCGCCTCTGTCTGCACGCGCTCGACCAGGCTGCGCCCGCCGCGCGGAATGATGACTTCGAGATTGCCGGAAAGCCCTTTCAGCATCTCGCCGACCGCCGCGCGATCCGTCGTCGGCACGAGCTGGATCGCCTCTGCCGGCAGCTTCGCAGCCTTCAGCCCCTCGACGAGACAGGCATGGATCGCAGCCGACGAATTGAACGAATCGGAGCCGCCGCGCAGGATGACGGGGTTACCCGCCTTCAGGCACAGCGCACCGGCATCCGCCGTCACGTTCGGGCGGCTTTCATAGATGACGCCGACGACGCCGAGCGGCGTGCGCACGCGCTCGATGTGAAGGCCGTTGGGACGGTCCCACTCTGCAATGATCGCGCCGACCGGATCGCGCAGTTCGGCGATCGCCCTTATACCGTCGGCCATGTCGCGGATGCGCTTCGGATCAAGCTTCAACCGGTCCATGAAGGAGCCGCTGATCCCCGATTCCTCGCCGTTCTGGACGTCGATGGCATTGGCAGCCAGAATAGCCTGCTCGCCGCGAATGATGGCCTCAGCCATGGCGATCAGGGCGGCATTCTTGCGCTCGGTGCTTGCGATGGCCAACGGTCGCGCGGCAGCGCGCGCCTTGCGGCCGATATCGGCCATCAGGGAGATCGTGTCTTCACCGGATTTTTCATGCGTCGTCAGCATGGTTCATCCTTCCACCTGCACCGTTTCCATCACGCCCGAATGGCTCACCACCAGATCGTCGCGATGGATCATAGCCGACCGTCCTTCATAGCCAAGCACGGCGGCGATTTCGTTCGTCTTCAGCCCAGCGATCCTTACGGCATCGGCTGCGTCATAGGCAATTAGGCCACGCGCAATCTCCCGGCCCTCCGGGCTGACGATCGCAACCGTGTCGCCGCGCGAAAAGTTGCCGCTGACGTTCCTGACACCCGCCGGCAGTAGCGATTTGCCCGAAAGCAGCGCGCCGACCGCACCGGCATCGACCGTCAGACGGCCTGCCGGCTCGAGCTGCCCGGCAATCCAGGTCTTGTAGCCCTTCACCGGGTTGGCGCTGGGCTTGAAGAAGGTGGCGCGTTCGCCGCGCTCAATGGCGCTCAGCGGGTTCAGCCGGGTGCCGGAGGTGATGATCATCGCCGTGCCTGCCGCCGTCGCGATCTTGCCGGCGTCGAGCTTCGTGCGCATGCCGCCGCGCGACAGTTCCGAGGCAGCGGCGCCTGCCATCGCCTCGATGTCGGGCGTGATGCGCTCGACCAGAGGAATGAATTTCGCCGCCGGATCGAGTGCCGGCGGCGCGGTGTAGAGCCCATCGATGTCGGACAGCAGCACCAAAAGGTCCGCGCCCATCATCGTCGCCACGCGGGCGGCCAGCCGGTCGTTGTCGCCATAGCGGATTTCGGAAGTCGCCACCGTGTCGTTCTCGTTGATGACAGGCACCGCCTTCATCTTGAGCAGCGTCGAGATGGTCGCGCGCGCATTGAGATAACGCCGGCGCTCCTCGGTGTCGCCGAGCGTCACCAGCACCTGGCCGGATTTCAGGCCGTTGCGCCCAAGCTCGTCCGACCAAGCGCCGGCAAGCGCGATCTGTCCGACGGCGGCACATGCCTGGCTTTCCTCCAGCTTCAGCACCCGCTTGCCGAGGCCGAGCACAGTGCGCCCTAGCGCAATGGCGCCGGACGAGACGACCAGCACCTCCGCACCACCCGCCGCAAGGGCTGCGATATCGTCGGCGATCGAGGCCAGCCAGTCGCGCTTCAGCCCGGTCGAGCGATCGACCAGCAGGGCCGAGCCGATTTTCACCGTGATGCGCCGGTATTTCTTGAGGGAATGCACGCTCATGATCGGCCTACTTCGCCCACCGGTCGTCTGCCTCGACAGGCTCCGCCTCGGCCCGCGATGCCTGCACCTCAGCCATCAGCGCGCGCAGCGTCTCTTCGACGCCCTCCCGTGTCGCCGCCGAAAGCAGGATCGGCGCGCGGCCTGCAGCCCGCTTCAGCGAGGCGACCTTCTTCTTGCGCGCATCCGGATCGAGCGTATCGACCTGGCTCAGCGCCACGATCTCGACCTTGTCGGCCAGGCCGTGACCATAGGCCTCGAGCTCGGCACGGACGGTCTTGTAGGCCTTGCCGGGGTTCTCTTCCTGCGCCGAGACGAGATGCAGCAGCACGCGGGTGCGCTCGACATGACCTAGGAAGCGGTCGCCGATGCCGATGCCCTCATGCGCGCCCTCGATCAGGCCGGGAATGTCGGCGATGACGAATTCGCGCGCATCGATGCGCGCGACGCCAAGGCCCGGATGCAGCGTGGTGAAGGGATAGTCGGCGATCTTCGGCTTGGCCGCCGTCACCGCCGCAAGGAAGGTCGACTTGCCGGCATTGGGCAGGCCGACGAGGCCGGCGTCGGCAATCAGCTTGAGCCTGAGCCAGACCCACATTTCCTGTCCTTCAAGGCCGGGATTGGCGCGCCGCGGCGCCTGGTTGGTCGAGGTCTTGAAATGCTGGTTGCCGAAGCCGCCATTACCGCCGGCTGCCAGGCGGAAGCGTTGCCCGACCTGGGTCAGGTCGCAGATCAGCGTTTCGTTGTCTTCTTCATAGACCTGCGTGCCGACAGGCACCTTGAGCGTAATGTCCGCGCCCTTGGCGCCGGTCATGTTGCGGCCCATGCCATGCACGCCGGTCTGCGCCTTGAAATGCTGCTGGTAGCGATAGTCTATCAGCGTGTTCAACCCGTCGACGACTTCCAGCCAGACGTCGCCGCCACGGCCGCCGTCGCCACCGTCCGGCCCGCCGAACTCGATGAATTTCTCGCGGCGGAACGAGACGCTGCCGGCGCCCCCATTGCCGGAGCGGATATAGACTTTGGCCTGATCGAGGAATTTCATCGCAACAAGGGTTTCACTGTTATTGGTTTTTCTTCGACTGTGCTGTAGCGCAAAGAGCAGGTAAGCGCGAGGGTGGGATTGATGGTTCGCGTCGACGGCGGGGAGGAGAAGACATGAAGCTGGTCACCTACAATATCCAGTACGGCATCGGACGGGACGGCAAATTCGACCTCGAGCGCATTGCGGCCAGCCTCGAAGGCGCCGACATCATCGCTCTGCAGGAAGTTACGCGTAACCTTCCGCGCAACGGCGGTGTCGATCTGGTTGCCGGGCTGACCTCGCTGCTGCCTGACTACTTCTACATCTTCGGACCCGCCATGGATGTCGATTTCGGCACCCGGGACGCCAATGGCAAGCCGGCAAACCAGCGCCTGCAATTCGGCAACATGGTGTTGTCGCGCTGGCCGATCGTGGCTTCGCGCAACCTGCTGCTGCCGCGCACGCGCCGCTTCAACCGCCTCAACCTGCAGCGCTCGGCCCTGGAAGCGCTTATCACCGCGCCTTCCGGACCGATCCGTGTCTATTCCGTCCATCTCGACCACCTCAATCTCGAGGAGCGCGCCACCCAGATCCGTTACCTCAAGGAACGCGTCTACGCCTATGCCATGGAAGGCGGTGCGGCGAGCGGCGTTTCCGAATTCGGCTTCCCCGAACTGCCGTCCCCGGAGGAGTTCGTGCTTTTGGGCGACTTCAACATGGACCGCACCTCGCCGGAATACATCGTCATGGCCGGCGAGGCCGATTATGCCGAAGGCCGCCAGATCGTCGCACATCATCCCGTCGATGCCTTTTCGCTGGCCGGCGGCGTGCCTGACGGTGCCGTAAGCTGGATGGACGACGACAAGCCGGAAAAGAACCGCCTCATCGACTTCGCCTTCGTCCATGCCGCGCTCGCCACCCGCGTCAAACGCACTTGGATCGATGACGAGGCAAAAGGCTCCGACCATTTGCCGGTCTGGCTCGAACTCGACTGAGCGGCCGGGCTGAACCGGCCACTCAATCGTCAGTACTTCGGCCACGTCCTCAGGCTCACCCAGGTCTTGCGGTCGAGCCGGTAGCGCTCGACCGGCACCTGCCCGGCGACGATCGAGTTCAGCATGCCCTGCCCCGCATACTGGAAGCCGCACTTGTGGATGACCCGCCGCGACGACGGGTTGATGACCCGGCACGAGACGTGCAGTACGTTGATCTGCGTCGCCCGGAAGGCGAGATCGACCAGAGCGTGTGCTGCCTCGGTGGCAAAACCGCGCTTCCAGTAGGGCTCACCGATCCAGTAGCCGAGTTCGAGGCCACGATCCGTGCCGTTGAGACCGGCGCAACCGATGAAGGTGCCGCTATCGGCCAGCGTCAGCGCATAAACGCAGCCGGCTGCACGCTTTTGCCCCGACATGGCGAGGAACGACCGCGCCTCGGCCTCGCCGTAAGGATGCGGCATGCGCGACAGCATCTCGGCCACCCGGCGGTTGTTGGCGAGCATCGACAGTTCGGGAATGTCGTCGGCATGCGGCGGGCGCATCACCAGACGCTCGGTAACCAGCACCGGGCACTCTATCGCCAGACTCTCGTCTTCAAAATCTTCCGATTCGGCAACCATTTCAGCCTCCAGGCAAAAGAAAAAGGGGAGATGGCGACCCATCTCCCCTGTTCCTTTTTCTGGATTTGCCAGACACCGGTCCCGAGATGGGGCGCCGGTGTTGTCTCGCGGATCCGGCTATTCCGCTGCTTTGGTAAGTGGGTTGACCGATACGTAAGTACGGCCATTGGCTTTTTTACGGAATGCGACGGCGCCGGCTTCGAGCGCAAAAAGCGTATGATCAGTGCCCATGCCGACATTGACGCCGGGATGCCACTGGGTGCCGCGTTGACGAATGATAATGTTGCCCGGAATGACGGCTTCGCCACCGAACTTCTTCACGCCGAGGCGCTTGGATTCTGAATCGCGACCGTTGCGCGACGAACCGCCAGCTTTCTTATGTGCCATTGCTGTTCTCCTTCGTGCTCAGTCTTATTCGGTTTCCGCCGCGGCTGCAGCCTTTTTCGGCGCGGCCTTCTTGGCGGGCTTTTCGGCAACTTCCGCCGTGGCGGTTGCTTCCGGCTTTGCTGCGGCCTTCTTCGCCGGCTTGGCGCCACCGGTCAGGATCTCGGAGATCCGGATGGTGGTTTCATGCTGGCGGTGGCCGCGGGTGCGGCGCGAGTTCTGGCGGCGGCGCTTCTTGAATGCGATGACGGTGCGTGCGCGGCCCTGTACGACCACTTCCGCCGTCACGACAGCGCCTTCCACGAAGGGAGCGCCGATCGTTGCATTCTCGCCCTCGCCGACAGCGAGAACTTCACCAAATTCGACAACATCGCCGGCTTCGGCGACGAGCTTTCCGATTTTTAGTACGTCATTGGCGACAACGCGATACTGCTTGCCACCCGTTTTAATGACTGCGAACATTTTTTGCCTTTCGCTGTTCGGTCCGGCTTTTTGACCACATGGAAGCGGTCGGGCCGTCTTTTTGTCAGTCTGCGGGGTTCAAAGTACAACCGGCGCGGAAAAAGACCCCACGCCGGAATGGTGCGCGTTTAGCCAATGGCCTTCAACGTGTCAAGCCAAACCGGACAAACCCGCAACCGAAACTGCTAAAAAGCGCGCAGCAGGGCCTTGTGCAAGGCCCCATCAGCCGTTATCTAGAGCGCCGCGCCGGCAACGGCCCGACCAGTACACCGCGGAGAGGTGGCAGAGTGGTCGAATGCACCGCACTCGAAATGCGGCATGCTCGCAAGGGCATCGGGGGTTCGAATCCCTCCCTCTCCGCCAGTTCGCTTTATACACACTACTGCTGAATTATGTCCTGCACCCACGGGCGGGCCTCGCCTATTCCGCGGCGGCTCTGGCGTCTGCCTACCTATCCAAGGTGATGCCTATCGGATCGCCAACCGGCCAGCCTGTCGACGCGTTATTTTGCGAACGTCAACCGGCAGGCATTCTTCGTCCATGCTTTATACTCGCATGCCACATATTCGATCTGCTTTCCCCTTGTTCCACCGCATTTCTGGGTCACGGCTGTCGCAACCCTTCGACGGGCGCCCACTGTGTCGGTTCCGTAATTCTTCTGGAAACAACCGCCGCCCAGGGTTCGAAACGTGAACATGACCTTGTAGTCACAGTTGTTTCGGAAGAAGTACCTGTCTTCAATGGACAAACAGTCGGCTGCGTTGGCCGGACCAGCACCTTCGGGCTCCTGGTTTCTCTTTTTCTTTGGCTTACCGAATGGATTCGTCCCTGCTGCTGCGGCATTCGCTTTGGTCAGCGCGTCCGCACCATTTTTAGCCCGCAATTCTTCAGAACGATAAAATTCGAGCTCTCGTTCAACTTCGCGCTGTTTTCGTTCGGCCGCGGCATCGTTGTCATTTTCTGAATTTGAAAGCCCTTGAATAATTATGGAGGCACCGAGATTCAGCAATTGCTGATTGACCGCGCTTGAAGAACTACTCCTTGATCGGGATATACTACCGTTTGTTTCGATTCCTTTTGTCTGAGCACCCGCCTCAACCACAGACAGAAGCATCAGTGAGACCACCCCCGTCGCCAAGTTTATTCTAGCCGCCATTCTTGCCCCCTACTGAACTCGAACAGCCTGCTCGACCTGAATTTTGCTGTCGAACGTAAGCTGGTCCAAGTACTTCACGATCAAAGCCGGATAGCCGCCATCTTTCGCTGCTTTATGTGCGTTACCCGTGAGCGCAACGACCTTCGCCATCCCCTCGGCCCACGCTCTCCCCTTTTTCCCGTACAAGAATTTTTTATATGCAACGAAGTAAGGCTCTGCAATTTCTTCACGAAAATCCAAATACTCTCTCGCAGCCTTCTCGCCATAAGTTTGTCTTGCCTCTGAAATGAACTGATCAGGCGTGCTGGGTATTTCTTTGTTGGGCGTTATAAAGAGATCTATGGTGCCATTTTGTGTGCGGAAAACACTGCATGCGAATGCATAATCCAGAACTTTCTTACGCTCATCTTTGGTCTCGATATTTAGAATCTTTCGTGCTGCATATACAGAAGCCCAAAACGCTATTGTATTATACTCCTTGTATTTTTTTATTTCATAAACAAGCTCAGAACACCTTGCTTTTCCTCCAAAAACTTCTGTGGCGGGCTCGTACAAGCCGGCATACTTCAAAATCTTTTTATAATCTGAAATAATAGCGCTATTGTATATTATTTCCGCTACTTCACTATGGCATCTATTTACTTCCTTGCGACAGTTTGAGCGAATCTTTGATTCTGCCCTCTTAATATTTATCTTCGCCTGAGCTTCGCTGATTGGCCTATTTTTTACTATTTCAGCGCTACACACGCCCCCAGACAATAGGAATAAAATTGCCCCCAAATAGACAGATCTTGTCATCTTTTAACCCCCAACCAATCCACTACGACGCACGCTAAACCATCGGCCCAATCACCGCGCCACCCATTTGAGGTATGTGTTTCACTTGTTCCGTTGACTGCGGATTACATACCAGGGCTGCTTTCGCGGCCCTTACCGGTCACACGTCCTGTCCACGCAGAACCGCACCCGACAGCAGCACGCCCAGTTCAGCCTGGCGGCTCACGCCTGTCTTGCTGAAGATGGCCTTCAGGTACCAGCGCACTGTCTCCCGTGAAAGGTTGAGTGCGGCGGCCGCTTCCTCGGTGGTCTTGCCTTCGGAAATGCTGCGCGCAACCCGCGCTTCCGCCGGCGTCAGGTCGAACAGACCGCCCAGCAGCTCGGCAGAAGGTGCTGCCGGACGGTCGAGCCGCGTCACCACCATGAGCGCATGGGCGCGAAAGAAAACGTCGGCTGCTTCGCCCGGCAGCGGAAGAACATGAGCGACCGCAGCCGCGTGTCCCGGCAGTGCGGGAACCGGGATAGAGCGGGTCGACGATGCAGAAGCGAGTTGTTCGATCGACTCGGCAAACAAGGCATTGGCGCCGGCATCCGCAAGGGCGATGCGATCATGCGCCCGGAACACGAATTGTGCCGACATGCCCTCGAGAAGCGCATTGGCCGCAAGCACGCGTCCGGTTATCCCGAGAATCGCCGCGGCAAGGCCGGCACTTTCAAGCGCGTCGACAACGACACGCGCGCGTTCGAGATTGAGGCGCGTGGCCAGGACGGCGGCGCGCCCGAGATGAGGACGCAGCACATCCAGAACGGCGATCTCCTGCTGCGAAACCGGCCCGTCGGCATAGCGGCGCTCGAGATCGAAGGCGGCCATGTCCCCATTCGGCATCGGAAAGACGGTGCCGGCGCAGTATCCAAAGCCTCGCGGCAGGAAGAATTTCGAGTAGACGAAGCTGCTTTCCATCTCCTCGCGGCCATAAAGTTCGTCATTGCCGAAGAAGCCATGGCGTTTTACCGCGATGCCGCGTTGCAGGCGAATATTGTTGGCCTGTATTTCCGGGTCGCCGGTGAAATCCGTCATCAGTTCGTGGACATTGTTCGAACTGGTCCAGCGTCCGATCTTGTCAGGTGTCGCCGTAAACAGGATGCCGCCGAAACATCCGGCCAGCGTCGATACGTCCTGCAGCACACCGGGCCACAGTTCCGGAACGACAGCGGCCTCATAGATACGGTCGATAAGCCCCTCGTGGTTCATGCCCGTTCCAATCGCGCCCAGAAGGCTGAAACTAGCGGTTGCTCAAAACCCTGTCCATTCCACGTTGCGGCATGACCGGCCGTTGCGCCCCAAACTGCCCGGCGCGTCGTGAATTGCATTCCACTGTTGCGCGCCGGCTTCACTCCTGCCTCACCCGAACCGCTTTCCGGCCCTATCCTGCGAACAGCCATTGCCGAACCCGACGCCATCCGGCACATTCGGGCCGGACGACAAGAGGATGAATAATGGATTCGGTCGAGAAATTCGCGCTGTCTATAATGCTTCTGTTCGGCGCGCTGATCGTCGGCGGCCTGATGGCTGTCGGCATAGCCTGGGCCGACAAGGCGGCATTCCTCTATGCGCTGTCCGCAGCAATCGTCATCTGGGCCTCGGCCTTCGCCGTGCTGTTCGGCAAGCCGCCGATCTATGGCGCGCTGCTGTTCGTCGCCGCGATCCTCATTGCCGCCTCGATAACAACAATCGTGACTTGATCAGGAAAGCGGAAAGCCGCTTCCTCAATCCGCTTCGCTCAGCCTGTAGCCGACCCCGGTTTCGGTGCGGATGTAGCGCGGCTGTTCCGGATCCGGCTCGATCTTCTGGCGCAACTGGCGCACATAGACCCTGAGATACTGCACGTCCTGCACTTCGCCCCACACCTGCTTCATCAGGAAATTGTGGGTCAGAACCTTGCCGGCATGCTGCACCAGCGCGCGCAATATGTCGTATTCCTTGGGCGACAGTTTTATCTCCTCCTCGCCGAGCCTGACGATGCGCCGCACCAGATCGACCGACAGATCGCCGGTGTGGAACACAGGCTTTTCGCCCTGCTGCTGCAGCCTGTGGCGCAGCGCCACGCGGATGCGCGCGATCAGTTCGTTCACGCCGAAAGGCTTGGTCACATAATCGTCCGCGCCGAGATCGAGCGCCTCGACGATGCCGGGCTCGTCGGTGCGGCTGGACAGGATGACCACCGGCACCGTCCTGCCCTCGGTGCGCCAGCGCCGCAGCAACTCCTGGCCGGAAATATCGGGCAGGCCGAGATCGAGCACCACCAGATCGGGGGAGGCATTGGCCATCTCCTCCAATGCGGTGCGTCCGTTCGGCGCGTCGATGATGTCATAGCCCTGCGTCGACAGGCCCGCCCGCAGCAGCTTGCGGATCGGCTGCTCGTCATCGACGACGAGGATCTTTATCGCGGACGCGGTCATGACAACTCCGTGCCTTCCATTTGCCCCGCAGGCAGCTTCATGCGGATGGTGAAGACGGCACCGGGGCGATCCGTCCGGTTTCCGGCGACGATGGTGCCGCCCATGGCTTCGACGAAACCGCGGCAGATGGCAAGGCCGAGGCCGGTGCCGGCCGGCACGCTGTCGCCCTTGCGGGCGCGGGTGAACTTGCCGAAAATATCCTCAAGCTCGTCCGCCGGAATGCCCGGCCCTTCATCGAGAATCTGGATCGTCAGCGACTTTTCGCCCTGGAAAGACTGGATGCGGATGCGCGACGCGGCGGGCGAGTATTTTGCCGCATTGTCGAAGAGATTGAACAAAACCTGTTCGAACAGCACCGGATCGACGCGCAGCATCGGCAGATTGGGCGGCAGGTCGACCTCGATCTGGTGGGAGCCAAGGATTTTCTTTGCCCGCGACAGCGCGCTGCCAACGATCTCGTTCAGGTCATGCATGCCGAAATTCGGGCTGATCGCGCCCGATTCCAGCTTCGTCATGTCGAGCAGATTGGCGATGAAGCGATTGAGCCGTTCGGATTCGTCCAAGACCGAGCCGAGAAGCTCATCCTTGGTGGGCGCATCGAGCGCGCCGGAAAATTCCTTCAGCGTACCCGCCGCCCCCATGATCGCGGCGAGCGGAGTTTTCAGGTCGTGCGAGATCGATGTCAGCAGCGCCGAGCGCAGCCGGTCGGCCTCAACCGCCAGCTTGGCATTGTCGAGGTCTTCGACCAGATGGACGCGCTCGATGGCGAGCGCCGCCTGGTCGGTCAGCGCATCCATAAGCCGCCGCCGCTCGGGCGTCAGCATCGGTCCTTGCCGGTCGTCGTCGATGCCGACCACGGCGATCGCGCCGCGCGCCGTGCGCACGGGCAGGAACAGGCGCTTGGCGCCCGGCAGCGTATCGGCGCTGCGTCCAGCCGGCCTGTCGTTCTCCCAGGTCCATTTCGCCGCCGCCAGATCGGCTTCGTCCAGCGTATCCTCGGGCGGATAGCCAGCCTTGACGGTGATGCGCCCCTCTTCCGGCAACAGCAGCACGACCCGCACCTTTAGCATCGAGGCGATCTGGAAGGCCGTCGCCCACAGAACATCATCCAGCGTCGCGGTACCGGCCAGCTTCTTGGAGAACATGTAGAGGTCTTCGTTCATCCGTGCCCGCTGGCGCGCGGCGATGGCCTGCCCGCGCACCCGTGCCGAAAGATTGCTGGCGATCACCGATACGACGAGGAAAAAGACGAAGGTGACGATGCTTTCCGAATCGCCGATGTCGAATGTGTAGAGCGGCGGCAGGAAGAAGAAATTGAAGGTTATGGCGCCGATGACACTGGCGAAGATCGCGGGTCTCAGGCCAAACCACAACGCGCTGGTCAGCACGCCCATCAGGAAGACGACGCCGATATTGGCGACATCGAGCAATTGCCGCAGCGCGAACGCACATATCAGCGCGATGCCAATGATGCCCAGGCTCACCAGATAGGGACGGAAGGAAAAACCCGTCGTGCCGGCATCCTGCACTGAGCCTCGCGGCGGCTTGGGTGCGACCTCCCGACCCGAGATCACATGCACGCTGATATCGCCGGCAATGCGGATCAGGTCGTGCGTCACCGAGCCTTCGATCCATTCGCGCCAGCGCGCCTTGTCGGAGCTGCCGACGATGATGTGCGTGACGTTGCGCTCGCGCGCATAGCGCATGATCTCCTCGGCGACCGTGCGTCCCGGCAAGGTCGCAGCCTCCGCGCCCAGGCTCTCGGCAAGCCGCAGCGCGCTGGCGATCCGGTCGCGCTCGGCCTCGGTTAGGCGCGCCGCATGCGTCGTCTCGACCGTCACCACCGACCACGGCGCGCGTAACCGCTCTGCCAGCCGCCTGCCATAGCGCACCATCGCGGCAGCACGCGGTGCCTCGTCGATACACACCAGCACCCGCTCACCCGCTGCCCATGGCCCGGAGATGGCGTTCTCGCGCATATGGCTGACAAGCTGCTCGTCGACGCGCTGGGCCGTGCGCCGCAGGGCCAGTTCGCGCAGCGCCGTCAGGTTGCCCGGCGAGAAATAGTTTTCGACAGCAGCCTTGGCCGTGCGGGGCATGTAGACCTTGCCCTGCTTCAGCCGCTCGATCAGGTCGCCTGGCGTGAGGTCGATGACCTCGATGTCGTCGGCACGGTCGATGAAGGAATCCGGCACCGTCTCGCGCACCCGCACGCGGGTGATCTGCGCGACGATGTCGTTCAGGCTTTCGACGTGCTGGATGTTGACGGTGGTGTAGACATCGATGCCGGCGGCGAGCAGTTCCTCGATATCCAGATAGCGCTTGGGATGGCGGCTGCCGGGCGCGTTGGTGTGGGCAAGCTCATCGACCAGAACCAGTTGCGGCCGGCGCGCGAGGATCGCGTCGATATCCATCTCGTCGAGCGCGCGCTCCTTGTAGGGCACGGGCACGCGCGGAATGATCTCGAAGCCCTTGAGAAGCGCCTCGGTCTCCTTGCGGCCATGGGTTTCGACGACGCCGATGACGACATCGACGCCCTCGGCCTGACGGGCGCGGCCCGAAAGCAGCATCTCGAACGTCTTGCCGACACCGGGAGCCGCGCCCAGGAAAATACGCAACTTGCCGCGAAGCTCTCGCTCCGCGGCTTCCAGAAGGGCATCCGGCGAGGGACGCCTGTCGCTGTCGTCAGGCATGCGCACTGCTCATTTCGGGCGAATGGCCCGCATCATTCCTCATGCAAAGCCACCGCGAGGTCAATCGCGGCGGCGAAGGCTCCGAATATCTTACTTCGTCATCGCATCCAGCGCGCGGTTGAGCGCCAGAACATTCACGCGCGCTTCGCCCAATATGCCGAGGATCGGCGCCTGTGTCAGATCGCTCACCAGATCGCGGAGCTTGTCTTCCGAAACGTCCCGCGCCTTGGCGACGCGCGGCACCTGAAACAATGCACCCTCCGGCGAGATGTCCGGATCGAGGCCGCTGCCGGTGGTGGTCACCAGATCGATCGGCACGGGCTGGCCGGGGTTTTCCGCCTTGAGTTTCTCCAGGTCGCCCTTGACGCGCTCGATCAGCGCCGGATTGGCCGGGCCGAGATTGGAGCCCATCGAGTTCACGGCGTTATAGGGCACGACGACCGATTTCGACGGGTCGACCGGGTCTGGACCGAGCGTCACCGACGGACGGCCGTGGAAATATTTCTCGCTGGCAAAGTTCTGGCCGATCAGTTCGGAGCCGATAACGGTGCCGTTCTCGGTGATCAGGCTGCCCTCGGCCTGTCGTGGAAACAGCGCGCCGGCAATGCCGGTCATGGCGAGCGGATAGGCCAGGCCGGTGATCGCCGTGAAGATGACGATCATGACCAGTGCGGGTCGAAGTTGCTTCAACATGATGGTCTTCCTTATGCCAGGCCGAGTGCGGAGACGACGAGGTCGATCGCCTTGATGCCGATGAAGGGCACGATGATGCCGCCCAGGCCGTAGATGACGAGATTGCGGCGCAGCAGCGAGGCGGCACCGACCGCATGATATTTGACGCCGCGCAGCGCCAGCGGGATCAGCGCGATGATGATCAGCGCGTTGAAGATGATCGCCGACAGGATCGCCGATTGCGGCGTCGACAGGTTCATGACGTTCAGCACCTGAAGCTGCGGATAGAAGGCCAGGAACATCGCCGGGATGATGGCGAAATATTTGGCGATGTCGTTGGCGATGGAGAAGGTCGTCAGCGCACCACGAGTCATCAGGAGCTGCTTGCCGATCTCGACGATCTCGATGAGCTTGGTCGGATCGGAATCCAGATCGACCATGTTGCCGGCCTCGCGCGCCGCCACCGTGCCGGTGTTCATGGCAACGCCGACATCGGCCTGCGCCAGTGCGGGCGCATCGTTGGTGCCGTCGCCGCACATCGCCACCAGCTTGCCCTTGGCCTGTTCCTCGCGGATCAGCTGCAGCTTGTTTTCGGGCGTAGCCTGGGCGAGGAAATCGTCAACGCCGGCTTCGGCGGCGATGGCCGCCGCCGTCATCGGATTGTCGCCGGTGATCATCACCGTGCGGATACCCATGCGGCGCAGTTCGGTGAAACGCTCCTTGATGCCGCCCTTGACGATGTCCTTGAGGTGGATGACGCCGAGGGGGCGTCCGTCGCGCACCACCGCCAGCGGCGTGCCGCCGGACTTGGCGATCTGCTCGGCGATAGAGCGGATTTCGGCAATGCTGGCGCTCGACGCCTGCATCGTCGTCACGCCCGAGGCCGAGCTGGCCAGTGCCGACGCCGGCCCCTTGGCGACATGGTCGAGGATGGCGTCGACCGCGCCCTTGCGGATCGAGCTGCCCTCGACATCGACGCCGCTCATGCGAGTCTGCGCCGTGAAGGGCACGAAGCTGGCATGCAGCGTGCGCATGTCGCGCTCGCGGATGGCATATTTTTCCTTGGCCAGCACGACGATCGAACGACCTTCGGGCGTCTCGTCGGCAAGCGAGGCGAGCTGGGCGGCGTCCGCCAGTTCCTTCTCGGTCACGCCCTTGATCGGACGGAATTCGCTGGCCTGACGATTGCCGAGCGTGATCGTGCCGGTCTTGTCGAGAAGCAGCGTATCGACGTCGCCGGCGGCCTCCACCGCGCGACCGGACATGGCCAGCACGTTGAAGCGCACCAGGCGGTCCATGCCGGCAATGCCGATGGCCGACAGCAGCGCGCCGATGGTCGTCGGGATCAGCGTCACGAACAGCGCCACCAGCACCACGACCGGAACCGAGCCGCCGGCATAGGTGGCGAAGCTCGGGATTGTCGCGGTCGCCAGCACGAAGATCAGCGTCATGCCAGCGAGCAGAATGTTGAGCGCGATCTCGTTGGGCGTCTTCTGCCGCTCGGCACCTTCGACCAGCGCGATCATGCGGTCGAGGAAGGTCGAGCCTGCAGCAGCGGTGATGCGCACCTTGATCCAGTCGGACAGCACCTGCGTGCCGCCGGTGACGGCCGAGCGGTCGCCGCCCGATTCGCGAATGACGGGCGCGGATTCGCCGGTGATGGCCGCTTCGTTGACCGAGGCCACGCCTTCGACCACCTCGCCGTCGGAGGGGATGATGTCGCCCGCCTCGACCAGCACGAGATCACCGACCTTCAAGCCCGCGCCGGGCACCATGGTGAACTTGGCGCGGTCATCACCGGTCAGCAGCTTGGCCTGCGTCTCGGTGCGGGTTCGCCGCAGCGAATCCGCCTGCGCCTTGCCGCGCCCTTCGGCGACGGCTTCGGCAAAGTTGGCGAACAACACGGTGAACCACAGCCAGACGATGATCTGGAAGGAGAAGCCGAGGTTGGAATTGCCCACAGCTATGTCCTTGAGGAACAGCACCGTGGTCAACGCCGAGACCACGGCGACGACGAACATCACCGGGTTTCTGGCGAGCGAGCGCGGATCGAGCTTCTTGAAGGCCGCGCCGATGGCCGGGACGATTATGGCTGCATCCATGATGCTCGCCGATTTCATTTTGCTCATTGTCATTCTTCCAAATTAGAAGGTCTGGCCGGCAGCGATCGCCAGATGTTCGGCGATCGGGCCGAGCGCCAGCGCGGGCAGGAAGGTGAGGCCGCCGACGATCAGGATGACGCCGACCAGCAGGCCGACGAACAGGCCGCTGTCGGTCGGGAAGGTGCCGGCAGACGCCGGAACCGTCTTCTTGGCCGCCAGCGAGCCGGCAATTGCCAGTGCGGGCACGATGACCAGGAAGCGGCCCATCATCATGACGATGCCGAGCGTGATGTTGTACCAGGGCGTGTTGCCGGTGAGGCCGCCGAAGGCCGAGCCGTTATTGGCCGCCGCCGAGGTGTAGGCATAAAGGATCTCCGAGAAGCCGTGCGGTCCCTGATTGGCGATCGACGCCACCGAGGAGGGCATGACGACGCTGATGGCGGTGAAGACCAGCATGGCCAGCGGCAGGCAGAGCATGGCCAGCATCGCCATCTTCACTTCCTTGCCCTCGATCTTCTTGCCGAGATATTCGGGTGTGCGCCCGACCATCAGGCCAGCGACGAAGATGGCGATGATGACGAAGATCAGGATGCCGTAGAGACCAGCACCGACGCCGCCGACGATGACCTCGCCGAGCTCCATGTTGATGATCGGGATCATGCCGCCGAGTGCGGTGAACGAGTCATGCATGGCATTGACCGCACCGCAGGACGCCGCAGTGGTGACGACGGCGAATAGTGCGGAAAGCGGAATGCCGAAGCGTACTTCCTTGCCTTCCATATTGCCGCCCTCGACGCCGAGCGCATGGATCAGCGGATTGCCGGCGGCTTCCGCCCAATAGGTGACGGTAACGCCAACGATGAACAGCACACCCATGGCGGAAAGGATCGCCCAGCCCTGACGCTGGTTGCCGACCATGCGGCCGAAGACGTTGGTGAGGGCTGCGCCGATCGCAAAGATGGTGACCATCTGGACGAGATTGACCAGCGCGTCGGGATTTTCGAACGGATGCGCCGAATTGGCGTTGAAGAACCCACCCCCATTGGTGCCGAGCATCTTGATCGCCAGCTGCGAGGCGACCGGTCCGACAGCAATGGTCTGCCTGGCGCCTTCGAGTGTCGTCGCATCGATGTAGGCGCCCAGCGTCTGCGGCACGCCGCTATAGACATAGAACAGCGTCAGCACGATGCAGAGCGGCAGAAGGATGTAGAGCGTCGAGCGTGTCAGATCGACCCAGAAATTGCCGATCGACTTGGCGGACGCACGCGAGAAGCCGCGCACCAGGGCGATGGCGAGCGCCATGCCGGTCGCGGCGGAAACGAAATTCTGCACCGTCAGGCCAGCCATCTGCACGAGGTAGGACATGGTGCTTTCGCCGCCATAGTTCTGCCAGTTGGTGTTGGTGACGAAGCTTGTCGCCGTGTTGAAGGCAAGCTCGGGTCCGACCGCGCTCATGCCGGCGGGATTGAAGGGCAAGCCCGCCTGGAAGCGCTGCAACGCATAGAGCACGAGGAAGCCGAGCAGGTTGAAGGCGAGCATGCCCGCGGCATAGGTCGTCCAGTGCTGGTCCTCGTTTTCACTGGTGCCGGCGAGGCGATAGAGCAGCCGCTCAAACGGCGCGAAGATGAAGGACAGGAAGGTGCGCTCGCCCTGATAGACGCGCGTCATGTAGCCGCCGAGCGGCTTGACGAGAAGAACGACGATCCCGCAAAAAATCAGGATCTGGATCCAGCCGTTGATGGTCATGGCTTTTCTACTTTCGCAGTCGTGATGATGGCCGTCAGAAGCGCTCGGGGCGGATCAGGGCGAAGATGAGATAGACGGTGAGCAGCAGCGTGACGCCGCCTGAGAGGACGTAATCGATCAGCATCGGTCTCGCTCCTAAAGCCGGTCGCAGCCGAGCGCGTAGGCATAGAACAGCCCGAAGGAGACAATGCCCAAGGCTACGAGGATGAAGTCCCACATGGTGACGCAGTCTCCAAAAGTTCTCGCCGCGCGACGTGAGCCGCGCGGTCAAAGAGAGATGACGGATGATGTCGCGCCCGCCGATAAACGTGGGTCGCGAAGCATCACTTGCAGGAGGAAGATGTCACCGACGCCATAAAGGTTCGAGACGGGCCGAAGGCCAAAGAAATAGGAATTTCATAAAGATCGCACTGGCAGTACGGGCCTATTAAAGGCGACGCTCGAGCGACCGGTACTGCTGAAACGAAAAAAGCCTCCGTCCCTATCGGGACGAAGGCTTCTCAAGAAATTGAGACTTTGAGGCCTGAGCTCTTAGAGCGCGGCTTCCAGCGTCGTGAGCTGGTTCAGGAAGGCCTCGGCGCGGGTCTTGGTCTCGTCGTCCTTGGCGTCGGCTGCATCCTCGCGCGCATCCTGGATGCGGCGGGCGAGGTCCTCGCGGTCGATGCTCGCCACCGGCACGGCCGATTCGGCAAGCAGCGTGCAGCCGGACGGCAGAATGTCGGCGAAACCGCCGAACACGACATAGCGCTCGTCGGCGCCGGCCACGGTCTTGACCGTGACGACGCCCGGCTTGATCGTGGTCATCACCGGCGCGTGGTTGGCCAGAACCGTCATCTCGCCTTCCGCACCGGGAATGACGACGGACTGTACCTCTTCCGAAACGAGCAGACGCTCGGGCGAGACCAGTTCGAATTTGAAAGCTTCAGCCATGTTCGCTTTAGTGAGTGGGGAGTAGTGAGTAGTGAGTGGGGAACAGAAGCTCCGACTTCACCATCTCACTACTTCACGACCTCACTACTCCCTTTAATTTACGCAGCTTCCGCTGCCAGACGCTGTGCCTTTTCGATGGCCATGTCGATCGAGCCGACCATGTAGAAGGCTGCTTCCGGCAGGTGATCGTATTCGCCTTCGACCAGACCCTTGAAGCTCTTGATCGTGTCTTCGAGCGGCACGAGCTGGCCCGGCGAGCCGGTGAACACTTCGGCCACGAAGAAGGGCTGCGACAGGAAGCGCTCGACCTTGCGGGCGCGGGCAACCGTGACCTTATCTTCTTCCGACAGCTCGTCCATGCCCAGGATGGCGATGATGTCCTGCAGCGACTTGTAGCGCTGAAGGATTTCCTGGACGCGGCGGGCAACCTGGTAGTGCTCTTCGCCGACGATCAGCGGATCGAGCATGCGCGAGGTCGAGTCGAGCGGATCGACGGCCGGGTAGATGCCCTTTTCCGAGATCGCGCGGTTAAGCACGGTCGTCGCGTCAAGGTGCGCGAACGAAGTCGCAGGCGCCGGATCGGTCAAGTCGTCGGCCGGCACGTAGATGGCCTGCACGGACGTGATCGAGCCCTTGTGGGTCGTGGTGATGCGTTCCTGCATCTGGCCCATGTCGGTCGACAGCGTCGGCTGATAGCCCACGGCCGAAGGAATACGGCCGAGAAGTGCGGACACTTCCGAACCCGCCTGCGTGAAGCGGAAGATGTTGTCGACGAAGAACAGAACGTCCTGGCCCTGATCGCGGAAATGCTCGGCGATCGTCAGGCCGGAGAGAGCGACGCGGGCGCGCGCACCGGGCGGCTCGTTCATCTGGCCGAACACCAGGGCGCATTTCGAACCTTCGGTCGAGCCGTTGTTCTCATGCGGGTCCTTGTTGACGCCCGATTCGATCATTTCGTGGTAAAGGTCGTTGCCCTCGCGGGTACGCTCGCCGACGCCGGCGAACACCGAGTAACCACCGTGCGCCTTGGCGACGTTGTTGATCAGTTCCTGGATCAGAACGGTCTTGCCGACGCCGGCGCCGCCGAACAGGCCGATCTTGCCGCCGCGGGCGTAAGGAGCCAGAAGGTCGACGACCTTGATGCCGGTGACGAGAATCTGCGCTTCCGTCGACTGGTCGACATAGGCCGGAGCGTCCTGGTGGATGGCGCGGCGCGCCTTGGTCTTGACCGGACCTGCTTCGTCGACCGGCTCGCCGATAACGTTCATGATGCGGCCGAGCGTTTCGTCACCGACCGGAACCGTGATCGGCTCGCCCGTGTCGTAGACGGCCTGGCCGCGAACCAGACCTTCCGAAATGTCCATGGCGATGCAGCGTACGGTGTTTTCGCCGAGATGCTGCGCCACTTCGAGAACGAGACGGTTGGAGCCGTTCATGGTCTCGAGTGCGTTTAGGATCTTCGGCAGGTTGCCGCCTTCGAAGGAAACGTCGACGACGGCGCCGATGACCTGGCTGACCTTGCCGGCCGCACCCTTGGCCGACATGGCCGTTGACGACGACTTGGCCGCCACTGCCTTGGTGGCAACGGCTTTCGCCGGGGCTGCCTTGGCAGGAGCTGCCTTGGCCGGGGCCGCCGCTGCCGTCACGGCAGGAGCCTTTGCAGCCGCTGCCTTGGCGGGCGCTGCCTTCTTTGCTGCCGGGGCCTTCGCCGCCGGAGCCGCTTTCGGAGTAGCTGCTTTAGCCATTGTGGTAACCTCTTTGGTCCGTTTTCTGTTTCCACATGATCGATCGGAAAGCCTGCGGCTTTCCTCAGGTCACGTGACTAGAGCGCTTCCGCGCCCGAAATGATTTCGATCAGTTCTTTGGTGATCTGCGCCTGACGCTGGCGGTTGTACGACATCGTCAGCTTGTTGATCATGTCGCCGGCGTTGCGCGTTGCATTGTCCATCGCGCTCATCTTGGCGCCCATCTCGCCGGCGGCGTTTTCGAGCAGAGCCCGGAAAACCTGCACGGAGATGTTGCGCGGAATGAGGTCGCTCAGGATCTCACCCGGCTCGGGTTCGTATTCGTAGACGGCGCCGCCGGTAACGTCCGCGCTCGCATTCGTATCCGCAGCGGGTGCTGCAGCCGGAATGATCTGCTGCGCGGTCGGAACCTGGCTGATCACCGACTTGAATTCCGAATAGAACAGCGTGCAGACGTCGAAGGCGCCTTCGTTGAACAGCCCGATCACCTTCTTGGCGATCGCATCGGCATGAACGAAGCCGACCTGCTTGGCTTCGCGCAGATCGACGCGCTCGATGATCAGCGAAGCGTAGTCGCGGCGAAGGATGTCAAAACCCTTCTTGCCGACGCAGATGATCTTCACCGTCTTGCCGGCAGCGATCAGCTTGCGGGCATGATCGCGGGCAAAGCGCGCGATCTGCGAATTGAAGCCGCCGCAAAGACCGCGCTCGGCCGTGCAGACGACGAGCAGGTGCGCGTCGTCCTTGCCGGTGCCGGTCATTAGCGCCGGGGCATCGCCACCGCCGCCGACCGCCTGGGCGATATTCGCCAGAACGGCACCCATCCGCTGCGAATAGGGCCGGGCGGCTTCCGCCGCTTCCTGGGCGCGGCGCAGCTTCGCCGCGGCGACCATCTGCATCGCCTTGGTGATCTTCTGCGTCGCCTTGACCGAGGCGATACGGTTACGGAGGTCTTTTAACGAGGCCATGCCTTACCCGTCAGTGTCAGGCGAAGTTTTTCGCGAAAGCGTCGATATGTTCCTTGAGCTTGGCGCGGAGACCATCGCTCAGCGCCTTCTCCTTGCGGATGCCGTCGAGAACGTCCTTGCCGTCGGCGCGCATATGCGCAAGCAGCCCCTGCTCGAACTTGCCGACCTGGTTGAGGGCGAGCTTGTCGAGATAGCCGTTGACGCCGGCATAGATCACCGCAACCTGCTCTTCCGTCTTCAGCGGCGAGAACTGCGGCTGCTTCAGGAGTTCGGTCAGGCGTGCGCCGCGGTTGAGCAGGCGCTGCGTGGCGGCATCGAGATCGGAGCCGAACTGCGCGAAGGCCGCCATTTCGCGGTACTGCGCGAGCTCGCCCTTGATCGAGCCGGCGACCTGCTTCATCGCCTTGATCTGGGCCGACGAACCGACGCGCGACACCGAGAGACCGACGTTCACGGCAGGACGGATGCCCTGGAAGAACAGGTTGGTTTCAAGGAAGATCTGGCCGTCGGTGATCGAGATCACGTTGGTCGGGATGTAGGCCGAAACGTCGTTGGCCTGCGTTTCGATGACCGGCAGAGCCGTC
Source organism: Mesorhizobium sp. DCY119 (assembly GCF_003590645.1). NCBI lineage: Bacteria > Pseudomonadati > Pseudomonadota > Alphaproteobacteria > Hyphomicrobiales > Phyllobacteriaceae > Mesorhizobium > Mesorhizobium sp. DCY119. Next base: position 860,059 of record NZ_CP031834.1, on the reverse strand, counting down.
AGCGAGCCATTGCCGTTTTCGTCGTTGAGCTTTGCAGCGCGCTCGAGCAGGCGCGAGTGCAGGTAGAAGACGTCGCCCGGATAGGCTTCGCGGCCCGGCGGGCGGCGCAGCAGCAGCGACATCTGGCGATAAGCGACGGCCTGCTTGGACAGATCGTCATAAGAGATCAGCGCGTGCATGCCGTTGTCGCGGAAATATTCGCCCATGGCGCAACCGGCGAACGGTGCCAGGAACTGCATCGGCGCCGGATCGGAAGCGGTGGCGGCGATGATGATGGAGTAGTCGAGCGCGCCGCGCTCTTCCAGGACCTTCACGAACTGCGCGACGGTCGAGCGCTTCTGGCCGACGGCGACATAGACGCAGAACAGCTTTTCCGATTCCGGACCGCTGTCGTGGATAGCCTTCTGGTTGAGGATGGTGTCGAGAATGATGGCGGTCTTGCCGGTCTGGCGATCGCCGATGACCAGCTCGCGCTGGCCGCGACCGACCGGGATGAGCGCGTCGATGGCCTTGAGGCCGGTCGACATCGGCTCATGCACCGACTTGCGGGGGATGATGCCGGGCGCCTTTACGTCGACGCGGCGACGCTCTGCTGCCTTGATCGGGCCCTTGCCATCGATCGGGTTGCCGAGCGCGTCGACGACGCGGCCGAGCAGGCCGGGGCCGACAGGAACGTCGACGATGGCGCCGGTGCGCTTGACGGTGTCGCCTTCCTTGATGTCACGGTCGTTGCCGAAGATGACGACGCCGACATTGTCGCTTTCGAGGTTCAGCGCCATGCCGCGGATGCCGCCGGGGAACTCGACCATCTCGCCCGCCTGGACGTTGTCGAGACCGTAGACGCGGGCGATACCGTCACCGACGGAAAGCACCTGACCGACTTCGGAGACTTCAGCCTCCTTGCCGAAATTCTTGATCTGGTCTTTGAGAATTGCGGAAATTTCCGCGGCGCGGATGTCCATCAGCCGACCTCTTTCAGTGCAAGCTTGAGCGAATTGAGTTTGGTTTTGAGCGACGTGTCGATCTGGCGCGAGCCCATCTTGACCACCAGCCCGCCGAGAAGTGACGGATCGACGGTGACCGTGATGGACACGTCCTTGCCGGCGACGCTTTTCAGCGCAGCCTTCAGTTCGGTTTTCTGGGCGGCAGACAGGTCATGCGCCGAAGTGACTTCGGCAGCAACCTCACCGCGCGCCTCGGCGGCAATCTCGCGGAATGCCTTGATCATGCCGGGCACCGCGAAGAGACGGCGGTTCTGCGCCACGACGCGAAGGAAGTTGCCCACCAGGCCTGTAATCTTCGCCTTGTCGGCGATGGCGGTGATGGCCTTGAACTGCTCATCGGCCGAGAACACCGGGCTCTTGATCATGCGTGTGAGATCATCGCTACCGGCGAGCAATGCTTCGAAGCGGGCGAGGTCGCCTTCGACCTTGGAAATCTGCTTCGACTGCGCTGCCAGTTCGTAAAGCGAACCCGCATAGCGTTCGGCAACTGCTGAGATTGGCGAGCTAGACTTTGCCACGGTCCGTCTTTTCTCTTGTCTGACAGGCCGGAAGATTCTTAGGCTGGAGTCTGGAACTCTGGCTAAATCTTTGACCTTGCTGCGTTTTATCGATCTGGCGGAAGCGGCTGTCGCATCCCCCGATCGAAAGTCGATTGCCGTCTAGCACACGCTTTTCAGAGTCGCAACACGTTGGCGAAGCGGCTTTTAGGCAGATTTGTCGCATGCTGCGCGCAGATAGGCGCCCACAGGCTCCAATCAGGCGATAAAGCCGAAGGCGAAGGCCAGCGGCAATGCAGCCAGAACGAGTGCCACGATCAGCCAGACCCAGTTGTAAAGCCCGTTCCCCTGATCCGACAGCATCGAGATGATACGGCCGAAAACGGTGAACAGCCAGGAGAAACCGAGCGCCATGTAAAGCAGCGGCTGGGCGAGCAGAATGCAGCACAGGCCAACGCCGAGGTAGAAGCCGGACATGGTCGCCCGCGCCTCTGAAACCGCCTCGGGATGATTCTCGACAGTCTGCAGGCGCAGGATGCGCAACGATAGCCGTGGCCCGAAAAGCAGCAGCAGTCCAAACAGCACCGTGACGACGGCTGAAGACCACGCCAGCCATTCACCCTGCGTGACCGGCCAGGGAAGCGCAAATTCCATGATGTCCCCTCGAAAAATGTTCTGGTCTAAACCGCGCGCATTCTAGCGTGCGATGTCAGCCGCGCCAGATGGGGCGTCAAATTTACCGCTTAAAGCTCACCCAGGGCGAACTCAACGGCCGTCTGCGCATGGATGCGCGTCGTATCGAACACGGGTATGTCGAAATCCTGCTCGCCAATGAGCATGGTTATTTCCGTGCAGCCCATGATGACGCTGTCGATACCGTCATCGCGCCGCATCCGCTCGACCTCGGCGATGTAAGCGGCTTTCGACGCTTCGTTGACGATGCCGCGGCAGAGTTCCTCATAGATGACATGGTGCACCATATCGCGCCCGGCCATATCAGGCACTGCCGGCGAAAGCCCGTATTTCTCGGTCAGCCTGCCCTTGTAGAAATCCTCTTCCATGGTGAAGCGCGTCGCCAGAAGCGCCGGCCGCGCGCACCCCGCCCGCTTGACCGCTGCGGCGGTCGCGTCGGCGATGTGGATCAGCGGGATCGACACGGCTGCCTGAACCTCGTCGGCGAGCTTGTGCATGGTGTTCGTGCAGATCAACAACCCCTCGGCGCCCGCCTCCTCCAGCCTGCGGGCCGCATCGATCATCAGCGCCGCCGCACCACGCCAGTCGCCGGCGTGCTGGCGCTCGGCGATCTCGGCAAAATCGAACGACCACAGCAAAAGCTTGGCCGAATGCAATCCGCCCAGCCGCTCGCGCACGATCTCGTTGAGATGTCGATAATAGATCGCCGTGCTTTCCCAGCTCATGCCGCCGATAAGGCCAAGGGTTTTCATTGCGCCTGCTCCAAACGATTTTTAGCTACTTTTATATGCTGGAGATTTGAAGCTTGTGCTCCAATCAATGCATCCGTGGGAGAAACTAACGGCGCGGCGTCTTAGGGAGCTTTTTCACTTCGGATGCAAGGCTGCTGATGAGTTGTTCAGCTTCCTTTTGGCGCTGAAGCTTACGATCGCGATCAAACTTTTCGTACTGTTTCTCGGCCGCCCGTTTCGCGTCCATCGCTTTCACTGATCCGCCATGCCGCAGCACCGATCGGCCAAGCTGTTCCAGCTGCCGTTCAAGAAGATTCTGCGCGTCCTGCATCACGACCAGCCTGCCCAAATCCAACTGATCCTCGAAAATATCCAGCAAGATCGTGGTCAGCCTGTTGAGTTCCCTGATTTCGGGTTCGGCGAGATAGTTTTTTGAAATGGCCACATCCTGCTTGCGGATTTTGTCATTTGGCCATGTCTGTAGCCCCATGTTTTCTGCTGTGTGGTCGGCTCGCCGCGTCACGATTTCAGCGGGCGTTTCCGACGTGACTGCATAGACAAGCTTGGCCTGGGTGCGCTGGTAAAATTCCCGAGCTGCGTCCGTCGTGCCGTCGTAATCCTGGCACATGGCGCAAATGCGCTGCAGTTCGCGATATACATTCGCTTCATCAGAACGAATGTCGCGAATGATCTCACGAAGTTCCGCAACGCGATCAGTGTTTGCGGGCTGTTTCAGGCGAGGGGCATCGACGACAAAGCCCTTTTTGGCGAATTGCACGAGCACGCTGGTCGCCCATCTGCGAAAGACCGTCGCTTGAGCGGACGAAACGCGATAGCCGACCGAGATAATTACATCGAGATTATGCAGTGTGACTGGACGGCTTGAGCCTGCAATATGCATTTTTTGCATATTGCCCTCTTCCTCCAATTCTCCATCTTCCAAAATGTTCTGGACGTGCCGAGAAATGACCGACTGGTCTCGGCCAAAAAGCTCCGCAATCTGAGCCTGAGTCATCCAGAGTGTTTCGCCCTCATACCGGATATCGAGGCGGAGACCCTTGGGAGTAGCATAGACGAGAAAGCGATCGCCGGTTTCCGTGTCCTCCAAAAGATGAACCGGTTCATCGGCAGCAGCATTCATTACTTCGTTCTCTCCAGCCTCACCCAAGACGGAACATTATAGCAACATCCGACCTCGGCGCCAGCGCCGCAGCTCACAAAAAGCTCTGCGGATCGATGTCGACCTGCACCCGCACCGAGCCGCGTATCTTCGGGCCGTTGGCGAGCATGGCGCGCAGATAGCCTTGCATGTCTGCGGGCCGGTCGCCCTGCACCAGGAGACGGAAGCGGTGGCGCCCGGCGACCATGGCCAGCGGCGCCTCAGCCGGGCCCAGCACATGGATATCGCGCGCCGGCGGCGCTGCACGGCGCAGAAGCCGCGCATGGCTTTCGGCATCGGGGCGATTGTCGGCGCTGACGATGATGCCTGCCAGCCGCCCGAAAGGCGGCAGCGCCGACTTTTCGCGCTCGAGGATTTCGCGCTCGTAAAACGCCTCGGCGTCGCCCGAGACGATCGCCCGCATCACCGGATGCTCCGGCTGATAGGTCTGGAGCAGGCCGAGGCTTTTCTTGCCGGTGCGCCCTGCCCGCCCCGTCACCTGGGACAGCAGCTGGAACGTCCGCTCGGCGGCGCGCGGATCGCCATTGGCGAGGCCAAGATCGGCATCGATGACGCCAACCAGCGTCATGTTCGGAAAATTGTGCCCCTTGGCCACCAATTGCGTGCCGATGACGATATCGGCCTCGCCCTTGGCGATGGCTTCCAGCTCCAGCCGCAGCCGCTTCACCCCGCCCATCATGTCGGAAGAAAGCACTATCGTTCTTGCGTCTGGAAAATGCCCGACGACTTCCTCGGCGATACGCTCGACACCCGGCCCGCAGGCGACGAGATGGTCAAGCGTTCCGCATTCGGGGCAGGCCTCGGGGCGCTTTTCATTGTGGCCGCAATGATGGCAGACGAGCTGGCCGCGAAAGCGGTGCTCGACCAGCCAGGCCGAACAGGACGGGCACTGGAAACGATGGCCGCAGACCCGGCACAGCGTCAGCGGCGCATAGCCGCGCCGGTTGAGGAACAGCAGCGATTGCTCCTCTCTCTCCAGCGTGCGGCGCATATGGTCGACAAGCACCGGCGACAGGAAACCGCCCCGTGCCGGCGGGGCGCGGCGCAGGTCTATCGACTTGATGTCGGGCAATGCCGCCTCGGCAAAACGCGCCGACAGCACGGCACGGCCATAGCGGCCCTGGCTCGCATTGACCCGGCTCTCGACCGACGGCGTGGCGGAAGCCAGCACCACCGGGAAGCTGCCGATATGGCCGCGCACCACGGCCATGTCGCGTGCATTGTAGAAGACACGGTCCTCCTGCTTGTAGGCAGGGTCGTGTTCTTCATCGACGACGATCAGCCCGAGTTCCTTGAAAGGCAGGAACAGCGCCGAGCGCGCGCCGGCAACCACGCGCACGCCGCCTTCGGCCAGTTGCCGCCAGACGCGCTCGCGTTTCTTCGGCGCAAGATCGGAATGCCATTCGGCGGGCTTTGCGCCGAATCTGTCCTGAAAGCGCTCCAGAAACGCCTGCGTCAGTGCGATTTCCGGCAGCAGGATCAGCACCTGCTTGCCCTTTTCAAGGGCGGCTGCCACTGCCTCGAAATAGACTTCCGTCTTGCCCGAACCGGTCACGCCGTCGAGCAGCGTCACGCTGAACCCGCCTGCCTCGCCTTTGGCGCGCAATTCCTTCGCGGCAATGTCCTGGTCGCCGATCAGCTCCGCCTTCCCATAGGTCGGGTCGGGCGCGGCCACCACCGGGCGCGGCGGGATCATCACCGTTTCGAACACGCCCTGCGCTTTCAGCCCGTCGATCACGGTGGACGACACGCCGGCCGCGTGCGCCAGCCCCGATCGCGTCCAGGCCATGCCGTCGGAGGCCATTTCCAGAACGCGTGCCCGCGCCGCTGTCATCCGGTCGGGATCATTGGCCGCGCGTTGAAGGCCTTCCACCCAGGGCTCGGGATCGAAAGCTTCCGGCGCGCGCAGGATCATGCGCGCCACCATGCCGGGCGGCGACAGCGTATAGGACGCGATCCAGTCGACGAACCGGCGCATCGCCTGATCCACCGGCGGGCAATCGAACACATGCGAGATCGCGCGCAGCTTCTTGGCGTCGACCGCTTCGCCCGGACCGTCCCAGACGATGCCGGCCACTTCACGCGGTCCCAGCGGCACGCGCACGATCGAACCCGGCACCACGCTCATGCCGGCCGGCACGGCATAGGTGTAGGGGCGCTCGGCCGGCATCGGCACCAGAACCGGCACTGCCTTGGTTTCGAACGAATCGTGCTTCATGGCGCGTGACCTTGCCCGGACTTTGCGTTAGAGCAAAGGCCGATCAACGACGCGCCTCCCGAGACGCTGACATTTTTGCCAAGGAGATACTCCCATGAAATTCTTCGTCGATACCGCCGACGTGAAGGAAATCCGCGAACTCAACGATCTCGGCCTTCTCGACGGCGTCACCACAAACCCGTCGCTGATCCTCAAGTCCGGCCGCAACATCGCCGAAGTCACCAAGGAAATCTGCGATATCGTCGACGGCCCGGTTTCAGCGGAAGTGACGGCTACCGAATACTCCGAGATGATGAAGGAAGCCAAGGTCCTCTCCAAGATCGCCGACAATGTCTGCATCAAGGTGCCGCTGACGCTTGACGGCCTCAAGGCCTGCAAGTCGATCCGCACCGACCTCGGCCGCCAGGTCAATGTCACGCTGTGCTTCTCGGCCACCCAGGCGCTGCTGGCCGCCAAGGCCGGCGCAAGCTTCATCTCGCCCTTCATCGGACGCCTCGACGATATGGGCTTCGACGGTATGGAGCTGATCGCCGAGATCCGCCAGATCTATGACAATTACGATTTCGACACCGAAATCCTCGCCGCCTCGATCCGCACCGTCGATCACGTCAAGCGCGCCGCCCTCATCGGCTCCGACGTCGCCACCGTTCCGCCGGCAACGCTGAAGGCGCTGGTCAAGCATCCGCTGACCGACAAGGGCCTTGAGCAGTTCCTGGCCGACTGGGCCAAGACCGGCCAGAAGATCGGCTAATCATTTTCGTCGAAATCGCCGGCGGGCATCATGCCCGTCGGCCGCATGCCTTCGATCATCGTCGCACCATTGAGGCGAATGACCGTCAAGGCCCTGGCGCCGGTGCGCTCCCCGATCATCTCGGCTAATTCACGCGAGTGGGTCACCACCCAGACCTGCGTCCGCTCGGCCGCCTGCGCGATCATGTCGGCAAGCGCCGGCAGCATTTGCGGATGCAAGCTTGTTTCCGGCTCGTTGAGCGCGATCAGCCGCGGCAGGCGATAGGACAGAAGCGCCCCCGCCAAAGCGACGAAACGCAGTTGCCCGTCGGAAAGCTCTTCCGGCCTGAAAACGCGCTGCGGAAACTCCGGTGTGACGAGGCCGAAACTCGCAGTCTCCTTCGGCACGGGGATATCCAACTGCGCCCCGCCCAGTGCCTCGGCGATGCAGCGGTCGAGATCGTCCGTATCCTGCCGGATATGTTTCAGCGTGGCGAACACGGCGGCGAGGTTGGCGCCGTCCTCGTCGAGCAATGGCGAGGTGACCGCCAGGGCCGGTTTGCGAACCGGCGAATCGCGGTCGGTCCGAAAGCCATGATAGAATCGCCAGCCGAGCACCGCCGCGCGCAGGTCGCCGATCTCGGGATAACGCCCGGAATTGCCGAGCGAGGAAAGTGCCGTTTCCGAGTTGAGCATCTTCACCGGGTGCTCGATGCGCCGCCCGTCGCCGTCGCGGGCAAAGACTGCGGGCCCCTTGCGCGTCATCATCTCTACTGGCCGGCGGCCGGGTTCGACGGACAGCGTCTCTTCCTTGATGTGCGGCTCGAAACCAAACCCCGCCGAAGCAGGCGGGGGCAGGCCGATCTCGACCTGATAGGATGATTTCACCGCCGTATCGTCGTCTTCGAAATCGGCGCGAAGGATGACGCGAACGGGTTGCCCGGCCCGGCGCCTGCCGGACCAGAGTGCCGACTGCATGCCGCCTTCGCGGGCAATTTCAGTGGCCAGCGTGCCTTCGGCCGAAGCCTTGATGAGCTGAAGCGCGCGGTAGAGGTTCGACTTGCCGACGCCGTTTTCGCCGACGAACAACCCTACCTGTCCAACGTCGAGCCGGATGGACATCAGCGATCGGTAACCGGCGGCGGAAAGTGACGTCAGGCGCATGGTTCACGACACCACGGCGGTTCGGGCCCGCGAGAAAACGCGAGCTGGAATCAGAGCTTCGACAGATCCTGCGCGATGGAAAGCTGCAGCAGTTCGGCAAGTTCGCGCGCCGCGCGGTCCTGCGCATTCTTTTCCGCACGCAGGGCCGCATAGCCCTGACGCGGAATATCGTATGACGACGAGACGCTGCGCTTGCCGCGGGCCACGACCTTTCCAGTCTTGATTTCTGTCAGCACATAGCTGGAGGCCACGGTCATCGTACCGGCGGTCGGCTCGTCTTCGGTGACGCGCTGGACGATCGCCGCCGCGGTTTTCACCGCAGTTACGCCGAGATTGAGCGAATAGGCCGGACTTGCTGGCTGGCCCGCGCCGCCGTTGAAGCCGAAGATCAGGTGGTTGCGAACTTCCTGCCCGTAACGGGTCTCCACCGGCTTGATGGCAATGGAGCGCAGGGCCGTTGTTGTGCTAACCGACGCCCCCGGCGCCATAGGCGCGTTGGAATACAAAGGCCGCACGGTGCAGGCCGAGACGATAGCCATCGCCGCAACGACACCAAGCACGGCCATGCCGCGCGAGAAGGAGACCGGGAATTTCCGCGACTGATCAGGCAACGACATTGACGATCCTCTGAAGCACCACGATTACCTTGCGGGGGGTCTTTCCTTCAAGCGCCTTCTGGACGAAATCGAGCGCCAGCACCGCCTTTTCGACGGCACCTTGATCTGCGTCGCGGGCAATTGTCAAATCGCCGCGCTTCTTGCCGTTCACCTGCACCGGATAGGTGAATTCATTGTCCACGACCAGCGCCGGGTCGAACACCGGCCATGGCCGCTCGGAAACGAGTCCCTCGCCGCCAAGCGTTGCCCAGCACTCCTCGGCCAGATGCGGCATGATCGGCGCGATCAGCTGCACGAGGATTTCAGACGCCTCGCGTGTCGCCGCCTTCAGCGCCTCGTCGCCTCTGCCTTCACCGATCTCACCGACCGGTCCGGTCATGGCATTCGCGAGCTCATAGATGCGTGCGATCGCGCGGTTGAAGGCGAGCTTTTCGATGTCCTCGCCAACCGCCTTCAGCGCCTTGTGGGCAGCCTTCGACACAGTGCCCGCCTCGCCGTCCTGCGACGACGCAGGCTCGACGCCGGCAAGCTGCTCGGCAGCCGTCGAGATCAGACGCCAGACGCGCTGGATGAAGCGATGGGCGCCGGCGGCACCGTCGTCGGTCCACTCCACGTCGCGCTCGGGCGGCGAATCCGACAGCATGAACCAGCGCGCCGTATCGGCGCCGTAGCCGTCGGTGATCTCTTCCGGGCTCACCGTGTTCTTCTTCGACTTCGACATCTTTTCGAGCGGGCCGATCTCGGCAACTTCGCCGGTTTCGATCACGATCGCGCGACGATCAGCATCGCTGCCCTCGATCCGCACCTCGGTCGGCGTCAGCCAGCGTCCGTCGGCGGTCTTGTAGGTCTCGTGCACCACCATGCCCTGTGTGAACAGGCCCTTGAATGGCTCGGCCAGATCGACATGCCCGGTCTCGCGCATGGCGCGGGTGAAGAAGCGCGAATAGAGCAGATGCAGGATCGCATGCTCGATGCCGCCGATATACTGGTCCACCGGCAGCCACTCGTTGGCAGCCTTCGGGTCGGTCGGCTCGTTCTCCCAGGGCGCGGTGAAGCGCGCGAAATACCACGACGAATCGACGAACGTGTCCATCGTGTCGGTTTCGCGGCGCGCATCCTTGCCGCATTGCGGGCATTTCACATGCCGCCAGGTCGGATGGCGGTCGAGCGGATTGCCCGGCTTGTCGAAGTCGATGTCGTCCGGCAGCTTGACCGGCAGGTCGGCCTTCGGCACCGGCACCACGCCGCAATCCTCGCAATGGATCATCGGGATCGGGCAGCCCCAGTAGCGCTGGCGCGAAATGCCCCAGTCGCGCAGGCGGAACTGCACCTTGCGCTCGCCCATCGGCCGGTTGCCGATGGTCTTGGCTTCCAGCAGCTTGGCCACTTCCTCGAAAGCAGCCTTTGGCGTCATGCCGTCGAGGAAGCGCGAATTGATCATCACGCCGTCATCGGTATAGGCCTCCTCGGTGACCTGGAATGTCGCCGCATCGCCGTCTTCCGGCATCACCACCGGGATGACCGGCAGGCCGTATTTGTTGGCGAAGTCGAGGTCGCGCTGGTCACCGGACGGACAGCCGAAGATCGCGCCCGTGCCATATTCCATCAGCACGAAATTGGCGACGTAGACCGGCAGCGTCCAGCTGTCGTCGAAGGGATGCACGACGCGGATGCCCGTATCGTAGCCCTTCTTCTCGGCAGTCTCGAGAGCGGCCACCGACGTGCCCATGCGCCGGCATTCGTCGGCGAATGCTGCGAGCTCCGGATTGGTCTCGGCGGCTTTCTTCGCCAGCGGGTGGTCGGCTGCGATCGCCATGAAGGAGGCACCGAAGATCGTGTCGGGCCGCGTCGTATAGACTTCCAGCTCACCCTCACCGTTAGGGGAAGTACCCTCGGCGATCGGCCAGCGGATCAGCAGGCCTTCCGAGCGGCCGATCCAATTCGACTGCATGGTGCGGACTTTTTCCGGCCACTCCGTCAATCCGTCGAGCGAATCGAGCAGGTCCTGCGCATAGTCGGTGATCTTGAAGAACCACTGCGTCAGCTCGCGCTGTTCTACCAGCGCGCCGGAGCGCCAGCCGCGCCCGTCGATGACCTGCTCGTTGGCAAGGACCGTCATGTCCTCCGGGTCCCAATTGACCTTGGAGGATTTGCGCGTCACCAGCCCCTTGGCGACGAAGTCGAGGAACAGCATCTGCTGGCGGTGATAATAGTCGACGTCGCAGGTCGCGAATTCGCGCGTCCAGTCGATCGACAGCCCCATGACCTTGAGCTGCGCGCGCATGGTCGCGATGTTCTCATAGGTCCAATCCTTGGGATGGACCTTGTTCTGCATGGCGGCATTTTCCGCCGGCATGCCGAAGGCGTCCCAGCCCATCGGATGCAGAACGTTGAAACCCTTGGCGCGCTTGTAGCGGGCCACAACGTCGCCCATCGTATAGTTGCGCGTGTGGCCGATATGGATGCGCCCCGACGGATAGGGAAACATCTCCAGCACGTAGTATTTCGGGCGCGGATCGTCGTTCTTCGTCTCGAAGAGCTTTTTTGCATCCCAGGCCTTTTGCCACTTGGGTTCGGATGCGCGCGGATTGTATCGTTCGGTTGCCATCGGGTGTTTTTCACTTAAAAGCATGCGCGAAACCGCAGGCCGCAGCCTGACAGTTCGCAAAATGTGGTCCGGGTGTTCACCATGGATTGCCGAACCCGTCAACTCCGGCAACTGGGACCCCGACAAAATGCAGCAGGACGTGACATGGAAAAATCGGTCGAACAGCTCGCACTGGTGAAGGAAAAGATCGCGGCCTCCGAGCAAGAAGCCAAGCGCCCGGCAGGTTCCGTGACGCTTGTCGCCGTGTCGAAAACTTTCGAGGCAAGCGAAATCCGCCCGGTCATCGAGGCCGGCCAGCGCGTGTTCGGCGAGAACCGCGTGCAGGAAGCGCAAGGCAAATGGCCGGCGCTGAAGCAGGAATTTCCCGATCTCGAACTGCACCTGATCGGCCCGCTGCAATCCAACAAGGCCAGGGAGGCTGTCGCCCTGTTCGATGTCATCGAGACCGTCGACCGCGAAAAGATTGCCGCCGAACTCGCTAAGGAAATCGCCAGGCAAGCCAAAGCGCCAAAGCTCTATGTCCAGGTCAACACCGGCTCCGAGCCGCAAAAGGCCGGCATCGAGCCGAAAGAGGCCGTCGCCTTCGTCAAGCGCTGCCGCGAGGTTCACGATCTCGCGATCGAAGGCCTGATGTGCATTCCCCCGGCGGACGAAAACCCCGGCCCGCATTTCTCCCTGCTCGAAAAACTGGCGCGCGAGGCCAACGTCGAAAAACTGTCGATGGGCATGTCCGGCGACTACGAACTCGCCGTCGCCTTCGGCGCGACTTCGGTGCGCGTCGGCTCGGCGATCTTTGGGAGCCGGTAGTTTTGAGAAAACCGCATCGCCCCAAAAAGATCGTGGCTCCGTCATTGTAACGAAACGTGCCGTTCCTATATGGTTGATGTAATCCACATCATCGGGAGCGTCGCATGCGCTACAATCAACTCGGAAATACGGGGATGTTCGTCTCCGAACTCTGCCTTGGCACCATGACATTCGGGGCCGCCGGCGAAAATGCCCAATGGGGCGCCATCGCCAGCCTCGACCAGAAAGGCGTCGATGAAATCGTCAGCCGTTCGCTGGCCGCGGGTATCAATTTCTTCGACACCGCCGACGTCTATTCCTTCGGCCAGTCAGAACGCCTTCTCGGCCAGTCGCTGAAGAACCTCGACGTCAAACGCGAAAATGTCGTCATCGCCACCAAGGTTCATGGCCAGATGGGCGAAGGGCCGAACCAGCGCGGTTCCTCACGCGGCCACATCATGGATTCGGTCGACGCCAGCCTCGAACGCCTCCAGACTGACCATATCGACCTCTACCAGCTCCACGGCACGGACACCGTGACGCCGATCGACGAGACGCTTCGCGCGCTCGACGATCTCGTCGCCGGCGGCAAGGTCCGCTATGTCGGCGTGTCGAACTGGCAGGCCTGGCGCATCGCCAAGGCGCTGGGCATCTCGGAGCGAAAGAGCATCGCCCGGTTTGAAACCGTCCAGTCCTACTATTCGATCGCCGGCCGCGATCTCGAGCGCGAGATCGTGCCTCTCCTCAACGAGGAAAAGCTCGGCCTGATGGTGTGGTCGCCCATGGCCGGCGGTCTGCTCTCCGGCAAGTATGGACCCGGCGCGCCCGGCAATGGCGACGGCCGCCGTAACGCCTTCAATTTCCCGCCGGTCAACGAGGATCGCGCCTGGGCAGCAGTCGCCGTCATGCGCGAGATCGCCAAAAAGCACGACGTCAGCGTCGCCACGGTGGCGCTTGGTTATGTCCTGGCAAAGCCCTTCGTCATGAGCGTCATCATCGGCGCCAGCCGAATGGACCAGCTCGAGCAGAATCTTGCTTCCACACAGCTCAAGCTCGATGCCGACGATCTTGCCAAGCTCGACGAGGTCAGCGCACTGCCCGCCGAATATCCCGGCTGGATGCTCGAGCGTCAGACTGCCGGCCGGCGTCCTGCGCCGTTCGTCGCGAAGAGCTGAGCCCCGGCACTACAGACGGCGGTTGCCTTGCAGCCGCCGTCGCCGACATCAGTGCATCACGAACTCGCCGTTCACATTGCGCCATTCATTCGGCGCGATCAGCTTGCGATGCGTGTAGCTGACCGAATGCAGCGGACCGTCGAGCTTGGCCTTCCAGAACTCGATGAACCTGAACAGGCCGGGAAATTTCGGAGCCAGGTCATAGTCCTGCCAGATGAAGGTCTGCAGCACATGAGGGTGGTCGGGCATGTGATAGAGAAGCTGTGCCGTGGTCAGCCCGTAACCCTTCAGCATCAGTTCCAGTTCAGAAGTCTCACGCATGGCAATTCTCCCGCCTCAGCCGATCCTCCACAGTCACGATGATGCGACGCGATGATTAACCGGCTACTAACAGCCTATCACGATTCGCGTGATTTCATCCATGAAATCAAATGCTTGGCAGCAAGCACGAGCGAGTGCTGATAGCGCGGCGGCCGCGCAAGACCATCCTGATGGCCGCAACCACGCCCAAACCCTATGTCTAATATTGTCGCCGGCGCGGGAATGATATTAAGTCCGGCGAATTCCGCGCTACGAAGCGCAGCCGGCGGCGATCGACCGCCGGTCAGTATGGGGAGAGAAAATGTCCGATGTAAAAGTCCACCGCGTCCAGCCGGCGTGGAAGAAGAACGCGTTGATCGACAACGACACCTACCTGAAATGGTATGGCGACAGCGTCAGGAATCCCGACAAGTTCTGGGCCAAGCACGGCAAGCGCATCGACTGGTTCAAGCCCTACACCAAGGTCAAGAACACCTCGTTCACCGGCAAGGTTTCGATCAAATGGTTCGAGGACGGGCTGACCAACGTCTCCTACAACTGCATCGACCGCCACCTGAAGAAGCGCGGCGACCAGACAGCGATCATCTGGGAAGGCGACAATCCCTACGACGACAAGAAGATCACCTATAACGAGCTTTATGAGCATGTCTGCCGGCTCGCCAATGTGCTGAAGAAGCACGGCGTCAAGAAGGGCGACCGCGTCACCATCTACATGCCGATGATCCCGGAAGCGGCCTATGCGATGCTCGCCTGTACCCGCATCGGCGCCATCCATTCGATCGTCTTCGGCGGCTTCTCGCCTGACGCTCTCGCCGGCCGCATCGTCGATTGCGAATCGACTTTCGTCATAACCGCCGACGAGGGCCTGCGCGGCGGCAAGACCATCCCGCTCAAGGAAAACACCGACAAGGCGATCGACATTGCCGCTCGCAACCATGTCCGGGTCAAGACCGTCGTGGTCGTGCGCCGCACCGGCGGCAAGGTCGGCTGGGCTCCGGGCCGAGACGTCTGGTATCACGACGAAGTCGCGTCGGTGAAACCCGACTGCAAGCCTGAGAAGATGAAGGCGGAAGACCCGCTGTTCATCCTCTATACCTCGGGCTCCACCGGCAAGCCGAAGGGCGTACTGCACACCACCGGCGGCTATCTCGTCTTTGCCTCGATGACCCACCAATATGTCTTCGATTACCATGACGGTGACATCTACTGGTGCACCGCCGATGTCGGCTGGGTCACCGGCCACAGCTACATTGTCTATGGCCCGCTCGCCAATGGCGCGACGACGCTGATGTTCGAGGGCGTGCCGAACTACCCGTCCGCCTCGCGCTTCTGGGATGTCGTCGACAAGCACAAGGTCAACATCTTCTACACCGCCCCCACCGCCATCCGCGCGCTGATGGGCGCCGGCGACGACCATGTGAAGAAGACCTCACGCAAGTCGCTGCGCGTGCTGGGTTCGGTCGGCGAGCCGATCAACCCGGAAGCCTGGGAATGGTATTTCAATGTCGTCGGCAACAAGAAGGTGCCGATCGTCGATACATGGTGGCAGACCGAGACCGGTGGCATCCTGATCACGCCGCTGCCCGGCGCCACCGACCTCAAGGCCGGCTCGGCGACGCGGCCCTTCTTCGGCGTCCAGCCGCAGCTGGTCGACAATGACGGCAAGGTGCTGGAGGGTGCCGCCGACGGCAATCTTTGCATCGTCGATTCATGGCCGGGCCAGATGCGCACCGTCTATGGCGACCATGAGCGCTTCATCCAGACCTATTTTTCCACCTACAAGGGCAAATACTTCACCGGCGACGGCTGCCGCCGCGACGCCGACGGCTATTACTGGATCACCGGCCGCGTCGACGACGTCATCAACGTCTCCGGCCACCGCATGGGCACCGCCGAGGTCGAATCCGCACTCGTCTCCCACGACAAGGTGTCGGAAGCCGCCGTCGTCGGCTACCCGCACGACATCAAGGGCCAGGGCATCTACAGCTATGTCACGCTGATGAGCGGCGTCGAATGGTCGGAGGACCTGCGCAAGGAACTCATCGCCCATGTCCGCAAGGAGATCGGCGCCATCGCCTCGCCAGACAAGATCCAGTTCGCGCCGGGCCTGCCCAAGACGCGCTCCGGCAAGATCATGCGCCGCATCCTGCGCAAGATTGCCGAGGACGACTTTGGCGCGCTCGGCGACACATCCACGCTCGCCGATCCGGCCGTTGTCGATGACCTCATCGAGAACCGGCAGAACAAGAAGGCGTAACCCAGGCCGTCTTATTCCCCTCCCCCTTGTGGGGAGGGGTTAGGGGTGGGAGTCCCATACTCGATTGCCCCGTGATCGGACGCCCCGCACAAGAATGCAAACACCGTTGCAGATTTGCACTTGCGAAATCGGGCAAACAGTCCCACCTTCGGGTTGTGTTCAACAAATGAAAGGAGGTGATCCGATGTCGAGTGGTTTCGGTTTTCAGAGCGAGGGCTCAGCGGATTACCTTTCTGGAGAGCAGTCTCTCCTCTAAAGGTTTTGACGTGCAGCTTGCGGCCCCGAGGGATCGCGGCTGACGCCACGCACTGGACGAAAGTCACGGGAAGGCCGCCTGCTTCTTCGGAAGCGGCGGCCTTTTCCGTTTATGCGGAAATCCTCTTGCCGTGTCTATTTGGTCAAGGCTAGCCCTTCGATGTTCCCGGTGATCTGCTGGAAGGCCTGATCGAGCTCCGGGCCGCTCGACGTGTCGTAGTAATGCTTGATGCCACCAGTGTCGGGTGTCGCGCAGTCGCGCATGAGTTTGCGCGCTGCATCATTCGGCAACTTGAACCCGATCGTGAATATTTCAATGCCAGCCTTGCGCATCTCGGCGCACAGCTTTGTGGCATGCGGAATTGAGCGAGCAGCCGCGCCTGCACCATAAGCTTCCTGAACGGTCGCGGCACCGGAAAAGCCGAGATTGAACTCTCCGTCTGTCATCAGGATCGCGTATTTGGCAACCTTTTTGTACGGGCCAGGTGCTGCGGATGTGGCAAGGACATTCTTCCATTTGTCGGACAGCATGTACCAGGTCCACTGAACCCCGATATGCCCTCCCGTGCCACCATCAGCGACGAATTTTTCGATGGTATCGGTGAGGGTTTTCAGGTTTGCCGTCAGCGGCACCACCGCAACTGTGGGACACTTCTCGCTTGGCAAATAATTGATATTTCCGTCGGTATAGCCCTTGGCAAACGCTGTCAGGAGAAAATCCCGATTAACCATGGCGACGTCGGGGCCATCATCCGTATAAACGTATGCAGTCCCTTTGCGCTCCGTCGCGCAGTAGTCGCGTCCGGAGGAAGTCACGTTTCTCGGATCGGCGTTCGAAACGACCTTGCCACGGTCTGCCTCATTCTTTTCGATATAAACCGCTTTCTCGGCAATCGCGGCACCGACATTCACGGAATTCGCGTAGGGAACAAGTGCCACGCGAACCCGGTCGTTGAGGTTTTGTCCGCTTAGCAGCGTTTCCACCGCTCGCGTAGCCGCCTTCTGCAGATCACCAAGCTTGTCGTCGGTACCAGCCTTTTTCATCGAGCCAGTCAAATCCAGCATCATCGCCACCTCGACGTTTACGTCGGAGTAGACGGCAGCCGATTCAGTACCGACGCGCGGGTCGCCGATGTTGAACATCGGAAAGGCCAGCACGACATTGGCATGGGCCGTCGCGGAGATCGTCCTGGCTGTCCGGTCGACGACGAGCTGGTCGAGCACGAAACGGTCATTGGTCGAAAATCGCGACGTGCTGTTGGCGCTTAGAAATGCCTCCACCATCCTCCGCGCGTCCTTTTCCTCGATTGTGCCGGTGGTCAGGTCGCGCGCCGTCGAGGTCACGGCCGAATCGAGCGCGGACTGGAGGCTCGATTTCACGTTCAGCGACTGCGCGACATTGATGCCGAAGCCTATGGTCAGAAGCAGTACCGACATCGATACCGCCGCCATCAAGGTGAAGTTGCCGCTTCGATTTTTCGCGAAATCGGATAGTGCCCGCGCCCTACGCATGGTTTTTGCCCCTCAGCCAAGAAAACCCGAGAGCGTCGTAGCAGGAATTTCATCGAATCGGGTTTACAACCTGGGGTTCAATCCACCCGGCAAATATAAGCTTTTGATTTCGAAACGAATTGATGAATTCTGTGCTTAATCGCCGGTAAACCCGGCGCTTCAATTGCACCGGCTTTCGCGCCGGCTGCCGCAATAGGGCAGCACGAGCCAGTATCTCGCCTCACCACCGGAAGTCACATTGGCGAGCACGCGCCCGTCAATGCAACGCCGCTCAGGGTCAATGCAACGCCGTTCAGGAAAGCATCTGCGCATCGAAGGTGCGGTCGATGCCATGCGGCGGAGGCGTCGCCGGATGGCTGTCCTGCTCATAGGTCCAGACCTTGAAGCCGGTCAGCGTGTGTGCGCCGAAGCTGTGCAGCAGCGGCACATCGGTCGCATCGCGCCCGCGCGCGATCGCCACGCGCCCGATGCGGCGCTTGTTGTGTCGGGCGTCGAACGTGTACCATTTACCGTCGAGGAAAACCTCGAACCAGGCGTTGAAATCCATCGGCGACGGGTCCGGCGGGATGCCGATATCGCCGAGATAGCCGTTCACGTAGCGGGCCGGAATGTTCATGCAGCGGCAAAGTGCGATCGCCAGATGCGCGAAGTCGCGGCAGACCCCGACGCGCTCGTCATGCGCCTGCGCGGCAGTCCGTGTGGCGCGGGCATAGCCGTAGCCGAAGGACAGCCGGTTGTGCACATATTCGGTGATCGCCTGCACCCGCGCCCAGCCGCTTGGCACATGGCCGAATTGCTGCCAGGCGATGTCGCCGAGATGATCGGTCTCGCAATAGCGGCTGCCCAAGAGGTAGCCGATCACCTCGTCGGGCAGATCCTGCACCGGCATTTCCTTGGCCAAGGTGTTCAGTTCGTCGGGTTCGCCGCTGTCTTCGACCAGCGCGTCATAGAGAATGCGGAACCCTCCCGCCGGCGCCATGAAGCGGCGGCAAAGATTGCCGTGGACATCCTCGTAAGTGTGGTTTGGAACATTTGGCGAGGTCAGCACCTTCGTCTGCCGCTGGATATCAGCCCGCCGCTCCTTGCAGATTTCCAGCACCGATATCACCGGCATGGGCTGCGTGCATTCGATGGCAATCTCGTAGCCTAGCCGGATCAGCATGGCGCTACCTCGCGATCTTGAGAGAAGATTTTACCCTCAACGCACAATGCCGGCTATCGTTCCGGGGATGCGGCTGATGAACGGCAGAGGACGGTTAGAATTCCCCTCTCCGTCTCGTCTTCGCCGAGCCACCTCTCCCCACTTTGTGGGGCGAGGAACCCAAGTTCTGTGAGGCCGCGACCTCCGCGAGTGCTGGTTCCTCGCCCCATGTAATGGGGAGAGGTGGCGCGCGAAGCGCGACGGAGAGGGGTTTTTCCCTACAACCCATCCTCAGAAATCGCTCGCCAGACCCTTTATCTCCCAGTCGCCGTAGCGCACCGGCTCGTTGCCGCCGCGGCCGCCGATCTCGCGTGGCAGGGCAGCCTCCTGCTTCTTGTAGGCCTGGCGTCGCGCCTCCGCTTCCTTCAGCGCGCGTTCGGCAGCCGGCGACAGCGCCTTGCGTTCAACAGGCTCGACGACCGTTCCGTTACTTTCGGTTGTGTTCTCGGTCATTCGCGAACTCCCGCGGCAGATGATTGAAACCGGACCAATTCTTACCCATCATATAGCGAAGTTTTATCGCGTATCGACCCCTTCCTTGCGCGCGTTTACGGAGCCGAAGAATGAACATCATGCGAACCGCAATGCTGCTGGCCTTCATGACCGCGCTGTTCATGGCCGTCGGCTACGCCATCGGCGGCTCGGGCGGCATGATGATCGCCTTCATGATGGCGGCCGCCATGAACCTCTACAGCTACTGGAACGCCGACAAGATGGTTCTGCGCATGAACCATGCCGTCGAGGTCGACGAGAAGAATGCGCCCGAATATTACGGTATCGTGCGTGCGCTGGCCGAACGCGCCGGCCTGCCGATGCCGAAGGTCTATCTCATCGACAACCCACAGCCCAACGCATTCGCCACCGGGCGCAACCCGCAGAACGCGGCGGTTGCCGCCTCCACCGGCCTGCTGCAGCGGCTGTCGCATGAGGAAGTGGCCGGCGTGATGGCGCATGAGCTTGCCCATGTCCAGTATCGCGACACGCTGACCATGACGATCACCGCGACCCTTGCCGGCGCGATTTCCATGCTCGGCAACTTTGCCTTCTTCTTCGGGGGAACCGCGAGAACAACAATCCGCTCGGCTTCGTCGGTGTGCTGGTGGCCATGATCGTCGCCCCGCTCGCTGCCGGAATGGTGCAGATGGCGATCAGCCGCACGCGCGAATATTCCGCAGATCGGCGTGGCGCCGAGATCTGCGGCAATCCGCTCTGGCTGGCATCAGCCCTTGACAAGATCGCCCGCAACGTCGAACGCATCCACAACCCCGACGCAGAGCGCAATCCCGCAATGGCTCCGCTCTTCATCATCAATCCTCTTTCCGGCGAGCGCATGGACAATCTTTTCTCGACCCACCCCAACACCGAGAACCGCATCGCTGCGCTGGAGGAGATGGCACGCCAGGGCATGGGCGGCAACGGCGGCGCGCGCCCTGCTCCTGCGCCGCGCAATCCTGAGCCGCGCGAAGCCGGCCCGTGGGAAGCTCCCGCAAAGCCCGCCGTGGAGGAAAAGCCGACGCAGCCGAATTCCGGTCCATGGGGCCGCAACCCGACCGGGCCGAAAGGCCCATGGTCGTGACCGTGAACGACCGTCAGCGCTCCAAACCGAAACCATTCAGGCAATCGGAATACCAGAGACAAGAGGATGCTAATGCGCCCGGCCTCGCCGCGCGCAAGGCGGCGGCAAAGCTGCTGGCAGCCGTCATCGACGCAAAGACCTCGCTCGACGGACTGACCGACCACGACCATGGCCATCCGCAGTTCAAGGCGCTCGACATGCGCGACCGCTCGCTGGTGCGGGCGATCCTCGCGACCGCGCTGCGCTACCGCCGCACCATCGACAACCTGATTTCGGCGCGGCTTGAAAAAGCGCTGCCTGCCAACGCCACAGCGCTCACCCACATCCTGCATGTCGCGGCAGCGCAGATCCTGTTCCTCGACATTCCCGACAGCGCCGCCGTCGATATCGCCGTCACCCACGCCAAGTCCGATCCGCGCACCGGCCGCTTTTCCGGCCTTGTCAACGGCGTGCTGCGCTCGCTGGCGCGCGGCAAGGCCGAGGAACTGCCGGCCATGCTGGCCGAGACCGACGACGCGCCGGAATGGTTCCGCGCCCGACTCGTTTCCGGCTATGGCGCAGATGCGGCAAAGAAAATCCTCACCGCTCATCGCCTCGAAGCCCCTGTCGATTTCACCGTGAAATCCGATCCTCAATCCTGGGCGGAAAAGCTTGGCGGCATCGTGCTGCCCACCGGCTCGGTGCGCGTCGAACGGCTCGCCGCCAATGTGCCGGACCTGCCCGGTTTCACTGAGGGCGAATGGTGGGTGCAGGACGCCGCCGCAGCACTTCCCGCGCGCCTGTTCGGCGATGTCTCGGGCTTGCACGTCGCCGACCTTTGCGCAGCACCCGGCGGCAAGACGGCACAGCTGGCGCTGGCCGGCGCACGCGTTACCGCGATCGACAGCTCGAAGAACCGGCTCGCCCGGCTGGAGAAGAACCTTGAGCGCTTAGGCATGACCGCCGCAGCCGCCCAGGCCGACATCCTGCGCTATGAGCCGGAAGAACTCTTCGACGCAGTGCTGCTCGACGCACCGTGCTCGTCGACTGGCACCGTGCGTCGCCACCCGGACGTGCCATGGACGAAATCGCCTGCTGATATCGAAAAACTGGCCGACCTGCAGTACCGCCTGCTTGCCCGCGCCATCACTTTGGTCAAGCCCGGTGGACGGATCGTCTTCTCCAACTGCTCGCTCGACCCGCTCGAAGGCGAAGCGCTTTACGAAGCCTTTCTTGCGGCCACGCCCGGCGTTGCCGATGATCCGATCCAACTCGGTGAGGTTGCGGGCGCTGACGCGTTCCTGACGCCGAAGGGCACTTTGCGCACGACGCCGGCGGACATGGATATGGGCCGTCCGGAGATTTCCGGGCTCGACGGCTTCTTTGCCGCGCGCCTTACCCGAATTGGGTAGGTCACAACTTATCCCCAGGCCGCGCCGGTAGCGAAATTCAACTTCGCATAGAATCTTGAATCATATAACGTTCTCGCCGGGCGGACGTCTTTTTTGGAGGAAATTCTTGTCGATTGCGGCAGGCAACACGACAGGCCTTTGGGCGCTCGTCGCCAAAGAGCTTTGGCGCAAGACCCGCCGTCGCTTGCGCGCCGGTCCGGTCTACCGCTGGCGCTATACCGGTCGTACGCCAGAGCGCGTGCTGATTGCGCCGCCCGATCTCAGGCTCGCCGACCAGCAGGTTGCGCTGGAAATCTATTATGGCCGCTACCCGCTTTCAGGCCATCTCGTCGAGACCGGCGGCAAGTCGCCGTTCCAGATCGAGGTGCCCAATCGCGGCTGGCAGAAATCGCTGCACGGCTTCCGCTGGCTGCGCCATATGCGCGCCGCCGGCACGGAACTAGCCGCCGCCAATGCGCGCGCGCTGGTTTCGGACTGGATCGCCACCCATGGCGGCCGCATCTCGGGCGTCGCCTGGGAACCGGCGACCAGCGCCAAGCGCATCATCGCATGGCTGCAGCATTCTTCCGTCGTGCTGCAGGGTGCCGAATTCCCCTTCTACCGCGCCTTCCTGAAATCGCTGGCGCTGCAGATCCGCTATCTGCGCTCCATGGCCCGCGAAATGCCCGACGGCGAGGAGCGCCTGCGCACCCGCATCGCGCTTGCCTTCGCCGCGTTGTCGCTGCCCGCGCCGCAGACCGCGTTGCGCAGCGCCACGCGCAACCTCGCCGACGAACTGAACCGTCAGATCCTTGCCGACGGTGGCCACATCTCGCGCAATCCGATGGCGGTTCTGGAACTGCTGGCAGACCTGCTGCCGCTGCGCCAGACCTACGCCAACCAGGCCGAGACGCCGCCCGAAGCGCTGATCGGCGCAATCGACCGCATGCTGCCGGCGCTGCGCTTCTTCCGCCATCAGGACGGCAGCATCGCCCGCTTCAACGGCATGGGTGTCACCATTCCCGATCGCATCGCCGCCATCATGCGCCACGACGACACCGCCGGCGCGCCGCTGCTTCACGCCCCGCATTCCGGCTATGAGCGCCTGTCGATGGGCGGCACCACGGTGATTGCCGACACAGGCACTGCGCCGCCCAGCGAAGTTTCGGAAGCGGCACATGCCGGCTGCCTGTCCTTCGAGATGTCTTCCGGCCGCCAGCATTTCATCGTCAATGCCGGCATCGACGCCTACGGAGCGGAGGAATTCCGCCCGCTGGCGCGCGCCACCGCCGCCCACTCCACCGCATCGCTCAACGACACCTCGTCGGCGCGCTTCAGCCATTCGCCGCGCGTCAACGGCCTGCTCGGCTCGCCGCTGATCGGCGGGCCGCGCCATGTGCCTTCGGAACGCACCGACAGCAAGGGCACGCAAGGTTTCGTTGCCAGCCATGACGGCTATGTCGCGCGCTTCGGCCTCTATCACGAGCGCGAAATGGCGCTGGCTGCCGATGGCAATATCCTCACCGGCATCGACCGTTTCCTGCGCTCACGCGGCGCGCCGCCACTCGACAATGGCCGCGATCTCGTCACCATCCGCTTTCACATCCACCCGGATATCGAGCTTTTCCACGACGACAAGGATCGGCTGGTGCTGGCAGCACCCCATGCCGACAACTGGCTTTTCACCGCCGGCGAAATGACGCCGACGGTCGAGGAATCGATTTTCTTCGCCGGCCTCGGCGGGCCGCGCCACAGCCGCCAGATCGTGCTCTCCTACAAGGCGTCGCAGTTTCCCGAAATGCACTGGCAGTTCACGCGCACGCACTCGGCCGGTTACCCGCAGAACAACTGAGCGGGCCTTTTGGCCGATTTTCTGCCCCGCAAAGCTTGATTTACCTTGCGTCTGTGCTAGGCCGCGCGCATCCGCCTCCCAAGCTCGAAAGGCCCGCTCCGACATGGCCGTCGCCTCCAAGAAAATTCCTGCGCCCGATCTCGTTCCCGTCCGCCGCGCGCTTCTCTCCGTCTCCGACAAGACCGGCCTGGTCGACTTCGCAGCCGCGCTGGTAAAAGCCGGCGTCGAACTGGTCTCGACCGGCGGTACCGCCAAGACGATCGCCGAGGCTGGCATCGCCGTGCGCGACGTCTCGGAACTCACTGGCTTCCCCGAGATCATGGACGGCCGCGTGAAAACACTGCACCCCTCGGTCCATGGCGCGCTGCTCGGCGTGCGCGACGACCCCGAGCATGTCCACGCCATGCACGTCCACGGCATCGAGCCGATCGACCTCGTCGTCGTCAATCTCTACCCGTTTGAGGAAGTCCGCCAATCCGGTGCCGACTATGCCTCGATCGTCGAGAATGTCGATATAGGCGGTCCGGCCATGGTGCGCGCATCCGCCAAGAACCACGCCTATGTCGCCATCGTCACCGACCCGGAAGACTACGCCCCGGTGATCAATGCGCTGGAGATGAACATCGGCAGCCTGTCCTTCGAGTTTCGACAGAAGCTCGCCGCCAAGGCCTTTGCCCGCACCGCAGCCTACGATGCAGCCATCTCCGGCTGGTTTGCCGAGGCACTGGCCATCGAGCATCCGACCTGGCGCGCCTTCGGCGGCAAGCTCGAAAACGTCATGCGTTATGGCGAGAACCCGCACCAGCAGGCCGGCTTCTACGTCACCGGCGAAAAGCGCCCGGGCGTCGCCACTGCGCGCCAGCTCCAAGGCAAGCAACTCTCCTATAACAACATCAACGACACCGACGCGGCCTTCGAGCTGGTCGGCGAGTTCGACCCAGCCGGTTCGGCGGCGGTGGCCATCATCAAGCACGCCAACCCTTGCGGCGTCGCTGAAGGCGCAACGCTGAAGGCAGCCTATGCCAAGGCACTGGCCTGCGATCCCGTCTCTGCCTTCGGCGGCATCGTCGCCGTCAACCGCCTGCTCGACGCAGAGGCGGCGGAAGAGATCGTAAAGACCTTCACCGAGGTCATCATCGCACCCGGTGCCAGCGAGGAAGCACAGGCGATCATCGCCGCCAAGAAGAACCTGCGTCTTCTCGTCACCGGCGGCCTGCCCGATCCGCGCACGGCCGGTGTCATGGTCAAGTCGGTGGCCGGTGGGCTTCTGGTGCAGTCACGCGACAACGCCGTGGTCGACGGGCTCGAGCTCAAGGTCGTGACCAAGCGCGCGCCGACCGCGCAGGAACTGGCCGACCTGAAATTCGCCTTCCGCGTCGCCAAGCACGTCAAGTCGAACGCCATCGTCTATGTCAGGGACGGTGCGACGGTGGGCGTCGGTGCCGGCCAGATGAGCCGGGTCGATTCCGCGCGCATCGCCGCCCGCAAGGCACTGGACGCAGCCGAGGCGGCAGGCCTTGCCGAGCCGCTGACCAAAGGCTCGGTCGTTGCCTCCGATGCCTTCTTCCCCTTCGCCGATGGCCTGCTTTCAGCCATCGAAGCCGGCGCCACCGCCGTCATCCAGCCAGGCGGCTCGATGCGCGACGATGATGTGATTGCAGCGGCGGACGAGCATGGCATCGCCATGGTGTTTACGGGTGTGAGGCATTTCCGGCATTGAGCGCTGTTGCCCTCCCCCTTGAGGGGAGGGTGGCCGCGAAGCGGTCGGGTGGGGTCGCCGCGGAAGCGCGAGGCGCCACTTGAAGCATATCAGAAGCAGGTAAGATCAGCCGCTTTGCCCCCTCCCACCTCGCTTCGCTCGGCACCCTCCCCTCAAGGGGGAGGGATAAGCGCTCAATCCACCTTGTCCGCCGGATAAGGCGTCGGCCACAGCACAGCCATGCCGACCACCAGGAACAGCAGGATCATCGCCATTCCCAGCCGCGGCGAGCCGCTGAGTGCGGTCACCGTTGCCACCAGAAACGGCGCGGCGAAACTCGTCGCGCGGCCGGCCAGTGCGTAGATGCCGAAATAGCGCCCGGCCTCTTCGGCGGTGACGCTGCGCGCCAGATAGGAGCGCGACGAGGCCTGGACCGGGCCGAAGGCGATCCCGATCAGCAGGCCGAAGAGAATGTAGGCCTTTTCCGCCGGCGTGCCGAACAGGCCGCCCGTATCGGCGCCCGGCAGCATCAGCGCGCCGAACAGCGTGAAGCCCGGACCGGTCGAGACGATACCCACCGTCGCGATGGTCAGGAACACCAGCGAAATCATCACAACCGTCTTGGAGCCGAACGCCGTATCTAGACGCGCTGCGATCCAGCAGCCGAAGATCGCGACGACATTGAGGATGATGCCGAAAACGCCGATCTCGGTGATCGACCAGCCGAACATCGCCGCCGCGAAGACGCCGCCCAGGCCAAGCACGGCATTGACGCCGTCCTGATAGATCATCCGCGCCACCAGAAAGCGCAAAACGCCGCTGCGCTGGCGCACCTCGCCCAGCGTCGATTTCAACTCGGCGAGGCCCTCGCGCACGGCCGGACCGATCGGCTTGCCCTTGGCGCCGTCGGGCGTGAAGAAGAACATCGGCAGGATGAAGATGAAATACCACAGCGCCGAAAGCGGCCCGGTCGCGCGCGCATCCTCGCCGAGCTTGGGATCGAGCCCGAACAGCGGATCGACGCCGATGATCGTCTTGCCCGTCTCCTGGGAACCGGCAAGCATCGTCACCACGAAGATCAGCGCGATCATGCCGCCGAGATAGCCGAGCCCCCAGGCAATGTTGGAGATCTTGCCGATCTCGGCCTTGGAAACCAGCCGCGGCATCATCGAATCGTTGAACACGGTGGAGAATTCGGCAGCGACCGATGCCAGCGAGAAGAACAGGATCACCGGCACCAGCGGCGAGCCGGGAGCGGCAAACCACAGCGCGCACAGGCTCGCGATCTTGATCGCCGCGAAAAAGGCGATCCACGGCTTGCGCGGGCCGGTCTGGTCGGCGATGGAGCCGAGCACCGGCGACAATATGGCGATGACGAAGCCGGCAGCGGCGATGCCGTAGCCCCAGGCCGCCTGCCCCATGGCCGGGTCGCTGGCCATGCGTGAGACGACATAGGGGCCGAAGATGAAGGTGGTGACCACCGTGAAGAACG
Source organism: Mesorhizobium sp. DCY119 (assembly GCF_003590645.1). Lineage (NCBI taxonomy): Bacteria > Pseudomonadati > Pseudomonadota > Alphaproteobacteria > Hyphomicrobiales > Phyllobacteriaceae > Mesorhizobium > Mesorhizobium sp. DCY119. The sequence continues at coordinate 833,122 of NZ_CP031834.1, read as the reverse complement.
GTTGCGCCGCCCAGTCGAAGAACATCCAGCCCCAGATGCCGCGACCGGAGGCGCGCTGAACTGTCACGTCGGCCATATTTCCTCCACCCGCCTGCGTCGCGTTTTAGGCTGGCGCCATGTCTGCATGTTTTTGGGAGCCGTGCAAAGGGAGAGTGCCAGAGACGGAAATTCCTTGTCCGACAACTTCGCGGTGCACGAGGACCTACCTCACGCCTCTGGCGCATACACCACGCAGGGCTCAGCGATGCCACGCAGCCTGTGCTCGCCGAGCGGGATCAGGGCTCGCTGCGTTTCCGCTGCAAACGCCTCCGAAAGCAGCACCGGGCGGCCGAGCGGCCGGCACAGGCCCTCCAACCGGCTGACGAGGTTCACGGCAGAGCCGATAGCGGTGAAATCCAGCCGGTCGGCGGTGCCGATATTGCCCCACAGCATCTCGCCGATATGGAGCGCCGTGCCGAAGGGCAGAGGCGCCAGGCCTTGCGCGACCCGTGTGCGGTCGAGGTGATCCATGCCGGCGCGCGCGGCCGCCACCGCGCGCAGCGCCGCGTCGCAAGCAGCGGCAGCGTCGCGCTCGCCGATCGGAAAAATCGCCAGCACGCCGTCGCCGATGAACTTCAGCACCTCACCGCCGAAGGCGTGGACCGCGCCGGCGATGCGGTCGAACCAGGCGTCGAGCGCTGCGATCACCTCCCTCGGCGCGGTCGTTTCCGACAACTCGGTGAAGCCGCGCAGGTCGGCATAGAGCAGTGCTGCGCGGATCGTCTCGCCGGGCTCACGCCGCAGCCTGCCGGCCAGCACCTGCGCCGCACTGCGCCGGCCGAGATAGGTCTCGAGCAGCACGGCAAGCGTCGAGCGCGCAGCAAGCACGGCAAGCGGCGCTGCGGCAAAGCGGGCCACCTCGCGCAGCAGTTCGAGGTCAGGCTCGCTGAATGGACGCGCTCCAGCCCAGCCAAGCACGGCACCGTCGGGAGCAGAGCCGGCGAAATCCTCCTGCACGGCTTCGGTGCCGAGTTGCAACAGCCAATCGCGTCTGACATTGGCATGAGCGGGATCGGCGGGTCCGGTGAGACCGAAGCCCAGCGCCTCGATCACTCTTCCGGTATCGGCGCGCCACAACCATGTGCGCCGCGCGATGATCGGGTGCGGCGCTGCCTGGGTGAGTGAACCGCCGGCGAGCGGCACGCCATCGGCGACGAGCCTCGCGCCGAGTGCCGCGAGGAAGGCGTCGGCGCCGGGCAGGTCGATCGCCTCATCGACGAGGAACGACAGAGCAGCGTGAAGTTGCATGGCCGCCATCATGCAATGGTGTCAGGCGCATGTCATGAGGCGGTGGGCGCTTTCTTGCACCGCATGCTGATTGGGCTACAGTGTTGCCACTGGCCCGAGCCGGAGGAGTCCGCCGATGCCCGAAACGCTTCGCACCGAGATCCAGATCGCGGCCCCGCAGGCGACGGTCTTCGCCTTCCTCACCGATCCCGACAAGATTTCGCGCTGGATCGGCCCGGCGACCACTGAGGCCCGCCCCGGCGGCATCTATCTCGTCAGCGTCGGCGACAAGCACATCGCCCGCGGCCAGTTCACGGAGGTGATCCCGATCCACCGCCTCGCCTACAGCTTCGGCTGGGAAGGGCGTGAGGAGGTGCCGCCGGGATCGAGCCTGGTCGAGATCGATCTCGTCGAGAAGGATGGCGGCACACTGGTGCGCTTCACCCATAGCGGGTTGCCCAACGAGAACGAGCGCGACAGCCACGAGAAGGGCTGGAACCACTATCTGCGCAGGCTTTCGATAGCTGCGGCCGGCGGCGACCCGGGACCGGACACGTCACCCGAAGCATAAGGATGCAGGGATTGAAGGTGGGAGATGTACTACACCTCCCCCCGTCTCACATCCCCGTCAGGTCGCTCATCAGCCCAGACGCCACCGAAAGCCGCGACACGGTGATGTCGCCGCCTTCCGTCAGCCCTTGCAGGCGCTCGCGGATGATCGCGATGCGCGCGCCGCCGGCATCGAGCCAGGCGGTGACCGGATCGGCGGCTTTGCCGAAGCCGGTGAGCGCTGCAACCGCGATGCCGCGCCGGGCCGTGTCGATCGTGTCGGTCGCCCGCGACAGCGCCAGCCCGTCATAATAGTCGGACGGCGTGATCGCGCGCGCAGCGTCCTCGATGCGGGCGATGCGGAAGGCGTCGCTGACGCCGAAGAAGGCTTTTGCGGCGGCCACGATATCGGCCTTTGCCGTGCGGGCAACCAGCGCGATATCGGGAATGAGTTCGGCGACATCCGTCTGCGCCAGCCGCTCGGCCAGCCCCTCCGGCGCGCCGGCAGCAATGAAGCCGAGGCGTTTTTCTTCCAGCCTTGCCTTGTTGAAGGCCGGCAGCAGCGAGGCGAGTTTCGGCTCCAGCGCCTTGCGCGCCTCGGTCAGCTCGGCGATCTGCTTGTCCACCGCACCGTCGCCCACACCATGCCTGAGGTACCAGCCGCAGGCCACGAAGATAAGCCGGCCAACGGCCTGATAGAGGTCAAGCTGCACCTGGCCGTCGATCCGGTTATCCAGCGCGTCGATATCGCGATAAAGCGCCGGCAGGCCGAAGCCCGCCCGCACGATCGTGAAGGCCCGCACAACATCGGCAGCCGTGCTTCCCGTCGCTTCCTGCAGCCGGTTGACGAAGGTCGGTCCGCCGCGATTGACCAGGTCATTGGCCAGAACGCGGGCGATGATCTCGCGCCGCAGCCTGTGCGTGCCGATCTCGGCGGCGTATTTCTTCGCCATCTTTTCCGGGAAATAGCCCATCAGGTCGCGCTCGAAATGCGGATCGTCGAGCAGGTCGCTGGAGACGATATCGGAAAACAGCACGATCTTGGCATAGGCCAGCAGCACGCCGAGCTCGGCCCGCGTCAGCGGCTCGCCACGCTTTTCGCGCTCCGCAAGGGCTGCCGGCGAAGGCAGCGTCTCGACGGTGCGGTCGAGCAGGCCGCGCGCTTCCAGCGCGCTCATGAAGCGGCCCTGATAGGCAATGTCGGCCAGCCCGCGCTTTCGCTGCAGCGAAAGCGACAGCGTCTGCTGGTAGTTGTTGGAGAGCACCAGCGCGCTGACCTCGCTGGTCATCTCGGCGAGCAGCTTGTTGCGCGCCGGCCGTGTCAGCGAGCCCTTGCGCATGGCGGACGCCAGCGCGATCTTGATGTTGACCTCGACGTCCGACGAATTGACGCCGCCGGAATTGTCGATCGCGTCGGAATTGCAGGCACCACCTAGAAGGCCGAACTCGATGCGCGCGCGCTGCGTCGCACCCAGATTGGCGCCCTCGCCGATAACCTTCACCCGCAACTGCGCGGCGGTCACGCGGATCGCGTCATTGGCGCGGTCCCCGACTTCCTGGTTGCTCTCGCCCGCCGCCTTCACATAGGTGCCGATGCCGCCGAACCACAACAGGTCGGCCTCGGCCTTGAGGATGGCGTTCATGATCTCGTTGGGCGAGGCGGTCGTCTTGTCGAGGCCGATCGCCTTGGCCGCCGCTGCCGGCAGCGTAATCGATTTCTGGCCGCGCGAAACGATGATGCCGCCCGGCGACAGCTTGGTCTTGTCATAATCCTGCCAGCTCGAGCGCGGCAGGTCGAAGACGCGCTTGCGCTCGGCAAAGGAGGCGGCCATGTCCGGATCGGGATCGATGAAGATGTCGCGATGGTCGAAGGCCGCGATCAGCCGCGTCTGCTCGGAAAGCAGCATGCCGTTGCCGAACACGTCGCCCGACATGTCACCGACGCCGACGACGCTGAACGGCGTCGTCTGGATATCGCGGTTCATCTCGCGGAAATGCCGCTTCACCGCTTCCCACGCGCCCTTGGCGGTGATGCCCATCTTCTTGTGGTCGTAGCCGGCCGAGCCGCCGGAGGCGAAGGCATCGTCGAGCCAGAAGCCGTGCGCCTCGCTGATCGAATTCGCGGTGTCTGAGAAGGTCGCCGTGCCCTTGTCGGCGGCGACGACGAAATAGGGATCGTCGGTGTCGCGCCGTATCATGCTCACCGGCGGCACCACCTTGTCTCCGTCGAGATTGTCGGTGATCGACAGCAGGCTGGAGACGAAATTGATATAGGCGCTCTTGCCCGCCTCAAAGACCGCTTCGCGCGTGCCGCCGACAGGAGAACGTTTTGGGAAAAAGCCGCCCTTGGCGCCGACCGGCACGATGACGGCGTTCTTCACCTGCTGCGCCTTAACCAGCCCCAGCACTTCGGTGCGGTAGTCCTGCGCCCGGTCCGACCAGCGCAGACCGCCACGCGCCACCGGGCCGAAGCGCAGATGCACGCCCTCGACCTCCGGGCCATAGACGAAGATTTCGCGCCATGGCCGCGGCTCCGGCAGGCCGTCGACATTGCGCGAATCGAGCTTGATCGCCAGCGACTGGCCCTTTTCCTTGATGCCGGCAACGAAATGATTGGTGCGCAGCGAGGCTTCGATCAGGTTGGCGTAGCGCCTGATGATCGTGTCGTCATCGATGTTCGGCACCTGCTCCAGCGCGTCCTTGATCGCCGCCTTGAGGTGCTTGGCGGTGACATCGCCGTCCTTGGCCTTGGGGTCGAAGCGGGCGACGAAGAGATCGAACAGAGCGCGCGCGATCTGCGGGTAACGGTTGAGCGCTGCGGCAATGAAATCCTGGCTCTGCGGAATTCCGGCCTGCTGCAGATAGCGGCCATAGGCGCGCAATATGCCGATGGAAGTCGACGGCAGGGCGGCCGTCTGGGCCAGCGCATTATAGCCGTCATTATCGGCATCGCCGCGCCACACCGACAGGAACACCTCCTCGAACAGCGCGCCGCCGTCGGAAAGGTCGATCGGCTTGCCGAAAGCGTTCTCCAGATCCATGTCGTGGACGAAGACCATGCCGGTCGTCTCGTCGCCGACCTCGAAGGTGCGCTCGCTGATCACCCGGAAGCCGGTGTTTTCCAGCACCGGCACGCGCCGCGACAGCGCCACCGGGGCGCCGTAATGATAGATCTTCAGCGCCGCCTGCTCGGGGCTCTGGCCGGCGTGGCGGTAATAGTCGATGGCGATCGGATTTTCAGCGCTGAGCGACGCGATCTGCTGCGCATCGACCAGGGCCTCGGCCGGGGTGAAACTGTTGCGGTAGCTCTCGGGGAAGCGGTTGGCGATGGCCGTCAGGCCGGAATCCGCGCCGGAAGTCGCAGCGACTTCCGCCAGCGCATCCTCCCAGGTCCGCACGATGTCACGGATCGCCGCTTCGATCGTCTTCTGCTCGACCTTCGGCGTCTTGCCGCCGGAGCGGCCGATGATGAAGTGGACACGCGCCAGCCCGCCTTCCGGGAAGGCCGGATAATAGGCCGAGAGCCGCCCGTCGAAGACGGTCTTCAGATAGCTGCCAATCTTCTCGCGTGCCACCGAATCGTAGCGGTCGCGCGGCACGAAGACCAGCACGGACACGAAGCGGTCGAACTGGTCGACGCGCACCAGCGCCCGCACGCGCGGTCGCTCGACCAGACCGAGGATCGCCTCGGAATGCTTGCGCAGCGTCGGCACGGCGATCTGGAACAGTTCGTCGCGCGGATAGCTCTCCAGCACGTTGATCAGCGCTTTGCCGGAATGATCGGCCGGGTCGAAGCCGGATTTGGTGACGACCGTCTGCGCCTTGGAGCGCAGATAGGGGATCTTCATCACCGAGCGCGTATAGGCAGATGACGTGAACAGGCCGACCATGCGCAATTCGCCGGCAAGCCGGCCCTTGGCGTCGTAGGTTTTCACCCCGACATAGTCGAGATAAATGCGCCGGTGCACCACCGACTTGGCGTTGGCCTTGGTGACGATCAGTGGGTCCGGCCCATGCAGGAAGGCGCGGATTTCCGGCGTCGTCGTGTTGTCGCCATCGATCTCTCGGCGCAGCACCATCACGTCGGGATCGCGCAATATGCCAAGCCCCGGCTTGCCGGCGCGATCGAGCGTGCCGCTCTTTTCGCCGCCGGTGTAGCGGAACTCGCGCATGCCGAGGAAAGTAAAATTGTCGTCGCGCAGCCATTCGAGGAAGGCGATCGCTTCCGTCACCGCATCCTTGTCGAGCGGGATCGGCGCATAGCGGAATTCGGAGATCGCCTGATCCAGCCGCGCCAGCATCGGCTTCCAGTCGACGACGGCGTCGCGCACCTGCGAAAGCACGCGCTTCAGCCGCTCTTCCAGCCCCTTGGCCTGATCCTCGCTGAGCGCGCGGATATGGACATGGATGACGCTCAGCCTGTCGGCGCCCTGGTCGCCCTTGCCTGCACCGCCCTCGCCCAATATCGCCTCGACGCCGCCCTTGCCATGCTTCACGGCGATCACCGGGTGGGTGACGAAGGCCGGCTCGCCGGCGGTGTCGGTGATTTCACCCAATACCGAGTCGAACAGGAACGGCATGTTGTCGTTGACGACAGTAACGACGGTCAGCGGCCTGTCGCCAACCGACACGCCGGCATCGCGGTCAATGGCGACGACGCATTCGCCCTTCTTGTGCTTTGCCACCGCGCGGCCGGCCAGTTCGGCAGCCTTCGCGAGTGCCGTCACCTCATAAGCGGCGACATCTTCGGCAGGCGCGCGGGCCAGAAGATAATCCGCCAGTTGAACGGATTTGTCGGCAGTCTTGGTCGAAGGGGCTTTCCTGGCCGGCGGAGCTTTTTTCGCTGCGGTTCTGGATTTGAGACCGGATGCCATTGGAAATCTCCCCCGTCATATGCTTTTGCGACTATCGTAGCAGATGGAGCGCGTTTGGCGACACTCATCGATGCAAAATGCGAACTTCTTATGAAGAGCAGATGACGCGGCATCGGCGACAGAAATACGGCATCGAAACTGATTTCTTCGCGGCTGTTTCAACGCACGATGGGAGTGCCATCTGCGGTTGATTGCCGGCTCAAAGATTCAGGCAGATTATCTGCGTGTGGCGTAGCCACATGCCGGCTGCGCCGATTTCTCTGGGAGGAGAACATGGCGAAATTTCTCTATGTCTATCATGGCTCCGGCAAGATGCCGGAAACCGAAGCCGAGAAGAAGGAAGTGATGGACGCCTGGACCGGCTGGTTCGGCAGCCTGGGTGCAGCGGTGGTCGACGGCGGCAATCCTGTCGGCATGTCGAAAACCGTGCTGCCCGGCGGCAAGGTCGAGAACAATGGCGGCTCGAACCCGACCGGCGGCTATTCGATCATCGAGGCGAAGGACATCGACGATGCCGCCAGCAAGGCCAAGGGCTGCCCGATCCTGTCGGCGCCCAACTGCAGCATCGAGATCGCGCCGATCATCGAGATGAGCATGTAGCTGCGGCAGTTACCGTGCCGCGATTGCCGCCGCAGCACCCGCCATGGTCGTGGCGCTGACGCGGTTGGCGATCTTCATCGCGCGCTGGCTTTTCAGCAGCCGGCGCGCCTGCGCTGCCGCGATCACCCAGGCGATGTCGATGGCGACCAGCACGATTCCCATGGTCAGCGTGAGTTCGACCCAGCCGACGACACTCACCGAGGCAAGGTCGATGATGGTCGGCAGCAGCGCCAGATAGAACATCATGATCTTGGGATTGCCCAGCGTCACCGCCATGCCGGCGAAGAACAGTTTTGCCGGCGAATCCTCGCGCGGCATCTCGCCGTCGCGCACCGCTACAGGGGCCGTCCACATCTTCCAGGCGAGATAAGCGAGATAGGCCACGCCCGCCCATTTCACGATGACGAAGGCGAGATGAAAACTCTGCGCCACGACGGCAAGCCCGAACACCGCCAGCGACAGCCAGATCGCCTCGCCGATCCACATCGCCGCCAGGAAGGGCAGCACATCGCGAAAACCCTTCGAGATTACCCGCGCGACAAGCGCGGCAATGCTGGGGCCGGGCGAGCCGGCGGCGACCAGCAGCGCGCCAGCGAAGATGAGAAGGGATGTGGGTTCCATGGGTGATCCTCCGGGCAATGCCTCGGAGAATATGCCGATTGCGGATGAAGCGCACCAGCGTTTTCTCCCCCCTTGAGGGGGAGATGGCGCAAAGCGCCAGAGGGGGTCGGTTCATGCCGAGCTCGACGCAAAGCAACGTCAAGCACTGCCGCAGCGACCCCACCCGGCCCTTACGGGCCACCCTCCCCTCAAGGGGGAGGGAAAGCTGGCGTTATGCAGCCCCTGCCGTCTTCGACGACTTCTCGAAGCGCTTGCGCTCGTTCGGGTCGAGATAGAGCTTGCGCAGGCGGATGGTCTTCGGCGTCACTTCGACCAGCTCGTCGTCCTGGATCCAGGCCAGTGCGCGCTCCAGCGTCATGCGGATCGGCGGGGTCAGCTTGACCGCCTCGTCCTTGCCGGCGGCGCGGATGTTGGTCAGCTTCTTGCCCTTCAGCACGTTGACCTCAAGGTCGTTGTCGCGCGAGTGGATGCCGATGATCATGCCCTGATAGACCTTGACGCCGGCTTCGATGACCATCGGGCCGCGATCCTCGAGGTTCCACATGGCAAACGCCACCGACTCGCCCTGATCATTGGAGATCAGAACGCCGTTGGTGCGGCCGGGCAGCTCGCCCTTGTAGGGCTCGTAGGCATGGAACAGCCGGTTCATAACCGCCGTGCCGCGCGTGTCAGTCAAGAGTTCCGACTGGTAGCCGATCAGGCCGCGCGTCGGCGCGTGGAAGACGATGCGCTGGCGGTTGCCGCCGGAGGGGCGCAGTTCGACCATCTCGGCCTTGCGCTCGGACATCTTCTGCACGACGACGCCGGCATGCTCTTCATCGACGTCGATGACGACTTCTTCGACCGGCTCCAGCAATTCGCCGTTTTCGCCCGTCTGCATGACGACGCGCGGACGCGATACGGCAAGCTCAAAACCTTCGCGGCGCATCGTCTCGATCAGAACGGCCAGCTGCAACTCGCCGCGGCCGGAGACGAAATAGGAATCCTTGTCCGCCGATTCCTCGATCTTGAGCGCGACATTGCCCTCCGCTTCGCGCAGGAGGCGGTCGCGGATGACGCGGCTGGTCACCTTGTCGCCTTCGGTGCCGGCAAGCGGGCTGTCATTGACGATGAACGACATGGTGACGGTCGGCGGGTCGATCGGCTGGGCATGCAGCGGCTCGGTCACGGCCGGATCGCAGAAGGTGTCGGCGACGGTGCCCTTGGAAAGACCGGCGATGGCTACGATGTCCCCTGCCTGCGCCTCGTCGATCGGCTGGCGCTCAAGCCCGCGAAAAGCGAGGATCTTCGACACGCGTCCCGTCTCTACGACCGAACCGTCATTGTGCAGCACCTTGACCGGCTGGTTCGACTTCAATGTACCGGACTCGATGCGGCCGGTGATGATGCGGCCGAGGAACGGATTGGCTTCGAGCAGCGTGCCGATCATGCGGAACGGGCCCGGGTGGACGGTCGGTGCGGGCACATGCTTGAGGATCAGGTCGAACAGCGGCGCCAGGCCCTGGTCTTTCGGTCCTTCCGGATTTTCAGAGACCCAGCCATCGCGGCCCGAACCGTAGAGAATCGGGAAGTCGAGCTGCTCGTCATTGGCGTCGAGTGCGGCGAAGAGATCGAACACCTCATTGACGACTTCGACATGGCGCGCGTCGGGGCGGTCGATCTTGTTGATGACGACGATCGGGCGCAGGCCGACCTTCAGCGCCTTGCCGACGACGAATTTGGTCTGCGGCATCGGGCCTTCGGCAGCGTCGACCAGAACGATTGCCGAATCCACCATCGACAGGATGCGTTCCACTTCGCCGCCGAAATCGGCGTGGCCGGGCGTATCGACGATGTTGACGCGCGTGTCCTTCCAGTCGACCGAGGTGGCCTTGGCAAGGATGGTGATGCCGCGTTCCTTTTCGAGATCGTTCGAATCCATCGCGCGTTCGGCAACGCGCTGGTTTTCTCGGAACGAGCCAGCCTGCTTGAGAAGCTGGTCGACAAGGGTTGTCTTCCCATGGTCGACGTGCGCGATGATCGCGATGTTGCGAAGTTTCATGTTTTCACTCGGGAGGGTTGCGGGCACAGCCTGGCGACGCGCCGCGTTTCATTTGCGCGCGCTCTTACATGGTTTTTCGCAATTGCGAAAGGGGGACGGTGCAGGGCAGCCATGCAAAGCGCGGTTTGGCGGCATTTTCCGGCCCAATGATAACCGCGAATTGACCGACCGTAAGGGCAGGCGCTTATTGACTGTAGAGCGCGCAGCCTTAAACCCTGTGTTCCAGGCGAGGAGCGAAACAACAGCATATGGCCGCACCGCAATTATCGCAGGCCCCGGCAAGAAGACTACTTTCCGACAGGAATTTGCGGACGACGCGGCTCGTCTCCGGCATGGTGCTGATGACATTCGTCACCATGCACCTGCTCAACCATGCACTCCTGCTGATCTCGCTGCCGGCCGCAGAGGCTATGCGCCCGTGGTTCCTGATGATCTGGCGAAATCCGCTGGGCACCGTCGCCCTCTATGGCGCGGTGTCCGTCCATTTCGCGCTGGCGCTGCTCTCGCTCTACCGCAAGCGCGGGCTCATCATGCCGATGCGCGAGATATTCCAGATCGTTCTCGGCTTCGCAATTCCCCTTATGATTGCTGAGCATGTCATCGGCACGCGGGTTTTCCACACGCTGACCGGCGTCGAGGACAGTTACCGTTATGTCCTGCGATCGCTCTGGGTTGCTTCTCCCGTGGGCGGGGTAAGGCAGTCCGTCGCCACGATCGTCATATGGGTGCATGGCTGCCTCGGTCTCTATTTCTGGTTGCGTTACCGCCATTGGTACCCGCGGGTCGCGCCCTGGCTGCTGATTGTCGCCGTGCTCGTTCCGGTGCTGGCGCTGCTCGGCTTCGTCGAGGGCGGCCGGACCATCGCTTCGATCGGCGCAACGCCGCCACAGATCAACGCGCCGGTCATCGCCAACGACAGGCAGATCAAGGAGATGCTGATCCGAAGCGTCTATCTCGGCTTCGGCGGCCTGCTGGCCGGCGTGTTTGCGCTGCGGGCGCTGCGGGCATATCGGGAAAGGCGCAATCTCATCGAGGTTCGCTATTCCGACGGCCACGTCGTCCGCGTCGCCAGGGGCTACAGCGTTCTGGAAGCAAGCCGCGTCGGCGGCATTCCGCATTATGCCGTCTGCGGCGGCAAGGGACGGTGCTCGACCTGCCGGATCAAGGTTTCCGAAGGGTTGGAAAATCTGCCGCCGCCCAATTCGGTCGAGCAGGCAACGCTCAAGCGGCTCGGCGCCGATCCGGACGTGCGGCTGGCCTGCCAGCTGCGCCCCACCGGCAATGTCAGCGTGACGCCGCTGCTGGTGCCCGATCGCAATCGCCTGCTCCTGCCCGGACAGCCGGTGATACCGGGCCGCGAAAGGGAGGTCGCGGTGCTTTTCTGCGATATCCGCAATTTCACCGGCCTTGCCGACCATCGCCTGCCCTTCGACATCGTCTTTCTGCTCAACCGCTATTTCGCTATGGTCGGAAAGGCAGTCGAGCAGGCCGGCGGCAGGATGGACAAATTCATCGGCGATGGCGCCATGGCCCTGTTCGGCGTCGACACGACCAATGTCGAGGCGTGCCGGCAGGCGCTTGCCGCCGCAGCCGCCATCATCCGGGACCTCGAGCAGCTCAATGACGATCTGGCCGGCGAGATAAGCTCACCGCTTCGGGTCGCGATCGGCATCCATGCCGGCCCGGCGATCGTCGGCGCGATGGGCTACCGCGATGTCATGGGCGTGACGGCGGTCGGCGACACCGTCAATGTCGCCAGCCGGCTGGAACTGGCAGCCAAGGAGTTCAACGCCACGGTCGTCGTCTCCGAAACGGTCGTTCAACTGTCCGGGCTCGACCTGTCCGCATTCGATATCCGCGACATCGACATTCGCGGACGGGCACTGCCGCTCAAGGTGCGCGTCGTGCCTCGGGGCGCTACGCTTCCGATCGTTGCACAGAAGCCTGCCGCCGACGCAGCATAGTCGCAGGCCCGATGGCCGGGAAGGATTACCCAGCCATCAGGACGTTTGCGAAATCAGGCTGCGCGGACCGGATCGAGCGTCACCTTGTAGAGTTCGTTGTCGTCGCGATCCATCAGCCGCACGGTCAGCTGCTCGCTGGCGCCGTCGATATCGACAAGGCCGAAGAACTGCAGACCAGCCGATGGCGGCAGGTTCTGGCCCTGCTCGGCGCTCGGCGCCTTGATGAACTTCAGCTCGGGGCCAAAAGTCATATCGAGATCATTCGGTCCGAAAGTGCCGGAGTGGAGCGGGCCGGAAACGAATTCCCAGAACGGGTTGAAGTCCTGGAACTGCGCCTTGTCCGGATTGTAGTAGTGGGCAGCCGTATAGTGCACGTCCGCCGTCAGCCACACTGTGTTGTCGATGCCGGCATTCTTGATGAAGCGCAGCAGATCGGCGATCTCCAGTTCGCGCCCCTTGGCAGACCCATTGTTGCCATTGGCGACGGCCTCGGCGCCCTTCTTGTCCTTGCCATTGTCCCAGACGACCACGCCCAGCGGCATGTCTGCGGCGATAACCTTCCATGTAGCCTTGGAGTTGGCGAGTTCGCGCTTCAGCCAGCGGATCTGCTCTTCGCCGAGGATGCGGGCGTCCGGCGTCAGCGTGTCGAGCATCGACTCGGCCTCGCCGTTCGGACCGCGATAGGAGCGCATGTCGAGGAAGAACACGTCGACCAGCGGGCCATAGGCGATCTTGCGATAGACACGGCCGGGTTCGGCCGGCGTGAAGCGGATAGGCGTCATCTCGTGGAAGGCGCGGCCGGCGCGGGCCGAAAGCAGCGCGATCGACTTCTCCGTGTAGCGCTCGTCCGCCATCAGGTTCTTCGAGCTCGACCAGTTGTTGGTGACCTCGTGGTCGTCCCACTGGAAGAAGGTCGGGCAGATGGCGTTCAGCGCCAGCACGTTCTTGTCGAGCAGGTTGTATTTCCACTGGCCGCGATACTCGTCCAGCGTTTCGGCGACCTTGCGCTTCTCGTCGATCAGCACCGTGTTCTTCCACTTGGTGCCGTCCTTGAGATCGACCTCGTCGGTCATCGCGCCATCGGCATAGATCGTGTCACCGGAATGCAGGAAGAAGTCCGGCGTGTGCTTGGCCATGGTGGCGTAGGTCTTCATGCCGGTCTCGTCGATGCCCCAGCCCTGGCCGGCGGTATCGCCCGACCATGCAAAACGGATATTGCGCTTGGAGGCAGGCGCGGTGCGGAAGCGCCCGACGATCGGCTCGGACACGGTGTTGATATCGGCAAGATCAGCCGCCGTCATGCGATAGAAGATGTCCTGATCGGAAGCGAGGTCGGTGAGCAGGCGCTTCACCGTCAGATCGCCGTCCGGCAGGGTGTTGAGCGGCGCAAGCCTGGTCGCATTGGCGAAATTCTCGGTCGAGGATACCTCGAACATCACGCGCGCCGGACGGTCGGTGCGCGTCCACACCATGCCGGACGTCGCATCGACATCGCCCGACTGGACGCCATGGGTGAAGCTCGGCCGTGCATTGGCGCGGGAATAGAAGGGCATGGCGAGGCCCGTGGCGCCGACGATGCCGGCGGCACCTGCCGACGCGACGAAAGCGCGGCGGGAAAGGCGTGCGAATTTGTTCATGGCTGTCTCCTGGATGGCGTGAACATGTGGGAGACAGCCATCGCCCTGCCATGTTGCAGGGCGATTGCGGTTTGATGAATTTTCGCGGCGGGAAAGGCGTGCGAATTTGTTCATGGCTGTCTCCTGGATGGCGTGAACATGTGGGAGACAGCCATCGCCCTGCCATGTTGCAGGGCGATTGCGGTTTGATGAATTTTCAATGACGGTGCACCGGTCGTGCACCGTCGAAAGTGCCGGTCAGATCAGCCCGCGCTTCTCCATCATCGCATCGGGCGTCGGCATCTTGCCGCGGAAGGCCGTGTAGAGTTCTTCCGGATCTGCCGAACCGCCAGCAGAATAGATGTATTTGCGCAGCCGCTCGGCCATGGCCGGATCGAAGGCGTTGCCGGTTTCCTCGAATGCGGCGAACGCGTCCGCGTCGAGCACTTCCGACCACATGTATGAGTAATAGCCCGCCGAATAGCCTTCGCCGGAAAACACATGCTGGAAATGCGGGGTGCGGTGACGCATGACGATCGCGTCCGGCATATGCAGCTTTTCCAGTGTCTCGGCCTCGAAGGCGAGCGGGTTTTCAGGCGCGTCCGCCCGCGCATGATAGGCCATGTCGACCAGCGCCGAGGAGGTGAACTCGACCGTGTTGAAGCCGGCCCCAAACGTCCGCGCGGCCAGCATCTTGTCGAGCAGCGCCTTCGGCATCGGCTTGCCGGTCTTGTAGTGGAGCGCGTGCTTTTCCAGAACCTCCGGCACGGTCAGCCAGTGCTCGTAGAGCTGCGACGGCAGTTCGACGAAATCGCGCGACACTGACGTTCCCGCCACCGAGGGCCATGTCACGTCGGTCAACATGCCGTGCAAAGCGTGGCCGAATTCGTGGAACAGCGTCTTGGCCTCGTCGAGCGACAGAAGCGCTGGCTCGCCCTCCGCCGGCTTGGCGAAGTTCATGATGTTGTAGATGATCGGGGTCGAGCCATTGCCGAGCTTGTAACCCGATTGCAGCGCGCTCATCCACGCGCCCGAGCGCTTGGAGGGCCGTGCGAAATAATCGGCCAGGAACAGGCCGCGGAAACTGCCATTGGCGTTGCGCACTTCGAAAACGCGCGCATCCGGATGCCAGGCCGGGATGCCCTGCCGTTCAACGAAAGTGACGCCGAACAGGCGCGTGGCCACGTCGAAACAGGCCTCGATGACGCGCTCAAGCTGCAGATATGGCTTCAGTTCGGCCTCGTCGAAGGCATATTTCTCGGCGCGCAGCTTTTCCTGATAGTGGCGCCAATCCCAAGCTGCCAGCTTCTCGTTGCTTCCTTCGGCCGCCGCGAGGCGCTGCAGATCGATCTCGTCTGCGGCCGCCTTTTCGCGCGCCTTGTCCCACACCGGCTCCAGCAGCGACATGACCGCTGCCGGCGTCTTGGCCATCGTGTCGTCGAGCTTCAGCGCCGCAAAGCTTTCATAGCCGACGAGCTTCGCCTTTTCGGCACGCAGCTCCAGCGTTTTCTTCACCACCGCACCATTGTCGGTCGCGCCGCCGTTCTGGCCGCGCATGGTGAAGGCACGGAACGCCTTTTCGCGCAGGTCGCGGCGCTGCGAGAATGTCGTGAAGGGCTCGTAGATCGAGCGCGACAAAGTAACGGCATAGCGCCCCTTCTGGCCGCGCGATTCGGCCGCCTGCGCCATGGCGCTTTTCACGAATTCGGGCAGGCCGGCGAGATCGCCCTCGTCGAGGAACAGCACCCAGTCGCGCTCGTCGGCCAGCACGTTCTGGCCGAATTTCGCACCCAGCGAGGCAAGTTCCTCGTTGATTGTGGCAAGCCGTTTCTTGCCATCGGCGTAGAGCTTGGCGCCGGCGCGGACAAAACCTTTCCAGCTTCGCTCCAGCACCCGCAGCGTCTCGGGGTCCAGGTTGAGAGATGCCCGACGCTCGTAGAGATCGTCGATGCGCGCAAACAGCTTCTCGTTCATCGAGATCGCCGAGAAATGCCGCGCCATCTTCGGCGAGATATCGCGTTCCAGCGCCTGGATGTCGTCATTGGTGTGAGCGCCGGCCCGGCACCAGAAAATCGAGGAGACGCGGTCGAGCGCATCGCCGGCAAGCTCCAGCGCCTTCAACGTGTTGTCGACCGTCGGCCGGTCCTCGCTGTTTGCGATCACATCGATTTCTGCCGCATGCGCTTTCAGCGCGGCGTCGAAAACGGGTCCGAAATCGCCATCGCCGATACGCGAAAAGTCCGGCAGGCCAAGCGGCCCGTTCCAAAGCGTGAGGGCAGTGTTCTCAAGATCGATGGCGGCGGCTTCGGAAGACATGGCTGCCCTTTCATAAGTTCAAAGAGATGGCGTCGATGAATATGGCGAACCCGACCGATGTAGGGCGGACCATCTTTCCGCGCAACTCTTGACGTGCTCGCCACCACTTAATAAGACAAACTTATAATAAGGCGAGCTTAGTATTTTCATGCCCTACAGACCCGATCCGGACGGCTTCGGCTTTCTCGTCACCGACGTGGCGAGGCTGATCCGTTCCGAAATGGATCGGCGCATCGGCCTGGCCGGGCTCGGTCTCACCGCCAGCGAGGCGCGCACGCTGACGCATGCGGCCCGTACCGGTGCTGTTCGCCAGAACGTGCTGGCCGAGCGCATGGGCGTCGAGGCCATGACCGTGAGCGGTGCGCTGGATCGCCTGGAGGCGCGCGGCCTGGTCGAAAGGCGGCCCGACCCGACCGATCGCCGCGCAAAGCTCGTCCAGCTGACGGAAAAGACTGACGAACTGCTGGCGCGCATGGCACCGATAGGCGCCGGCATCCGCGCCGACGCCTCGCTGGGCATCGACCCGGACGACTGGAAGCGCCTGCTCGATATGCTGAAGACCGCGCGCGCCAATCTTCAGGCCGTCAAATCCGAAGCATCCGGCGACGAAAGCGACGCGGCATGAACATGCAGCCTCCCCTCGCGTCCGCTCCGGTGATGAGCGAGCGCCGCACCGCGCTGATCGGTGCGCTGCTGGCTGCCATCGGCCCGATCTCGATGGCTTTGTTCACGCCCGCCATGCCCGAGATCGTCAGCGCCTTCGGCACCACCGAGGCCGCGGTGAAGATGACGATGTCGCTCTATTTCGGCGGCTTTGCCTTCGCCCAGCTGGTTTGCGGGCCTTTGTCGGACGCTTTCGGTCGCCGCCCCATAACCATAGCCTTCATGGGCATCTATCTTGCCGCCAGCATCTTCGCGCTGCTGTCGCCGACGATCGAGCTGCTGATCGCCGCGCGGTTCCTGCAAGGCATCGGCGCTGCTGTCGGCGTCGCCATCTCCCGGGCGCTGGTGCGCGACCTTTTCACCCATGAGCGCTCCGCCCGCATCATGAACCTGATCGGCATCATCCTCGCCATCGGCCCGGCGCTATCGCCGACGCTGGGCGGCATCACCATGGAGCTGTTCGGCTGGCACGCCATCTTTCTCTTGATGGTGGGCATGGGAACGCTGATCATACTCGTCACCGTCTTTTCCATGCGCGAGACGGTGACACGCGATCCTTCGCGGTTTCACCCGGTCCGGCTTGCGCGCGCTTACGGCACGATCCTTTCAACGCCCTATTTCACGCTGTCCAGCCTGGCGATCGCCGGCACCACCGGCGCGCTTTATGCCATGGCGACGATGCTGCCCTTCGTCATGATGGACCATGTTGGCCTGACCCCGACCCAGTTCGGCGCCGCGATGCTGATCCAGTCACTGAGCTATCTAGTCGGATCGCTGGTTCTGCGCACCCTCATCGGCCGCTTCGGTGCGTTTCGGCTCATGCCATTCGGCCTGGCCAGCGTCGGCGCGGCCGCTCTCGGACTGGCGATCGGGCTGAGGCTGTTCGAGCCGACATTTCTCACCGTCATGGTGCCGGTCGGCTTTTATGCGTTCGGCATAGCCTTCGTCATGCCGGCCATGAGCACGGCGGCGATGGCGCCTTTCCCAAGGAATGCCGGCGCGGCCGCGGCCATGATGGGCTTCATGCAGATGGGTTTCGGTTTGCTCGGCGGCGCCTGCGCCGCACTGATCGGCGATCCGATCACCGCCATATCGACGATCATCCCGATGATGGGCGTGATGGCGATCCTGGCGTGGCTGTTCTGGCGGCGTCTGCCAGAACCGGCGCATCTGGCCGCACACCGGCACTAAGTCTCAGTAAGCTTCGCAGCTCTCGGCAAGACGCGTCTGGATATTTTCCACGATGCGTGTGCCGGAAATCGCAAACGTCTCGCGCATGAGCACGTCATTGGCGGGGAAATCGTAGCAGGCGAGAACCGTCGTCACGCCGTCCTCGGTGCCTTCGACCCTGTGGCGAACCACGAGGCCTTTGGCAGCCTCCCGCCACTCGTCCAACGAAGCAAGGAATTCGGGCTTCGACTGCACCACGCCAAGGTCGAGCAGTTTCATCTCGGCGTCTTCGGCAAGCAGATTGGAAAGCGCATCCTCGTCAACAGTGACGAGCGCTGCGTACCAACGCTCTACCACCGTCTGATCGGCGAATGCGGGAAGGCCGGGAAAAAGCAGGACCGTGGCCAGAAGCGTTGCCGCCAGATGCTTGCCGGCCATCATGTCCCCCGCTCTATGAGAGGTGGAAGGATCTCACTCGGCTTCCGGCCGCTCGAAATCGCCGGTTTCGCGGTTCATCACCCAGAGCTCGCCTGTCGAAATGTCGAACCAGGCGCCATGCAGCGTAAGACGCCCCTTGTCCTCGAGGATTTTGATGCACGGGAAAGTCCGGAGATTGGCGATGGAATAGCGGATCGAAATCCGCTCCAGCGACGTCTGCCGCTCCACTGTCGTCATCATCGTGTTGTTCGAAACGGACTCGGCGGCAGGCGCCAGCAGGCTCATCCAGCGTCCGATGAAATCGCCCGGCGAAAGCGGCAGCGCATCCGAGTCGAGTGCCGCCTTGATGCCGCCGCAGCGGCCATGGCCCATGACCACGATGTTCTTGACCTTCAGCGCCTGTACCGCGAATTCGAGCGCGGCGGAAGTGGAGTGATATTCGCCGTCCGGCGCATAGGGCGGCACCAGATTGGCGACGTTGCGCAGCACGAACAGCTCGCCCGGGCCGGCGTCGAAGATGATTTCAGGCGCCGAGCGCGAGTCGCAGCACGCTATAACGAGTGTTTCCGGCGTCTGGCCGTCGCGGGCAAGATCGCGATAACGGCTGGTCTCCGTCTGGAAGCGACCGCTCATGAAGTTGCGGTAACCGGCGAGCAGCTTTTCTGGAAGATGCGTCATGACAGACGCCATTACCGGCAACGCGGGATGCGATCAACGTGAATCATCGCGTCATACCCAAATGGCCACAGGGATGCCGTGGCCGTCCAGGCCGGGCGGATCGGGAAAGGAGATCGCTACACCGCGCACAACACGTTCTGCAACCAGCATCACGGCAGCCGCATCGAGAAAATCGTCTTCGGCAGCACCGCGTGGCGGCGACCGGTCAAGAAAGGCGCGAGGCAGGCCGTTGCCGGCCAGAAGCGCCTTGCGCTCTTCCATGCCCGCCGGGTTGACGCGACCCTTGATCTTCTTGGGCAGCGCCATCGCCTGCAGTCCATTCAATTGCCAGAACGCCACTTCTGGATGGGATTCGACAATTCTGCTCCGCAGTTCCGGACGCGCGATCAGCAGCCCGTCCAGTTCGCGGATCTTGGAGAATATGCCAAACGCCTGGATGGAAACGCCGCGCGGCGGATCGGAGGTTTCGCGCGCCACAGCACTTGCCCGGGCGTGTGCTTCGTACCAGGCGTCCAGCGTGGTGAAGTCGGCCGTATCGGCATAGAGTGCCGCTCGCGACGGGATCGAGAACACGCTCGACTGCCGTTGCCCCAGCAGCGGTCGCACCAGCGCCTCCGGCCCGCGCCCGCCTCTTGCCGAAAACGCCGGCAGGCCGATGGGCATATCAACCGCAATTGTGGCGTCGGCGGGAAACGCCTCGAGCAAGCCTGCGAATGTCTTGAACACACTTGCCTCAGGCTCGCCGCCGGCCACGCGCGAAACTGCTACCCAGCCGGCCTTGCAGCCGTCGACCCCAACGGCTGTGCGTCCGTCGGACGCGCCATTCAAGCCCGCCGGCCCTTGCCGGGATGCATCAGGTGGCGAAACTGTACCATCGCCATGGGGTGCGACAGGCTCTGCGCATCTGTCTCGAGCTGCAGCTCATCGCCGCCGCGCTTGGCCGTTCGCGCCAGGATTTCGAACACCGCAGCCGTGGTCGACTGCAGCGCCTTCTCCACCGGCTGGCCGCCAAGCAGCCGCGCCAGGAAAACGGCAGCAGTGAGATCGCCGAGACCATTGGGCGGCCGCTCGATAATGCGATGTTCTGCCAGCAGCGCAGCATTGGGCGTCAAGAGCAGATTGCCGGTGCTGCCGGCCATCATTGCCGGTGCCGAAGTCACCAGCATCATCTCGGGACCGACCTGCTGGGCTGCCGCCATCACCGATTTGATGTCTTCGAGCTTGGTGCCGGTCAGCCATTCCAGCTCGTAGCGGTTGGGCGTCGCGATATCGGCGATCGGCAGCAGCACGTCGCGCAAGGCGATCGCCAGCGCCTCGGGCACGTAGAGCCCGCCGAGATCGCCCATCACCGGGTCGCATATATAGGTCGCCCGCGGGTTTTTGGCGCGCACCGCCTCGACCAGCGAGGCCACAGCCTTCGCCTGCTCGGCATTGCCGAGATAGCCTGACAGCACGCCGGTGACCTCGCCCAGCCAGGGTGCGCGCTCCAGATCCTTCATCAGCGCGGAAAACTGTTCCGGCTCCGGCACGATCCTTGTCGCGCGGCCATGACCGGGATGCCAGGGCAGTATCACGGTCGGCACCGCCCACACGGGATAACCGAGCGTTTCCAACGCAAAGACGGCAGCGCGGTTACCCACCGAACCGCGCACGACATGGCTGGAAATGACGATGACGGCGCGCGGCGCGTCGACAGTTTCGGAATTCATGAAATCAAGCGCCCCGCACCAAGAACATTACCAGCCAGGCCAGAAGCCCGACGCAGATCACCAGCCCTAGCACGCGGCCGATGCGCGTGCCGAGATGATCGACCCAATCGCTGTCGTCGACGTCGGCAGCCGAAACGTGATCGCGAGCGCGTTTGACCGTGCGCGAAACCAGCGACGAGCCGCTGCTGTCGGCCTCGCGCGCGATACGATCGAGAATGCGCCGTGATTCGGCGCTACTGTCCTTGTCCCGGTCTGCCACGCTCAAAATCCTTGTTCCTGCAGAGTCTACCGCGTTCGCATATCCAATCACAGTCCGGAACCCGCCTGACATCATGGTTGTTAAGCACCTGAGTGCACAAACCGTTTCCTTATGCGGCGATTGTGATACTTCTTGCGCGTCCGATCATGATCCAGGGGATATTCCATGTTCGCCCAGCGACTTCTCCCGTTCCCGTCCATTCGCATGCTTCCGGCATTCCTGCTGATGGCGATCGCATTGCCGCTTCTGGCGGGCTGCGGCTACAACACGATTCCCACGAATGAGGAAAAGGCCAAGGCGGCCTGGAGCGAGGTGCTGAACCAGTACCAGCGCCGTGCCGACCTGATCCCCAACCTCGTCGAGACGGTCAAGGGCTATGCCTCCCATGAAAAGGACGTGCTCGAAGGCGTCGTCGAGGCGCGCGCCAAGGCAACGCAGATGACGCTGCCGCCCGAAGCGCTCAACGATCCGGCAAAGTTCAAGGCCTTCCAGGACAGCCAGTCGGGCCTGACCAGCGCCCTGTCGCGGCTGCTTGCCGTGGTCGAGAACTACCCCGACCTGAAGGCCAACCAGAACTTCCTCGCCTTGCAGGCGCAGCTCGAAGGCACGGAAAACCGCATCGCCGTTGCGCGCCGCGACTACATCGAGGCCGTGCGGGTCTACAACACGACGTTGAAGACCTTCCCGTCCCTCATCTGGGCCAAGCTGTGGTTCACCAACAATCAGCCGTTCCAGAACTTCACCGTGCCGGACGACAAGATCGAAGTGCCGACGGTCAAGTTCAACTAGAGCGGCCAGGACAGCGCATTCGATTGATCCGAGGCAGCGATGATTGACGCCGGCGCCAGATGGCAACGCGCTCTTCCGGCTCGCATGGGCCGGCAGGCGCATGTCCTTGTCGGCCTGCTCTTTGCGCTTCTGGCGTTCTGCGCAATTGCCCAGGCCGCCGAACTGCCGGCCCTGACTGGCCGCGTCGTCGACAGCGCCGGGATGATGAGCCCGGCCGACCGTGCAGCCCTTGAACAGAAGCTTGCGGCCTTCGAGAAGAAGTCCTCCGACCAGATCGTCGTCGCCACCATTCCGAGCCTCGACGGCGAGGAGATCGAGCCCTACGCCAACCGGCTGTTCCGCGCCTGGGGGCTGGGCCAGGCCGGCGAAAACAACGGCGTGCTGCTGCTCGTCGCGCAAGCCGACCGCAAGATGCGCATTGAGGTCGGCTACGGCCTTGAAGGCACGCTGACCGACCTGCATTCGAAACTGATCATCGAAAACACCATGGTGCCCGCCTTCCGCGCCGGCGATTTTTCCGCCGGCATTTCGGGTGCCGTCGACGACATCACCATGGTTCTCGAAGGCAACGGCGCCGAACTCGAAGCCCGCGCCAAGCGCAACCAGAGCGACGATTCCGAACCGGTCGACATCGCTGTGGTGATTTTCCTGCTCATCTGGGGGACGCTGTTCTTCGGCGGCTTCGCCATAAACATCCTGCCGCCGATGCTCGGCACCAAGATCGGACCCGGCCGCTACAGATGGCTCGGCATGGATTTCAACTATGGCACAGGTTCGGGCCGGTCGTCGCGCGGCGGCTGGACTTCGGGCGGCGGAGGCTGGTCATCCGGTGGCGGTGGCGGCGGCTGGTCGTCGGGTGGCGGCGGTTTTTCCGGCGGTGGCGGCTCGTCCGGCGGCGGCGGTTCGTCGGGGAGCTGGTAGATGCGGACACCGGTACAAACCATGAGCGCCGAAGACCACGCCCGCATTGCCGAAGCGATTCGCGCAGCCGAAAAAGACACGGCCGGCGAAATCTACTGCGTCGTCGCGCGCTCCAGCGACAGCTATTTCTTTCCCGCCGGC
The DNA here is from genome assembly GCF_003590645.1 of Mesorhizobium sp. DCY119. Lineage (NCBI taxonomy): Bacteria > Pseudomonadati > Pseudomonadota > Alphaproteobacteria > Hyphomicrobiales > Phyllobacteriaceae > Mesorhizobium > Mesorhizobium sp. DCY119. Next base: position 810,507 of record NZ_CP031834.1, on the reverse strand, counting down.
TTCATGATCCTCGCGACGATCCTGATCCTCAGCCTCGCCGTTGCGTTCGGGCTCGAATATTGGTGGGTCAGCGTACGCGCGCCGGTTTTCGTCGCGGCGCAATTGCTTGCAGCTGCAAGCGCGCTGATCCTGCTGTGGCTGGTGCCGTCGGCGCGAATCTTGCTGGTGCCGCGCGGCCTCCGCTACCGTCGCGCGCATGACAATGCCTCGAAGCAATTCCTTGCCCGCAATGTCCATCTGACCAGCGAACGGACCGGCGTTCTGATCTTCGTTTCGCTGGCCGAGCGTTATGCAGCGGTCGTCGCCGACGCCGGCATCAACCAGCATGTGCCGCAGGAAGCATGGGACGACGTCATCCGCGAACTCACGGCGCATGCCAGGCAGGACAGACTGCCCGATGGTTTCGTGCGGGCGATCGCGACCGTCGGCAGCATGCTGGTCACCCATTTCCCGATCAGCAGCGATGACATCAACGAACTCGACGACCATTTGGTCGAAATCTGAGTTGTCAGGAGCCTGTGAAAACCAGGCCATACGCGATCATCGCTTGCTTGCCATGACCACAGATCAGCGGCTATGGTTAACGAACCATGAAGACGCTGAGCATAGACATTCGGAAGGCCGAACCGCACGACGCAGATGACATCGCCGATGTCCATCATGCCGCGTGGAACGGCGCCTATGCCGGCATCATCCCGCACCGGGCCCTGAACGCGATGATCAACCGGCGCGGCAGCGCATGGTGGAGCAATGCGATTCGCCGTGCCGCGACCGTTCTGGTAGTCGAGATCGGCGGCAAGGTGGCCGGCTATGCGACGGTCGGACGCAACCGCGCCCGCGACCTGCCGCAGCAGGGCGAAATCTACGAACTCTATCTGCGCCCCGAATATCAGGGCGTCGGCCTGGGCAGCCGGCTTTTTGCCGCGGCCCGCGAAAAACTCGCCGACCATGGCCTGAAAGGCATGGTCGTCTGGGCTCTGGAAGACAACGCCAACGCAGTGGCTTTCTATGCCGGCGCGGGCGGCCGCGATGTCGCCGAGGGCGTGGAAGTTTTCGACCAGAAGGCATTGCGCAAGGTCGCCTTCGTCTGGGACTGACCGGGTCCGAAAGATTCTGTCACACAAAGAGATGTTTGGCGCAGTTGCGCGCAGCGCGCCGGCCCGCTATTCGGTGCGCCGAAACGGAGATTACCCACCATGCGCATCGAAGCGATTTCCACGGGCAACAACCCACCTGAAGACGTCAACGTCATCATTGAGGTTCCGGTCGGCGGCGAGCCGATCAAATACGAGATGGACAAGGAATCCGGCACGCTGTTCGTCGACCGCTTCCTGCACACGCCGATGCGCTATCCCGGCAATTACGGTTTCGTGCCGCACACTTTGTCCGGCGACGGCGATCCGATCGACGTTCTGGTCTGCAACACGCGCGCTCTTTTTCCGGGCTGCGTCATCAATGTGCGCCCCATCGGCGTGCTGGTGATGGAAGACAATGCCGGCGAAGACGAGAAGATCATCGCCGTGCCGATGCCGAAGCTGACGCGGCGCTACGAGAACGTCTTCGAATACAATCAGCTGCCCGAGATCACGCTGCAGCAGGTCCAGCACTTCTTCGAGCACTACAAGGATCTGGAGCCCGGCAAGTGGGTCAAGATCGGCGGCTGGCACGATTCTGCCCGCGCCAAGCAGATGATCGCCGAAGCCGTCGAGCGCGGCAAGGCTTCGAAGGCGTAAGCCTCCGTCGACACCGCAGGAAACCAGAGCCCGCGCCGATTCTATCGGGGCGGGCTTTTTTCATAGTACGTCTTAACGACGGGCAGCAGTCACTGTTCCGGTTCCTCCTGGCGGGTGAATTCGGGCAGCGGCACCTCGCCGCTGACCTGAACCCGCTCGTCGGCACCGCAGGCGAAGTCGCGCGCCTGTTCGTCCGCGATCCTTCGCGCCATGTCGTTTGCGGTCGGATTGCCGCTCGCGACCACAAGCCCGACGGCGCAGCTCTTGCCGTCGGTCAACTGCGCAACCCGCGACACCACAAGCACGTCGATTTTCTTTTCCGGATCTTCCGGATCGCTGACGAGGCGCCGATGGATCGCGGCAAAGGGGATCGCCGTCTCGCCCTTGGTCTCGACACGCCATTCGATTTTCGGGCCGACGGAATTGAAGGCAGCAAAACTCTCCCACACCGGCGCCAAGTCGCCCGGCGGCGGAAAACCGTAGAAAGCAGACTGCCGCGCATCGTCGTCATAGACGAGCACAGGAAAGCCGCGGTAACCGGGACAGACGAAATTGGCCCATTGGCCATCGCCTTCGGCCGCCACGGCCACCGTCGCGCAGTCCTTGCCGATGTCGAGATCGGTGTAGGCGCTCGAAATCTCGTCGGCAAAAGCCGAATGGCAGAAGCCGGCAAGCATCAGGCCGAGAAGCAATGGTCTCAAGGCGAAATCCTCCGGTTGCAGCGCGCGCGATGCTAACGCGAACCGCCCTGCCCCGCCAGTTCCTCCAGCCTGCGCACAAGCGCTGCCGGATCGCCGGTGACGCGAACCGTCTTCAGCCGCGACGTGCCGCCCGCAACAACGGAGACATCGCCGCGCGCCACGCCGAGGACCGGGGCGAGAAGCTTTTCAAGCGCTGCATTGGCGGCACCCTTTTCCGGCACGGCCCGAACACGGGCATTCAGATGCGCGCGATCGTCCGCACCCGCCGCAACGCCCTCAACGGCATCCCGGGAAGAGCGCGGCGTCAGCCGGACAAAAACATCCACGCCATGCTCATGCGCCCGGAAGAAGTCGGCCACGAATCTTACGCGAGCAGGATCGGCGCGATGGTGGTCAAGATGAACTGCCGCAGGAAGAAGATGATCAAAAGAACGATGATCGGGGAAATATCGATGCCACCGAGGTCCGGCAGGATGCGGCGTATGGGCGCCAGAACCGGCTCGGTAGCCTTGAAAAGAAAGCTTCCGATCGCCCCGACGAACTGGTTGCGGGAATTGACCACGTTGAACGCATAGAGCCATGAGAAGATGGCCGAGGCGATGAGTATCCACCAGTAGATGTCCAGCGCCAGGACCAGGGTCTGAATGAGGGCGAGCATGCCGTTCTCCATTGAATTTCCGACATGTAACGACTGCACGCCGGTGCGGCAAGACCTGGAGCCCTACGTCGCAGCCCGGCTATCCGACCGCCGATCTGCTTGCTTGACACGGCGGGCCGCGAAACCATAAATATCGCCATCCGTTGGACGGGGCTGTAGCTCAGCTGGGAGAGCGCGTCGTTCGCAATGACGAGGTCAGGAGTTCGATCCTCCTCAGCTCCACCAACGGATATATTTCCGAAAAAGCAGGATCGACTGGTCCAAGGGCCTTACCCGCTACGGGATTGCGGTCCTCGACGCCCCCCTGACGAGGAGCGCCGACGACAAGTCTGCGCCTACTGGTTCGGCACGCCCTTTTCCCAGCCATCCCAATCTTCGATGATCGAATGGGCGACCTTCGCGCCGACACGATAGGCATTGGCGGTGGCAGGACCAAAGCCGCCGGACTTGGCTGACAATGACTGCGCGGGGGTCTGGTTCGGCGCCTCACGGTCGAAATTGGAAGCGGTCCGCAGCAAGGCTATGCGGTCGAAGTTCAAAAGTCCGGCATCGGCGGCGCGGCGCAACGCGGTGAGCGAGGCGTTGTCCTCCATCTGCGTCGTGCAATAATTTGCCTTGCCATCCGTCATCATGGTCGACCACGCGCCCATTCCTTCGGCTATCTTCGAACCGTGCCAATAGGTGTCGATCGACACTGTGTCGCAAATGCTGACGGCCGGAGCCGCATTGCCCGGTGCCGATGGATAGGACGCCCTGTAGGCTTTCGCATCGTCGTTGTCGGCCAGTTCAACGTCCTTGCTCAGTGCGAAAGCTTTCTGCAGCAATGCCTCATCGAGCTGATAGACTTCGGTGCCGGCCGCCCATTTCGGCTTTTCGCCCGGCTTGCTCGCGCCCAGCGCGACGATGCCACTAGGCCAATCCGCCGCGATCTGCCGCGGGTCGATGTCGTGGCGAAGCCCGCCGTCGATGGCGTAGCGTGCCCAGTGGGCCGAGCCCAGCGTGCCTTCGTCCGGGTCGACGCCAGCGATGCCGGCTATCAGGATGTAACTCTGCTTGAGATCGAAAAGGTTACTATAGACCAGCGCCGACACCGAACTTGCGGCATTGGCATAGCCCATGGCCGTGGTCATCACGCAAAGGCCTTTGTCGTCGCAGGCAACGTCTGGATACTCCTTGGAAAAGCCCGGGACCGCTATTTTCCGGTCGAGCTTCTCTCCCTCCAGCCACGGCTTCGTTTCGCCGCCGAACATGGTGATGACCAGAACCTTCGGCGTCATCGTTTCCGCCTTGGCCTGCGGCGTCGCGCTTATCAGAGCTGCAATGGCAGCGAGCGATGAGGCGGATAACATTTTCAGCATTATGCGAGGTTCCTGAAATGGAGATTGAGAAGCGCTGCCTTGAGCATGCCAACCATGGGAAAAATCATTTTTCCTGGCAAGAAAACTCTAAGCCGCCTTCCGATTGGCTGTGGATTGCCGGCTGGCAGTCACCGGCATCGACACCATTTCCGCTCCTCCTGAACTCCGTTGCCCCGGCGGCATGGCTTGCCTATCCAGCGCCCCGGTTCCACAGGCTCGTCTTTATGAGGGCAACCAGGCGCTCCAGTTGCGGTCGGCCCGCTCGAATTCTGCCCGCAACGCCCTGCGCATCGCGGCTACATCCGCCGCCGTCGCCTGAGCGGGCTGTCCTGCAACGGCTGGTGCAGCGCCCGGACGAGCCGCAGCGCCTGCCATTTGCCTGGCAGCCACCGGCAATGCCGCCGCGCGGGGCCGGGCGGCGGCGCGCGCACGCGTCAGTGTGGGCGCGTCGATGGTCGCATTGCCCGCCCATATCTGTGCTGCCGTGCCGACGGGATAAAGCGCACCGCCAAAACCGAGATCGCTTTGATAGACGCGGCCGGCGCGCTCCCAATGCATGGTGCCGGAGCGGGTCAGGTGGGCGGCAAGGCTGCGCGCCATCGACACGCCGGCGTCGCTCCAGTTCTGGAGATGTGGCCGATCGCCGGCCGGGCCGCGATAGGCGCCGACCTCGTTGCTGGTTCCGACCGTGCGCAACGCATCCCAGAATTTCAGCTCCTGTTCGGCCGAGGCGCGGTGTATCTGGCCGAGCCAGTGGCCTTCGTTTTCCACTACGGTGCCATCGCTGCGCAACCAGCGCAGGCCGGCAAAACCGATGTCGGCGGCCATGCCGAAATTATGATTGCTTTCGCCCGGACCCGCATTGGTCACGCCGCGGCCGCTGGTGAACAGCTCATACTGTTCCTGGAAGTTGCGTCGGCCGCCCTGCGGGCAGACGCCGATCGCTATGCCGTGAACGGCATGCATGCGGTTGATCAGCCTGTTGACCTTCACGCGAAATGCCGGTGCGAAAGTGTAGGTGGCGGCATTCGCTATCTTGGCGTCCCGCTGCTGGGCGGTCGCTTCCAGATAGACGGTCCTGCCCGCGGGCAGCACCCTCAAGCCCTGGAAAGCCTGCGGCACCGCCGCCACCAGGCGCCGCCACGCCGCATCATTGGGCTGGATCACGCCTCGGACCGCTGCCGCCGGCGTCTGCGGCTCGACATTCTGGTCGATCTTGAACTGCCGGATCGCGGCAATGGTACCGGCCCCGCTGGCGCCGTCATAGGAGGTCAGGTATGGGCCTCTCCCCGCCGGCTGCTGAACCTTCATCAGCATGACCTGAATGAGTGCCACATCGGAACCGGTATTCGTGCCGCCCTCGCCGACGGACCCAGCTATTGCCTGCATTTTGAACCTCCTCGATCGGTCGAATTATTCGTGACAGGTGAAATCCAGCGTGGCGTCGGCGGAAGCCGTTGGAGCTTCCGGCGCCACCAACTCCGCTTTGAGTGCTATTGGCGTGCAGCCGGTATCGGCCAGCCAGAAGCCCACATAGGTGTCCTTGTTGCCCGCGGCCGTGGGTGGAACATCGACGGCGCTGTCCAGCAAGGCGCCGCCTGATGGCGACGTTTCCGTCTGGCCTTCGCCAGCGAGCTCGACGGCGAGAAGCCTTACCTTGGCGCCAGCCGTGAGGGGCGGCTCGGCGGTGATGTGAACCGTGACGAATGTCGACGTGGAGGCGTTCTCCCCCATCACGACATTGCCGAGTTCGGGACCATCCGGCCCCAGAACATTTTCGGACAATTGCCCCGTCGTGCTGCCGAAAAGCCGGGCCTCGATCGTCAGGCGCGGGGCTGCATCCTCGGCCCATGCAGCGGTGCCGACGAGAAGAGATGCTGCAAGGCCTACGCAACAGCCCAACGAAAATTTCAGCATGAAAATTGTCTCCGCATCCTCGCCACGAAACGATGATTGTCCTGGGCCGGAAAGGCCGGCAGGCACGGCCGTCCCGACATCAGCCGATGTCGGCCTGGCTCAGCCAAGCTGCCAGCGATCTCGCGTGCTTCTGAAGATTGATCGACATGTTCTGCCTCCTCCGGAACAAGATAGATCTTGTTCTGCCAATGGCCGTGTCACCAGGCGGGGGCAGTCCTGGAGTCCTACAAAGCGCTTACCAAAAACCGTCCCGCCCGACAATCGCACAAATTGCAACACAAGATTTCCATAGCCGGCGGTTGCATCGGAAAGAGACGTTAACCGCCTCGGATCACATCACCATGACAGTCAGCAGGACGCGCAGCGGGTTCTGGGAAAGCGCAGAAAAACGCCATTTGCAGGCCGTCATGGCGTGAATTTCAGCACACCCTAGAATTACAACCAGAAATCAAGTTATGATGACCTCGGTGCTTCTGAGTCCTATTGCACTCATCGAGGCACCGGGAGGACTGAGGCATGGCCGTAGTGCTTGTACTCGTTCTTGTTGTCGTAGGTTCGGTGGTGTTTCACCTCGTGAGCCCATGGTGGTGGACGCCCATCGCTTCAAACTGGAACTATATCGACAACACCATCATCATCACCTTCTGGATCACCGGCGTGGTCTTCGCCGCCGTCGTCCTATTCATGGCCTATTGCGTCTACCGCTTCCGCCACAAGGAAGGACAGAAGGCGCATTACGAGCCCGAGAACAAACGCCTCGAATGGTGGCTCACAGTCGTCACCGGCTTCGGCGTCGCCGCCATGCTGGTTCCAGGCCTGTTCGTCTGGCACCGCTTCGTCACCGTGCCGGCAGACGCCACCGAAGTGGAAGTGCTCGGCCAGCAATGGCAATGGAGTTTCCGGCTCCCCGGCAAGGACGGCAAGCTCGGCCTCGCCGAGACGAGCCTTGTCACCACCGATAACCCGCTCGGCCTGAAGACCGACGATCCCAACGGCCAGGACGACGTGATCGTGCAGGCCGCCGACCTGCACCTGCCCATCGGCAAGCCGGTGAAGATGCTCCTGCGCTCGATCGACGTGCTGCACGATTTCTACGTGCCGGAGTTCCGAGCCAAGATGGACATGATCCCCGGCTCCGTCACCTATTTCTGGTTCACGCCGACCCGCACCGGAACCTTCGAGGTGCTCTGCGCCGAGCTTTGCGGCCAGGGACATCCCTTCATGCGCGGCGTCGTCATGGTCGACACCGAGGAAGATTATACGGCATGGCTCGGCCAGCAGCAGACATTCGCGCAGCTGATGCCGCCGCAGCAGACGAGTTCAGTGGAGCCCGCCGGCCACTGATCAGGGAGGCATTCAGGCGGATTGGGTGACGACGGCATTCGAACAACCGGATGCTGCCGAACAGGAACAAGGAGGTGTTCCTATGGTCGATGTCACGCCTGGCTCGGTCGGTCCTATACCGCCGGCCGAAGTCGCGGAGATGGAACTCTATCATCCGCACAGCTGGTGGACGAAATACGTCTTCTCGCAGGACGCCAAGGTCATCGCTATCCAGTATTCGTGCACGGCGCTGGCGATCGGCCTGGTAGCACTCGTGCTGTCCTGGCTGATGCGGCTCCAGCTCGGCTTTCCCGGCACCTTCGACTTCATTACCCCCGAAGCCTATTACCAGTTCATCACCATGCACGGCATGATCATGGTGATCTACCTGCTCACAGCGCTCTTCCTTGGCGGTTTCGGCAACTACCTGATCCCGCTGATGGTCGGCGCGCGCGACATGGTCTTCCCCTATGTCAACATGCTGAGCTACTGGATTTACCTGCTCGCCGTCCTGCTGCTGGTCGCGGGCTTCTTCGCCCCCGGCGGCCCGACCGGCGCCGGCTGGACGCTCTATCCGCCGCAGGCCATCATGGCTGGCACGCCCGGCGGCGAGGACTGGGGCATCATCGTGATGCTTTCCTCGCTCATCCTGTTCATCATCGGCTTCACCATGGGCGGCCTCAACTACGTCGTGACCGTGCTGCAGGGCCGCACGCGCGGCATGACCCTGATGCGCATGCCGCTGACCGTCTGGGGCATCTTCACCGCCACCGTCATGGCGCTGCTGGCCTTCCCGGCGCTGTTCGTCGCCTGCGTCATGATGCTGCTCGACCGCGTTCTCGGCACCAGCTTCTTCATGCCGGCAATCGTCGAGATGGGCGAGCAGCTGCAGCACTCAGGCGGCAGCCCGATCCTGTTCCAGCATCTGTTCTGGTTCTTCGGCCACCCGGAAGTCTACATCGTCGCCCTGCCCGCTTTCGGCATCGTGTCGGACCTGATCAGCACCCATGCGCGCAAGAACATCTTTGGCTACCGCATGATGGTCTGGGCGATCGTCGGTATCGGCGCGCTCTCCTTCGTGGTCTGGGCGCACCATATGTATGTCTCGGGCATGCACCCCTATTTCGGCTTCTTCTTCGCCACCACCACGCTGATCATCGCCATCCCGACAGCCATCAAGGTCTACAATTGGGTGCTGACGCTGTGGCGCGGTGACATCCATTTGACCATCCCGATGCTGTTTGCGCTGGGCTTCATCGTCACCTTCGTCAATGGCGGGCTGACCGGCCTGTTCCTGGGCAATGTCGTGGTCGACGTGCCGCTATCGGACACCATGTTCGTGGTCGCCCATTTCCACATGGTCATGGGCGTAGCGCCAATCATGGTGATCTTCGGCGCGATCTATCACTGGTACCCGAAGGTCACCGGCCGCATGCTCAACCACGCCATGGGCATGTTCCACTTCTGGGTCACCTTCGTCGGCGCCTATCTGATCTTCTTCCCGATGCACTATCTCGGCCTGATGGGCGTGCCGCGCCGCTACAACGAGCTGAGCGACATGGGGCTCATCGGAGAGTCGGCGCACCACCTGAATGCCTTCATCAGCATCATGGCCTTCATCGTCGGCTTCGCGCAGCTGGTGTTCCTGTTCAACCTGATCTGGAGCATCCGTAACGGCAAGGAGGCCGGCGGCAATCCATGGCGTGCCACCACGCTCGAATGGCAGACGGCTCATACCCCGCCGACCCACGGCAATTTCGGCAAGGAACTGCCGATCGTCTATCGCTGGGCCTATGATTACAGCGTGCCGGGAGCGCCGCAGGACTTCATCCCGCAAAACGAGCCGGGTTCGTTCGGCCCCTCGAGGGAGCCGGCATGAGCGTGATCCTGGTCTTCCTGGCCGTTATCGTCGGCATCTCCGGCTGGTGGCTGTCACATCAGCGGCTGATGTCCAAGCCGTGGCTTGAGCAGGGCTCTGCCGGAGCATTCCCCGGAACCGAATCCGGCTCTATGCCACCGGCGAAGGTCGGGCTCGGTGTCTTCCTTGCCGTCGTCGGCGCTCTCTTTGCCCTGTTCACCAGCGCCTATTTCATGCGCATGGGGCTGTCGGACTGGCGGCCCATGCCGGTGCCGAAGCTGCTGTGGCTGAACACCGGCATGCTGGTGCTGAGCAGCGTGGCGCTGCAATGCGCGCTGGTTGCGGCCCGCCGCAAGGACATCCGCATGGTCCGGCTCGGCCTCATCACCGGCGGCCTGACCGCACTGGCCTTCCTGATCGGCCAGCTCCAGGCGTGGCGCGACCTCGTTGCCGACGGCTATTACCTGTCGAGCAACCCGGCCAACAGCTTCTTCTACCTGATCACCGGCATGCATGGCCTGCATATTCTGGGCGGCCTGTTCGGATTGGGTCGCACGACCGCCAAGGCCTGGAGCGACGCACCGAACGACCGGCAGCGCCTGAACCTGAGCGTCGAGCTATGTGCCATGTACTGGCACTTCCTGCTGTTCATCTGGCTCGCCATCTTCGTGCTTCTGGCCGGGTGGGCAGCCAATTTCATCGACATTTGCCGCCAATTGCTGAGCTAGGGCCATGGCAGAAACAACAGTGACGCAGATCAACCCCACAGCGCAGCGGCCGGAGGGCTGGCAGGGCATTGCGGCCGACTGGGCCTCCGATCAGCGGGCGTTCAAGAACGTCTCCTGGGGGAAGGCCATGATGTGGATCTTCCTGCTCTCCGACACCTTCATCTTCGGCTGCTTCCTGCTCTCCTACATGACCGCGCGCATCTCGACGCGCGTGCCGTGGCCAAATCCGAGCGAGGTGTTCGCGCTGAACATCGGCGGCACCGAGGTTCCGCTGATCCTGATCGCGATCATGACCTTCGTGCTGATCTCATCCAGCGGCACCATGGCGATGGCGGTGAATTTCGGCTACCGCCACGACCGCCGCAAGACCGCCATCCTCATGCTTCTGACCGCAGCGCTCGGCGCTACCTTCGTCGGCATGCAGGCCTTCGAGTGGACCAAGCTTATCACCGAAGGCGTGCGCCCATGGGGCAATCCATGGGGCGCGGCACAGTTCGGCTCCTGCTTCTTCATGATCACCGGCTTCCACGGCACCCACGTCACCATCGGCGTGATCTTCCTGATCATAACGGCGCGAAAAGTCTGGCGAGGCGACTACGACACCGCCCGAAAGGGCTTTTTCACCAGTCGCAAGGGCAATTACGAGAGCGTCGAGATCATGGGACTCTACTGGCACTTCGTCGATCTGGTGTGGGTGTTCATCTTCGCATTCTTCTATCTCTGGTGAGGACGAGACATGGCTGAAGCAACCGCACACGGCCAAGGACAGCATGGGCTGCACGCCGTACACACGCATGACGGAGCGGCAGTGCCAGCCGACGCTCACCAGGAACACCCGATAAAGCTCTATCTGGTGGTCTGGGCGTGGCTGTTCATCCTCAGCGCCTGCTCCTACATGGTCGATTATTTCGGCGTCCACGGCTATCTCAGATGGACGCTGATCCTGATCTTCATGATGCTGAAGGCCGGGCTCATCGTCGCCGTCTTCATGCACATGGCCTGGGAGCGCTTGGCGCTGGCCTATGCGATCATATTGCCGCCGGTGCTGGTGCTTGTGTTCACGCTTATGATGGTGTTCGAGGCCGATTACACGCTGTTCACGCGCCTGGTCTATTTCGGCAACGGGCCGTAGGTCTTCCGAGAAGCGGCCCCGCTGTAAGCGAGGCCGCAAGCGTTTTTCGGGTTATCCCACGAAGAAAGCAAAGCGGATCACGAAGAGTGCCGCCACGATCCACGTTGCCGGGTGCACTTCACCGGGACGGCCGGTCAGCGTCTTCAGCACGGCATAGCTGATGAAGCCGAAAGCCAGACCGTTGGCGATGGAATAGGTGAAGGGCATCATCAGCGCGGTAAGGGCCGCCGGTGCTGCTTCCGTCACGTCTTCCCACTTGATCTCGACCAGCTCCCGCATCATCAGGCCGGCGACATAGAGAAGTGCCGGCGCCGTCGCATAGGCAGGCACCGAGCCCGCCAGCGGCGAGAAGAACAGCGCGGCCAGAAACAGCAGCGCAATCACCAGCGCGGTCAGGCCGGTGCGCCCGCCTGCCTGCACGCCGGAGGCGCTTTCGACATAGGCGGTCGTGCTGGACGTGCCGAGCAGCGAGCCGGCAACGATGGCCGTGCTGTCGGCCAGCAGCGCCTTGCCGAGCCGGTTGGGCTTGCCTTCCTGGATCAGGCCGGCGCGCTTGGCGACGCCGATCAGCGTGCCAGTGGCATCGAAGACTTCGACCAGCACGAAGACAAGGATGACATGCACCAGACCGCTGTGCAGGGCACCCGGAATGTCGAGCTGCAGGAAGGTCGGCAGCAGGCTGGGCGGCGCGGAGACCACGCCGTTGAACTGGCTGACGCCGAGCAGCATCGACAGCACGGTCACCACGAGAATGCCGATCAGGATCGCCCCGCGTACCTTCAGCGCATCCAGTGCCGCGATGATGAAGAAGCCGAGAATGGCAAGCAGCGGCCCGGTCTGGGTGATGTCGCCGAGCGTCACGAAGGTCGCGTCGCTGGCCGCCACGATGCCGGAATTCTTCAGCGCGATGATCGCCAGGAACAGGCCGATACCGGCGGCGATGGCGCTGCGCATCGATTGCGGTATGCCGGCGATGAGCCAGCCTCGTATACCGCTGACGGTCAGGATCAGGAAGATTACACCGGAGATGAACACCGCGCCCAGCGCCTGCTGCCAGGAAAAGCCCATGGCGCCGACGACGGTGAAGGCGAAGAAGGCGTTGAGCCCCATGCCCGGCGCCATGCCGATCGGCCATTTGGCGACAAACGCCATGACCAGCGTGCCAAGGGCCGCCGCAAGGCAGGTCGCCACGAACACCGCGTTGCGATCCATGCCCGTCGACGACAGGATCTCGGGATTGACGAAGATGATGTAGGACATCGTCAGGAACGTCGTGATGCCTGCGATCACTTCGGTCCGGACCGAAGTCCCGTTTTCCTTCAGGTTGAACAGTCTTTCCAGCACGCTTCCCTCCCAGGAATTTTGATCGGGCCAGCGAGAGTTTCCAAGGCGCAACAGGCGCCTTTTCGCTCCTCGACTTTCGCTGGTCCCTGTCGATCAGGCGCAGGGCACATGCGGTGCCTGCACAAAACGACGGCACCTTCTGCCTGTTGGTTTGCCGGCACAAGGCCGGAATATCCCGGTCTGAAGCGAAGCTGTTTATGAAATTTGTTGAATGAAGACCTGGAAAGCCAATGGACAATTCGCGTGAAAGCGCAGGCCAAGGGAACTCATTGCGGGCTTGAGTCTTATTGACATGAATAAAGCCGGAAGCCTGCCATGTACAAGTTTTTCAACGTACTGCTTTCCTTTGCCGTACTGAATTGGATGCGAGATTGGCCCGCCGAGCCCGCCGATTTCTCGCCACTGAAAAGAGGCGCCAAGCGATGAGAATTCTTTTCCTGCTGCTCGCCGGCTACGCCGTCCACCGCATCATCGAGGAAAATCGGCCGCCCGTACTTACCAGGCGCCTGCAGCCTGCACGTCCTCCGCTCATGCCGGATTCCAGCTGGGGTTCGTAGCCTTGAAACCGTTTCAGCTGGCACTTTGTCTTGCGGCCTGTGCTCTGCTCGGAACCATCATCGGAGCGATGATTGGCCAGGCCGGTTCCGGTTTCGCCACAGGGCTGGCGGCGGGTGCGGCGATCGCCAGCGTCTTCATCATGCTTGACGACAAGACGACCTGACGACTGCCGTGAACTCGCTTTCGCGTGGCCAATAAAAATGCTGGGCCAGAAGCTAAGCCCGCGCATGTTGCAAGAAACTGTTCTATGGTGCGCGCCGCACGACACGGCGCGAAAACATCTACGCATGCGCCACTAGCCGAAATTCCTGATGACCCCGCAAGCAGATTCCGTCCCCTACCAGCGTTACGCCGCCTTTCGCCACAGCGCCTTCCTGCGCTTCTGGGCGGCCCGTTTCCTCGCCACATTCGCCACCCAGATCATCTCCGTGGCAGTCGGTTGGCAGATCTATGACCTGACCCGCGATCCCTTCGATCTCGGCCTTGTCGGCGTCATCCAGTTTGCGCCATCGCTGCTTCTGGTGCTGGTCACCGGCGTCGTCGCCGACAGGTTCGGCCGCCGCCTGATCATGGGGCTTTCAGCCTTTCTGGAAGCGATATGCGCACTAGCCCTGCTGCTGCTCAGCTGGCACGGTCTCGTCAGCCCGGCGCCGGTCTTTTGCGTGCTTGCGGTATTCGGCGTGGCGCGCGCCTTCTTCGGCCCCGCTTCCGCCTCGCTGGTCGCCAACCTCGTGCCCCAGGAAGATTTCGCCAACGCTGTCGCCTGGAACTCCTCGGCATGGCAGACGGCAACCATTGTCGGTCCGGTCGCCGGCGGCTTGCTCTACGGCCTGTCGGCTGAGGCCGCCTACGGCATTGCCGCGGCCTTCATGCTGGCCGGCGGCCTTCTGGTGCTCAGCATTCCCAAACCGGCGCAAAGAACCGAAACCGACAGGCCATCGCTCGAAACGCTGTTCGCCGGGTTTCGCTACATCTGGAGCGAGAAGGTCGTGCTCGGCGCGATCTCACTCGATCTGTTCGCGGTGCTGCTTTCGGGCGCAGCAGCGCTGCTGCCGGTCTATGCCCGCGACATTCTCGATCTCGGCCCATGGGGGCTCGGCCTGCTGCGCGCGGCACCCGGCATCGGCGCACTCAGCGTTGCCGTATGGCTTGCCGGCCATCCCATCCGCGACCACGCCGGCCTCCTGATGTTCATCTTCGTTGCGCTCTTCGGCGTCTTCACCGTCGTGTTCGGCCTGTCGACCATCACGTGGCTGTCGATCGTCGCCTTGGCCATACTCGGTGCCACCGACATGATCAGCGTCTATGTCCGCGAAACGCTGATCCAGCTATGGACCCCCGACCATGTGCGCGGGCGCGTCAACGCCGTCAACATGGTGTTCGTCGGCGCCTCTAACGAACTCGGCGAATTCCGCGCCGGCACGATGGCCGCACTCATCGGCACGGTGCCGGCGGTGGTGTTCGGCGGCGTCGGCGCGGTCGCGGTTGCCGGCATCTGGGCGTTCCTGTTCCCGGAACTACGCAAGATCCGCCATCTCGGCGGCAGGCACTAACCATTCAGCCCTGCACGGGCTTGCCAAAAATCGTCTGCAGGAATTCCATCAGCCAGCGCTTGAGGTGCATGTCCCAGATCATCCGGCCGCCGAGATGGTCGCGGCCGGGCTGGGCGCCGGGAAGCTCGAAGCGATGCGCGCCGCGCACCACCCAGCGATGCATCATCACGCGGGTCAGTTCGGCATGGAACTGGATGCCCCAGGCGTTCTCGCCATAGCGGAAGGCCTGATTCGGATAAGTCTCGGCTGTCGCCAGCAAGGTCGCGCCTGACGGGAGCGAAAAACCCTCGCGGTGGAACTGGTAGACCATTTCCGGCCAGTGCATCAGGCTCTTGCCGGCCTCAGTCGCCTTCAGCGGATACCAGCCGATCTCCACCAGTCCCTCGCCATGGCCCTCGACCTTGCCGCCGAGATGATTGACCAACATCTGCGCGCCGAGGCAGATGCCGAGAAAGGGACGGTTTTCCTTCAGGGGAACAGAAAGCCAGTCGGTCTCGCGCTTGACGAAATCATCCTCGTCATTGGCGCTCATCGGTCCGCCGAAAACCACGGCACCCGCATGATGCGAAAGCGTCTCAGGCAGGGCATCGCCAAGCGGCGGCCGCCTTATGTCGAGGTCGAAACCGTTTTCCAGAAGAACATGACCGACACGTCCAGCGCTGGAACTTTCCTGATGCAGGACGACGAGTATCTTGGGCCGTTGGCGTGGCGGCATGAATCCGATCAAAACCCTCTATTCATCCGAAGAACCACCCTTCGCATCCGGCATGCCGCGGGCAACCGCCTGCCGCATGGCGATGCGGTCACGCCGGTCGACACCAATCAGTTCGGCGACGCGCCAGAGCGTGTTGTCTTCCAGTTCGTGAAGCTCACCGTCGGCATAGACGATTTCCCACATCAGCCGGATGAAATCGATCCTTGCCGGCTCATCGAGATGGCGCTTGAGCACACTGGTGAAAGCATAGAGGTCGACTGCCTCGTTGTCGGCCTTTTCGCCGGCAGCAACAAGGGCGGCAAGCTCGCTACCGGTCACGCCATAGGCTTCGGAAAGAAGCTGCTTCAGCCGCTCCCATTCCACGTCCTGGCGAACGCCGTCGGCATCCATGGCGTGATAGAGAAGGGCTGCGGCAGCCACGCGCGGATCGTCCTCGCGTGCAGCATCGGCACCAGGCAAGCCGCCCGGCAAATCCTTCAGAAACGACAATACGCGCTCGAACATGCTGCTGTCCTTGGCCATGGGAGAAAGCTATCCTTCCTCCGCCGCGAATGTCCACTCACGGCAGGGACAACTTTCCGTAAAACTTGTTGGCACAGCCGTTTTGGGCGGAGCCGCTCGATATGTACCGCGATTCAAGCCGTAATGGCGTGAACCGCGTCACACTCAGAATAAACGGAAACGGCGCTGGGTTTGTTCCGCGGTCTCGTCCGGCTCGACACCGGGATCGTCCGGCAAGCGCGGCAGTTGCTCTTCGTCTGGCTCCGGCACGACGTCGACGTCAGGCGCAATTATGGCAGCGGAAGGCACCTTGTCCAAATCAGCTGCGGCGCTCTTCTCGTCATGCACCACAGCCGGTTTGGCCTTTTTCTCAGCTTTCGGCTTTGTATCCACCGGAGCACTGCTCGCGGAGACATCCGCGCGTTCCACCGGCTCCGGCACTACATCGACGACATCTTCGTCTTCCACCAGGTCAGAGACCGGCATTTCGGGGGCGGCGATCGACGGCCGCGCCGAAGACGGCTCATCCTGCTCGATCATCTGGCCAAGCCGTTCCATCGGCACGCGCCATTCGAAAGCGTCTAGCCTGCCGGTGACCGGCGAGGCCGGCGCCCAATGCTCCGAGACAAAACCGTCCGCCACCCAGGCAGGATCGCGCGGCGCGCGCACCGCTTTCGACAGAAGCTGACGCACCTTGCCCTGGTCGCCTGTCTCGGCTTCCTCGATATCGGCAAGCACCAGATAAGCGCCCTCGCGCGGCTGCATGCGGATCGCAGCTTCCGCTTCCTCGCGCGCCAGCCTGTATTCGCCGGCATCGAGGGCCGCACGCGCCACGGCGAGCGATGATTCAGGATGGTTCTGCTTCAGCGATTGCAGTTTCTTCGCCCGCGTCAGCCGGTCGAGCACCGCATCGCCCGGACGGGCATGAACGTAAAGCTCGGCGATTTCCGGATGCGGCTCAGCCTTCCAGGCGGTTTCCAGCATCTTCGAACCCTTGCGGATGTCGTCCTGCCGGAACAGCACCTTGGCTGCAACGAGCGCTGCCGGCGCGAAATCGGGCCGCAGGCGGTTGGCCTCGATTGCCGCAGCCTTTGCACCGGCTAGGTCCGTGTCGAGGATCGACATCGCCTTGGCCGTCAGAAGAACGGAGCGACGGCGATTGGCATCCGCCGGCTCGACCCGCCGCGTCGACTTCTGCGCATCGACAAGCTTCAGGGCATCGTCCCAGTCGCCGCGCTCGACCTTCTCCTCGATGGTCGAATCCGCCGCCCAGGTGAGCTGCGGCGCGATGTCGGCAGCCCGTCCGGCATAGTGCCGCGCCACCGCCTTGTCGCCGAGGCGCTCGGCCTCGAGATAGAGCCCGCGCAGGCCGAGCAACCGCATCTCGGGATCGTCGAGCATCGCCTCGAACTTGCCGCGCGCTGCCTCATGATCGCCCTCGAGCAGCGAGGTCTGCGCGTCCAGCAGATGGATCAACGGCTCCTGGTCGGAGCGGATCAGCTTGGCTGCCTGCTTGTTCATCTTGCGCGCCAGCGCGCCGTCGCCGGCACCCGCCGCGATCATGCCGGTCGACAGCGCCTGGTAACCGCGATCCCGGCGGCGCACGCGAAAATAGCGTGCGATCGTATAGGGGCTGTTCCAGATCGACTTGGTCAGCCACCACAGGATCATCACCGCCGCGACGATCGCCGTCACCGCGACAGCCGCCACCATCAGGCTCACGCCATACTGGTAGCCGTTGAAGGTGACGATCATGTCGCCGGGGCGGTCGGCGAGCCAGGCAAAGCCCAGGCCCAGCGCGAAAACGACAACGAGGAAAAAGAGGATACGGATCATCGGTCTGTTCCTGTCCTCACGCCTTCATCGCGCCGGCAACCGCCTGATCGACCAGTTTCTGTGCTTCCACCCGCGCCCTCAGCTTTTCGGCAAACGCGCTGCCAGCCGCCTTGGCGGCTTCCGGCAAAGTGTCATACTCGGCAAGCGCCTTGTCCAGTTCGCCGGACTTCAGCGCGAATTCCATGCGCGCCACCGTTTCCGGAACGCCCGTGCCTTCGACCGGGCCGACCGGCCGCACCGAAACCAGGGCTTCCGCGCTGCTCATCAAACGGCTGACGAAACTCGCCTGCTCGTCGACCGGCTTGGCGACGGCGAGCATCGCCTTCACGGCAGCCTCGGTCTCACCGGTGATTTCGGCAGTCGACGGCACGCCCTTTTCGGCAAACGGACGCAGGCCTGCGACTTCCGGCGCATCGGGCGAGATCGCGGCGAACGTCTCGAGCTCGGCCTGGAACGGCGCGCCACGATCAAGCGCCGCCTTCAACGCGGTCGCCGCGATCGCCAGCGCCACCTTCGGCTGTCCCGCCTGCGCCTCGACCTTGCCGGAAAGGTCCGTCACCTTCTGCTCCACCGCAGAGAGCCGGCCATCGCTTGCCGTCACCGCCTCGCTGGCGGTCCTGGCCAGCGTCTCGACGCCGCTCACGCGCTCGCCTATGGCCGTCAGGTCGCTTGCCGCCGCCTGTCCACTTCCCTGCTCGCGCAGCGAAGCGATCGACGTCTCAAGTTCCTTGATCCGGCCATCGAGCGCCTGAACGGCGCTATCGTCCCCGCCGGTCGCGGGTGCGGCCTGCTGCAGATTGGCAAGATCGGTCTTGGCCTGATTGACCGATTGGGTCAGCGCATCGACGCGGCCGGTTAGTTCGACATCCGGCCCGCCGGCATTGTCCTTCAGCGAGGCGATCTCCTGGCGAACCTGCGTTATCTCGGATTGCAGCGAGCCCACCGCAGAACCATCGGAGCCGGGCGAGGGCAGCAGCCCGGCATATTGCAGCGCGCCGGCACCCGCCAGCGCGATCAACCCGCCGACGATGCCGGCGGCCAGCGGCGGAAACCCGCTGCGGCGCTGCTCAGGCTGGGTGTAGACCGGTTTTTCCGGCTGCGCAGGCCGCGAAGTCTCTTCCTTCACGTCGCTCTTGCCGGCCTCGTCCGACTTCGGCTCCTGCGCCGAAAAATCATAATCGAAGCCCTCGCGCGCCGGCTTGGCCTCGGCCTGATCCTGCTCGGGTCCCAATGCGGAACTGGCCGGGGCCTCGGCAGTCGTGTCGACCATGGTGAAATTCTGCCCGCCGGATTGAGTTGCTTCCGCTTTCGGCGTTTCGGCCTGTGCTGCGCTGGTCTCCTGAGCTGCGGCTGCCTGCGCTTCCGCCTCCTTGATGCGCGAAACGGCGCCCGGCTCCAGCTCGATCGTCACCGGTTCCCGATGCGTCTTCGAATGCCGGGTCTTCGGCGTCTTGACCATGTGAGAACTCCGCAATGAATGTCGTTTTCAATAATCCCGCAACGCAGGAACCAGCAAAAAGATCAGTACCACACCAGCATGACGTGAAAAGGGGCCGGGTGATGGCGCGTTCAGCGGTCGGCCTTCAGCAGCGACAACAATGCATCCTCTGTCGGCTCGGCCGCTATCGAAATCCGGTCCTTTTCCGCCGCGTTCAGGGAAGCTGCAACACGGTCGGACAGACAAAAATAGCGCGCTGTCGCGAAAAGGGAATGCATCCCGGGTTGCCCGGCGAGGCTGGACAACGCTTCCGCGGCCTTGGCCGAATAGAGCAGAACCGCGTCGATTTGACCCCCGCCAGCAACGAGGCGACGGCTTCCTCCGGATAGTCGATCCTGCGTGTGTCGTAGGTCTCCGTCACAAAAATGCGCAATCCCGATTCGGCGACGCTGCGTTCGAAATGGTCGAGCCGGACTCGCCCGGTCAAATACAGGATTCTGGAACCCGCCGGCAGTTCGGCCACGATCTTGTCCGCAAGGCCCACCGCGTCGCCGGAACCTTCAATGACACTGGCAAAACCGGCTTCCCGCGCGGCCTTCGCCGTTTTCCTGCCAACCGCGAACAAGCGCCGGCCTGCCAGAGATGCAATCAGATCGTCTGAAGCATGGCGTATCGCGTTGGCGCTGGTGACGACAACTGCATCCATGTCGTGCGGGATCGCAGACACATCGACCGGCAGCGCCAGCGTTTCCGATAGCGGCATAATAACAGGCGAAAACCCCACTTCTTCAAGCCGGCGTGCGGTGGCCGACGCGCCGGGTTCCGGCCGTGTCACCAGCACGCGGGGCCGCATTCAGCTCCAGCCCTCGAAAAAGCGCGTTCCGGCGCGTGCACGAACGTCTTCGCCCGCCGCGCGGCCGATTTGCGCCGCATCGGTCGCCTTGCCCTCGCCCCGCACCTCATGCGCCTCGGTTCCATCCGGCGAAAGGATGACGCCGCTGAACGACAGATGATCGCCCTCGATCACGGCATGACCGGCAATCGGCGTGCGGCACGAGCCGTCAAGCGCGGCGAGATAGGCCCGCTCGCAGGCCAGCGCATGACCCGTCGGCGCATCGTGAATGGCGGCGAGCAGATCGCGCACCTCGCTATCGCTGGAGCGGTGCTCGATGCCGATCGCACCTTGGCCGGGAGCCGGCGGAAATTTTTCGAGCGGCATCAGATCGGTGATGACGCTTTCCAGCCCGAGACGACGCAGCCCGGCATTGGCGAGGATGGTGCCGGCTGCAATGCCTTCTTCCAGCTTGCGCAGCCGCGTCTGCACATTGCCGCGAAACATCACCACCTTCAGGTCGGGCCGCATGCGCCGGATCAGCGCCTGCCGCCGCAGCGATGACGAGCCGACGGTCGCGCCGTGCGGCAACTCTGCAATCGACGGCGCCAGCTTGCCGATGAAGGCGTCGCGCGGGTCTTCGCGCGGCAGGAAGGTGGAGACCTCGAGCCCTTCCGGCAGCACGGTCGCCATGTCTTTCGAGGAATGCACGGCGATGTCGATGCGCCCGTCATACAGCGCATCCTCGAGTTCCTTGGTGAAAAGCCCCTTGCCGCCCACTTCCGAAAGCGGCCGGTCCTGGATGCGGTCGCCGCTGGTCGAAAGCGGCACGATCTCGAAGGCGTCTTCGGGAAGGCTGTGCGCCGCAACCAGCCGCGCGCGCGTTTCCACGGCTTGCGCCAGCGCCAGCGGACTGCCGCGAGTTCCGATTTTCAACGCTCTAGTTTGCATGACGCTCGGTCCGTGATACCCACCCGGCGAATGGGGTTTTCGCCCCGCATCTCCTATCGGGGAAATCACGGTCGGGCAATGCAACGAAATGACGCCATGATCCGCGTGCTCGGCATCGAAACGAGCTGCGATGAGACAGCGGCCAGCGTGGTCGGCCTGCGCGAGGGTGCTGCACCTGAGATCCTGTCGAATGTCGTGCTGAGCCAGATCGAGGAGCACGCAGCCTTCGGCGGCGTCGTACCGGAGATCGCCGCGCGCGCCCATGTCGAGGCGCTGGACGGCATCATCGAGGCAGCCCTTGCCGATTCGGATGTGACGCTTTCCGAGATCGACGCCATCGCCGCCACCGCCGGACCCGGCCTCGTCGGCGGGCTAATCGTCGGCCTGATGACGGCCAAGGCGATCGCTGCCGCCACCGGCAAGCCGCTGATCGCGGTCAACCATCTCGAAGGCCATGCGCTGACGGCGCGGCTCACCGACGGGCTGGCCTTTCCCTACCTGCTGCTGCTCGTTTCCGGCGGTCATACGCAGATCGTGCTGGTGCGAGGCGTCGGTGACTACCAGCGTTGGGCGACCACAATAGACGACGCACTCGGCGAAGCCTTCGACAAGACGGCCAAGATGCTCGGCCTGCCCTATCCCGGCGGCCCGAATGTCGAGAAGGCAGCAGCGAGCGGCAACGCAAAACGCTTTGCTTTCCCCCGCCCGATGAAGGGTGAGGCCCGCCCGGATTTCTCCTTCTCCGGCCTCAAGACCGCCGTGCGGCAGGCGGCAACGGCCATCGCCCCGCTCAGCGAGCAGGATGTCGCTGATATCTGCGCCTCGTTCCAGTTGGCCGTGTCGGACGCGCTCGGCGACCGCGTCGACCGCAGCCTCGCCCGCTTCCGCGAGGAATATCCCGATGTGAAGACGCCGGCGCTGGTCGTTGCCGGTGGCGTCGCGGCCAATCGCCAGATTCGCTCGACGCTTGAGACATTATGCGCCGGTCACGGCTTCAGCTTCATCGCGCCGCCGCATGTGCTGTGCACCGACAATGCCGCGATGATCGCCTGGGCCGGCATCGAGCGCATCCGCGCCGGGCTGGTCGAGCCCGACGCGATGGATTTCGTGCCGCGCTCGCGCTGGCCGCTCGACAGCATTTCCGCGCCCATGATCGGCTCGGGCCGGCGGGGAGCCAAGGCATGAGCAACTATCGCATCACCGTGCTGGGCGGCGGCGCCTGGGGCACGGCCCTTGCGCTGACCATGGCCCGCGCGGGCAATGCAGTGCGGCTGTGGGCGCGTGACGAAGCCATGGTGACGGCGATCGGCCAGGGCGAGAATCCGCGCTATCTCCCCGGCATCCGCCTCGACCCGGCACTTGAAGCAACCACCGACCTCAATGCGGCACTGGAGGGCGTGGACTGCGTGCTCGTCGTCACCCCGGCGCAGGTGTTGCGCGCGGTGCTCGGCGAGGTGAAGGGAAAAATTCCGGCACATGTGCCGCTGGTTCTCTGCGCCAAGGGCATCGAAAGCACCACCGGCACGCTTCTGTCGCAGATCGCTGGCGAAATCCTGCCGCAAAACCCCGTCGCGGCTCTGTCCGGCCCTAGCTTCGCCTCGGATGTGGCGAGAAGCTTGCCGACGGCCGTCGTGGTGGGCGCGCAGGACGAGGCGCGCGCCGCAGCGCTCGCATTGCGCTTTTCCACCGCCGGCTTCCGCTGCTATTCGACCGGCGATCTTGTCGGCGTCGAAATCGGCGGCGCGCTGAAGAATGTCTTTGCCATCGCAGCAGGCGCCGTCACCGGCGCCGGCCTTGGCGCCAGCGCGCAAGCCGCGATGGTCACGCGCGGCTTCGTCGAACTGCGCCGCATCGGCGCTGCCTTCGGCGCCGAGCCTGAAACGCTGATGGGCCTTTCTGGCCTCGGCGACCTGCTGCTGACATGTTCGTCGGCGCAGTCACGCAATTTCACCTACGGGCTGGCGCTGGGACGCGGCGAACCGCTCGCAGGCCGCCCGCTGGCCGAAGGCGTCGCCACCGCCGGCATTGCCGCCCGCATCGCCAAAGAGCGCGGCGTCGACGCGCCGATCATCACCGCCGTCGCCGGCATCCTTGCCGGCGCCATCACCATCCAGGAAGCGGTCTCGGCGCTGATGTCGCGCCCGCTTCGCCACGAAGCCGAATAGAAACAGGAGCTGAAAACATGCTGTTTGCGTTCATCTGCAAGGACAAGCCGGGTCATCTGCAACTGCGCCTCGACACGCGCCCGGAACACGTCACCTTCCTCAACGGCCTCAACGACGCCGGCACGCTGAAATTCGCCGGCCCGTTTCTCGACGATGACGGCAAGCCCTGCGGCAGCCTCGTCGTCGTCGAAGCTGCCGACAAGGCAGCGGCAACGGAGATTTCGGGCAACGACCCCTTCGCCAAGGCGGGCCTGTTCGAAAGCGTCGAGGTGCAACCCTGGAACTGGGTCTTCAACAACCCGGCGAGCGCCTGAACCACAAGAGGCGGCCGAAGGCACGACAGGGAGCAAAAAGATGAACTACTGGCTGTTCAAATCCGAGCCGTTCAAATTCTCCTTCGACATGCTGAAGGCGAAGGGCAAGGAAGGCACGCAGTGGGACGGCGTGCGCAATTATCTGGCGCGCAACAACATGCGCGCCATGCAGATCGGCGATCTCGGCTTCTTCTACCACTCCAATGAGGGGCTGGAAGTTGTCGGCATCGCCGAGGTCTGCGCGCTTGCCCATCACGATACCACGACCGAAGACCCGCGCTGGGAATGCGTCGATATCCGCGCCGTGCGCGACGTGCCCAAGCCGGTGACGCTGGTCGACGTGAAGGCCAATCCGAAGCTCGCCAAAATGGCGCTCGTCACCTCCATGCGCCTGTCGGTGCAGCCGGTGACATCGGACGAATGGCGCGAAGTCTGCCGCATGGGCGGCCTCGACCCCGCACCGTGACGCCAGCGGAGGCCGAAAGCTTCATCCGCGCCAACACGGCGCTGATGACCCCGCCGCATGTGCCGGAGGTTCTGCTTCATCTCGCCGACGAGGCGCATGACCTCTGGAAGAAGACGGAAGAAGAGCTTGCCGAGATCGGCCTGCCGCCGCCCTTCTGGGCCTTTGCCTGGGCCGGCGGGCAGGGGCTGGCGCGTTACATTCTCGACCACCCCGAGACGGTGTGCGGCAAGCGCGTGCTCGATTTCGCCTCCGGCTCCGGTCTCGTCGCAATCGCGGCCATGAAAGCCGGCGCTGGCGAAGTGACTGCCGCCGACATAGACCCTTTCTGCGAAGCGGCGATCGCGCTCAACACGCAGGCCAATGGTGTTTCCGCCGTGTTTTCCGGCGCCGATCTCGTGGGTGCAGATGAAGGCTGGGACGTCATCCTCGCCGGCGACGTCTTCTACGAAAAGCCCTTCGCCGACCGGCTGATCCCATGGTTTTCCGAACTCAGCCGGCGCGGCACCGAAATCCTCATCGGCGATCCCGGCCGTGCCTATCTGCCGAAGGAGCGGATGCAGGCGCTGGCCGTCTATCAGGTGCCGGTCACCCGCGCTCTGGAGGACGCCGAGGTCAAGCGCACGACGGTCTGGCGCTACGCTTGACGGCGTTTGCGCGCACTGGAAGAGCGGGCGCGATCATAGGCTGGTGGGGCGTGCAGCCTCCGGCATGCGTGGCGTGTCGGCTGCCTGCTCCAGAACCCATTCGCGAAAAGTCCTGATCAGCGGGTCGTCCGCCGCTTCGAGGGGCGTGACGATATAGTAGGCAAACTGCGGCGGACCGTCGATCGACAGCGCGAAGGGTTTTACCAGCCGGCCAGCGGCGAGATCGTCGGCTACCATCCAGGCATCGCCGAGCGCAATGCCGTGACCGTCGATTGCCGCCTGTATCGCCGGCCCGGTCTCGGCGAAATGCAGGCCAGGGCTGTCATCGAAATCCCCGATGCCGGCAGCCAGCATCCACATGCGCCAGTCTGGCCAGGTTACGCCGAGACCGCTCCACGAAACGTGGATCAGCCGGCATTTCAGCAGGTCGCGCGGCTCCGTCAGAGGCCCCTTGGCTTCAAGCAGGGCCGGGCTGCAGACCGGGATAATCGAGTGCTCGAACATCCGATCGGCCCGCGCGCCGGGATACTGGCCGCGCCCCCAGCGAAAGGCGACGTCGATGTCGTCGCGGGTGAAATCGCGCAGGCTGGTCGAAACGTCGAGCCTTATGTCGACATCGGGCCATTGCTGCATGAACTTTTCCAGGCGCGGCACCAGCCATTTGGCGGCGATCGACGTCGATGCGCTGACCCGCAGCCGCATGTTGGACCGTATCTTCTGCACGCGCACCGCCGCGCGCGTCAGGCCAGTGAGCGCTTCGGTGACGGCTGCGTGGAGGATCTCGCCGGCCTGCGTCAGCTCCATCATCCGGCTTGTGCGCAGGAACAGGCTGATTCCCAGCTGTTCTTCGAATTCCTTGATCTGGTGGCTGACCGCAGCCGGCGTCAGGCCCAGCTCGGCAGCAGCCCGGCTGAAATTGAGATGCCGGCCGGCCGCCTCCAGCGTCTTCAGCGCGCGAATTCCCGGGAGATGGCCAGACATGATCGATCTTCAAACTGAATTATCAGATACGGTGAAAACTACTCGTTTTTCGCAGCAGCTTCAATCCAATACTATGAACATCAGACAAGCGTTTAAAATCCTTCTTGAAAGAAGACGATCATGGCCTACTACACAGACGATTTGGGCTTCACCGCTTCGGCACGGCCGGCTCCTTTGCTGAGCCTTCGCATCCGCGCGACACTTCGCAACTGGTTGACAAGGTTCAAGGCAGCCGACGAGCTGAAGACGCTCCCGGAGCGCTATTTGCACGATATCGGCGTCGACAGGCACGACATTGCTGCCGCAGTCGATCGCGCGATGAGCAAGCTGCCGGTCGACGAGTTCCGTTCGCGCGGCTAGCGCACCACCTTCAGCACGGTCCGATCCGACAGAAGCGGCAGCAGCCGCGCCATCACCTTGGCCGTCACCGCCACGCAGCCTTGCGTCGGCGTGAAACCGGGCCGCGCCAGATGGAAAAATATGGCGCTGCCGCGCCCGCGCAGGCGCGGCGAAATATTCCAGTCGAGCACCAGGCAGGCATCGTAGAGCCTGTCGTCGCGCAGCATATGCTCGTGGCTCGCCGCGTAAGGCAGCCTGACGGGCCGATTGTAGTTGCGGTCCTGCGGCACCTCGCACCAGCCAAGTGCTGAATCGATCGGCGTCATCTTCAGCCGTGTATGCCGCCCGAAAAAATGATCCTGCCGGAAATAACCTGAAAGAATGCGCATCGCCGCCAGCGGCGTGCCGCCATCGCCCTCGCGCTTGTTGGCGGTTATGCCGCCGCGCCCCAGCGCACAGGAAAACACCGTGCCGCCGGCATTCAGCAACCCTTGCGAAGGGTGCCCGGGGCGTGCGCGAACCACCAAGGTTTTGATCCCATGTCGGTTTTTTGCACCTGCCCCATTGCGCTCACGTTTTTTGGAGTATGATTGCATACGGAAGCAAATCACCGTGACTGGCCTGTTCTGAAGATCAGGTTCCGCATAAACGATCACTGGTCAACAGAATTATACATTTCAAAACAACGGATTGATCCATGACCTCCCGCACCATCCTGATTGTCGACGATGACGAAGACCTGCGCACGACCCTTGTCGAGCAACTTTCGCTCTACGAGGAATTCGACGTGTTGCAGGAAGCCACTGCCGCCAAGGGCGTATCGGTTGCACGCGGCGGCCTGATCGATCTCCTGATCATGGATGTCGGCCTGCCGGACATGGACGGCCGCGAAGCCGTCAAGCTGCTGCGCAAGGGCGGCTACAAGGCGCCGATCATCATGCTGACCGGGCATGACACCGATTCCGACACCATCCTCGGGCTGGAAGCCGGCGCCAACGACTATGTGACGAAGCCGTTCCGCTTCGCCGTCCTGCTCGCCCGCATCCGCGCGCAGCTGCGCCAGCATGAGCAAAGTGAGGACGCAACCTTTTCGATTGGTCCCTATACGTTCAAACCCAGCCAGAAACTGCTTCTCGACCAGCGCGGCGCCAAGGTGCGCCTGACCGAAAAGGAGGCGTCCATCATCAAATATCTCTATCGTGCAGACCAGAAAGTCGTTACCCGCGACGTCCTCCTGGAGGAGGTCTGGGGCTATAATTCGGGTGTCACCACGCACACGCTGGAAACCCATGTCTATCGCCTGCGCCAGAAGATAGAGCGCGATCCTTCCAATGCTGAAATTCTTGTGACAGAAAGCGGCGGATACAAGCTGGTTCCCTGACCGGTTTGCGGTCGGGGGGCCGCACGAACGGGAGGACTGACCAGGCCAGGAATTCGGGGACGCAATGGCGCTGGATGATGACATCCGCATTCTGTCCGGCGTGGGGCTTTTCGAGGGCTTCAGCCAGGAACAGCTGCGCCTGCTCGCCTTCGGGGCAGAACCGATGCGGCTGCCGGCGGAGCGCAAGCTGTTTCTGGAGGAGGACGAGGCCGATTCGGCCTATATCGTCGTCAAGGGCAGCATCGTCCTGTTTCGCGAAGACGACCCCAAGCGCACGCCGATCGCGGTCGTCAAGCCGGGCTCCATACTTGGCGAGCTGGCGCTGATCGCCGACACCAGGCGCCTGACCAGTGCAGCCGCCGCCACCGATTCGGAAGTGCTGCGGCTGAATCGGAAAATGTTCCACCGCATCCTCGGGGAATATCCCGACCTCGCCATAGCACTTCACCAGCGCATCGTCGAAGAGCTTCAGGCGCTCATCCGCCGCATCGAGGAAGTCGCGCCCCGGCTGCTACCGTAGGGCGAAAACGCGAGAGCGGGTTATCTCTAGTCGAGATCGAAACGCGCAATCACCGGCACATGGTCCGACGGCCTGTCCCAGCCGCGCGCAGCGCGCAGGATTTCGTAGCCGCCGAAGCTCGGAACCAGATTGGACGAAGACCAGACATGGTCGAGACGCCGGCCGCGGTCGGAGGTTTCCCAATCCTGGGCGCGGTAGCTCCACCAGGTGTAGATCTTCTGCTCGTCGGGCACGTTTAGCCGCATCAGGTCGACCCAGTCGCCGGCCTTGCGCATCGCCTCGAAATTCTCCGTCTCGATCGGCGTGTGGCTGACCACTTTCAGCAGCTGCTTGTGCGACCAGACATCGTGCTCCAGCGGCGCTATGTTGAGATCGCCGACCAGCACCGACCCCGAATTGTCGTCATGGTCGGCGCGGATGGCATTCATCTCGGCGACGAAATCGAGCTTGTGGCGGAATTTCGGGTTGATCTCCGGGTCCGGCTCGTCGCCGCCAGCCGGAACGTAGAAATTGTGCACGAGAAGCTGCTTGCCGCCGGCATTCACCCGCACCGAAAGATGCCGGCAATCGCCCTTCTGGCAGAACTCGCGCTTCTCGACGATTTCGAGCGGCCGCCGCGCCACCGTCGCGACGCCGTGATAGCCCTTCTGGCCGCTGATCGCGATATGCTCGTAGCCGAGCTTGCGGAAGGCCGCAGACGGAAACTGGTCGTCCGGGCATTTCGTCTCCTGCAGGCACAGCACGTCGGGTGCGTTTTCAAGGAGGAGGCGCTCCACCAGCGGCATGCGCAGCCGCACGGAATTGATGTTCCAGGTGGCAATCGAGAAAGGCATTGGGGAAATCCGGCACTTGCGAAAAAGAAGGCCGGAAAGTGGCAGCGCAAGGCATCAATTACAAGGTCGAGCGCAGCCTCGACCCCGGCTGCGAACCCTGTCCACAGTTAAAGCGCAGGCAGCGCCTGGCCTAACGGTTGTTTTTCTTCTTGTTGACGTCGAGATTGCGCTTGTAGTCGATCTTGAACAGGTCCTGATCGAACTTCACGCCCTGCTTGACGTTGAAGATCATCACCGTCGTGTCCTTGCCCTGCGCGTCCTTGATCGTCCATTGGCGCAGCTCGTAGGATTTCGGATCGAACATCATGGTGATGGTCGAGTTGCCGAACACCGATTTGTCGGCAAGCTGGATCGTGGTGAGGTCGTCCTCTTCCTTGACGCTCCGGACCTTGTTGCCGGAGAGATCGATGCGCTCATCGAGCAAAAGCTTCAGCGGCGTCTTCGACAGCGGGTAGAGATCGACCGTGTTCATCTTCCTGTTGTCGAGCACGACCGACTGGCCGTCCGAGACCACCTGGAAGCGCGACGCGCCGTCATAGTCGAAGCGGATCTTGCCCGGACGCTCGATGAAGAACTTGCCGCCGGTCTGCTCGCCGCGCGGGCCGAACTGCACGAACTCGCCGGTCATGGTGCGAACGCTGGCGAAATGATCGGCGATCTTCTGCGCGGCATCCGTCGGGGCGGCCTGCGCCGCCGCGATCATGTCGAAACCCGGCATCGCCTGCAGCCCAACCACGCCGAAAGCCGCAACCGCCAGCCCAAGGAAGCCGCGGCGGGCCATCTGCAGTCGCGGGGTCAGGGTCGAAGCGTTTTTGTTCATGCGGGTCATCACTCTCGAATGCGTCAAATGAGCTTTGATCTATAGGCTTCTACTTGGGCTGAAGTTTGTCGGCGGCAAGAGGCAAACCATCACGCCTGCGTCATTTTAAACTCACACCGTCTAAAACTTATCATCCTCCGTCGGCACCAGAATTTCGCGCTTTCCGGCGTGGTTGGCGGGGCCAACGATGCCTTCCTGCTCCATTTTCTCGATGATCGAGGCGGCTCGGTTGTAACCGATACCGAGGCGGCGCTGGATGTAGCTGGTCGAGGCCTTGCCATCGCGCAGGACCACCGCGACCGCCTGATCGTAAGGATCGTCGGAATCCTCGAAATTGCCGCCGCCACCGCCGCCCTTGCCGGACGGTGCGTCATCGTCGTCCTCGCCGTCATCCTCGGTGATGGCATCGAGATATTCGGGCACGCCCTGCAGCTTGAGATGGCCGACGATCTTCTCGACCTCGTCGTCGGAGACGAACGGTCCGTGCACGCGCTGGATGCGCCCGCCGCCGGCCATATAGAGCATGTCGCCCATGCCGAGCAGCTGCTCGGCGCCCTGCTCGCCCAGGATGGTGCGGCTGTCGATCTTCGACGTCACCTGGAAGGAGATGCGGGTCGGGAAATTGGCCTTGATCGTTCCGGTGATGACGTCGACCGACGGACGCTGCGTTGCCATGATGACATGGATGCCGGCGGCACGCGCCATCTGCGCCAGACGCTGCACCGCGCCTTCGATGTCCTTGCCGGCGACCATCATCAGGTCGGCCATTTCGTCGATGATGACGACGATGTAGGGCAGCGGCTCGAGGTCGAGGTTTTCGGTCTCGTAGATCGCCTCGCCGGTCTGGCGGTCGAAGCCGGTCTGCACCGTACGTGAAATGCGCTCGCCCTTCTTCTCCGCCTGCGCGACGCGCGCATTGAAACCGTCGATGTTGCGCACGCCGACCTTGGACATCTTGCGGTAGCGGTCCTCCATCTCCCGCACCGTCCATTTCAGCGCCACGACCGCCTTCTTCGGGTCGGTCACGACGGGCGTCAGCAGATGCGGGATGCCGTCATAGACCGACAGTTCGAGCATCTTCGGGTCGATCATGATCAGGCGGCATTCCTGCGGCGTCATGCGGTAGAGCAGCGACAGGATCATGGTGTTGATGGCGACAGACTTGCCCGAGCCGGTGGTGCCGGCAACGAGAACGTGCGGCATCTTGGCGATGTCGACGATGACGGCCTCGCCATTGATCGTCTTGCCGAGCGCCAGTGCCAGCTTGGCCTTGGTCGTCTCGAAATCGCGGCTCGCCATGATCTCGCGCAGATAAACGGTCTCGCGCTTGGCGTTGGGCAGTTCGATGCCGATGGCGTTGCGGCCGGGAACGACGGCGACGCGGGCGGCAATCGCGCTCATCGAGCGTGCGATGTCGTCGGCAAGGCCGATGACGCGAGACGACTTGATGCCAGGGGCCGGCTCCAGTTCATAGAGCGTGACGACCGGGCCGGGCCTGACATGGATGATCTCGCCCTTGACGCCGAAGTCTTCCAGCACGCCTTCGAGCAGGCGCGCATTCTGCTCCAGCGCGTCCTTCGACAGGCTGGCGTCGCGCACGACATTCTTCGGCTCGGTCAGGAAGTGCAGCGACGGCATTTCGAAGCTGTTCGAACCGATCAGCGACGTTTGGGCTTCGCGCTGGACCCGCGCACCGGGAACTGGGCGCGGCGCGGGCGCCTCCACGCGGGCGGATGCTGCTGCAGGCGTCCTGAAATTCTGGACCTGGGCTGCAGGCGAACGCGGCTCCGCCGCCTCGCCCGGCATGAAGTCGAGATCGTCTTCCGCGTCGATATCGTCGTCGAGTTCGTGGTGGGGAACGCGGCCGTCGGACACCATGGCGGCGAAGAATTCCGGCTCGACGCGCGCCCTGCCCTTGGCGCTGACCTTCGCCTCGGCCTGCTCGGCAAATTCGACGCGCTCGGCCGCACGGCGCCATGCGCTTTCGGGGCGCACCTCGACGTCGCGATATTCGTCATGCTCCTTCCGGCGCGCAGCCCGGCGGCGCAGGAAGGCACGGAACGACAGCCACCAATGGGTGATCGCGCCCAGCGCCAATATGCCTTCATCCTCGTCGTCATCGTCGAAGGAGGACGACAGGTCCTGCTCGCGCATGTCCTTTTCGTCGGGATCGACGACGGCAAAGCCGTTGGGACGCGAAATCAGCCCTGCACCGAAAGCGAATAGCCAGAGCGCCGGCCCTGCCAGAACCACGGCGATCAGGCTTGCCACCCAGCCGGTCGGATAGCCACCGGTGGCCATGCCCGGAACCTTCAGCACCATGTCGCCGAAGACGCCGCCAAGCCCGGTCGGCAGCGGCCAGGTTGCGGGTGGCGTGGTGCAGCCGGCAATGGCCGCAAATAAAAGCGAAGCGCCGAACCAGGCCAGCGCCCGGCGCGGCATGCGGTCGACACCACGCGCGGTCGCCAGGAAAAAGCCCCAGATCACGGCAGGAACGAGAGCAGCCACGGAAGACAACCCGTAGAACTGCATGGCGAGATCGGAAAACACCGCGCCCGGATAGCCCATCGCGTTGGTGATCGGGTTGTCGGTGGCATGGCTGAAGCTCGGGTCGGCGACGTTCCAGGTGCCAAGGCTGGCCAGCGCGAAGGCAACCGTCGCGAAACACGCAAGGCCGGTAATCCGCCCCACCTGCCTGCGTGCAAACGCCTGCAGGCCGTGTCCCGAATCGGTCAGCGCGAGTTGTGTGGCTGAACGCATGCCTCTTTCCCCGTCCAAAAATGGTGTTGCCTCGGCACGAACGCGCCTTGGGCAGAGTCGAGGATCAGATTATCGGGGGGAAGGTTAAGGCCGCATTAACCATGCAGCACTTCGCGGCACATGAAACAGGCTCGCCTACCGTTTCTCGGCGGCGTCCTTTTCGGCGTCGCGAAAAAAGTCCATCGCCGTCATGAAGCGCTCGAGGTCGCCGCCGAGATGGAATTTCGCCGCGACCCGGCCGAGCGGGATCAATACCCGGAAGAAATGAAGCAGCTGCGAAAGCGCTTCCAGCGTAGGCTTCGGGGCCGAAGCCTTGTAGGCCTGCAGCGCCAGCGTCGGTGTCTGGGGTTGCCGGGCACGATAAGTGATCTGGAAAAAGAGCAGCCAGACGTCGCGCGCCTGCGCGTCAGCCAATGGCATCACTGCTTCCGGTTCCTCCTCGAAGTCTAGAAAGCCGAACTGCCCATTATCGTCGACGACGAAATCGCGCGGATGCGGGCGGCCGTGGCAGAGGCCGGCCGCATGCACCTCGCCCAGAGCCTTGGCTGCACTTATCAGGAGGCTGTCATGGGCTGCCATGTCTCCTGCTTGTCGCAGCTGTATCATCTGCGCCTGCATCGTCTCGCCCATGTCGGACAGGGCCAGAACGTCGCCGCGCTGATAGAAGACTTCCGGCGCCCGAAAACCAGCTCCGCGAAAGGCCTTGATCTTGCGCAGTTCCCGCGCGGCCTTGCCTTCCGGGCTCGCCGGCAGTGATGACCTGATGAACCGCGGATACATCAGCGGCGAGACCAGCGCGTGCAGGCGCTTGCCCCAAGCCGTCCGCTCGGCGCCGAAATGCTTGAACCAAATCCGCTGGCCCCTGACCGCCGTGACGTGAAGCCGCGGAGCCTTGGGCGCTTCAGCGATGCGCGCGACCGCGCTGAGCGTCGCCGGATCGGCCTGCATCATCATGTCCGGTGAATGCTTCGACAATATGGAGCCTGCCGCAAACTGATTTGTGTCCTCAGTCGCTCAAGATAGGCGGCTTTCATTAGCTGTCTATATAACGGTGTGATTTTTTTCGTGAAGAGAGCTTCTGAAACCCACTCCCTGTTGCAGTTCGGTCGCAGTCCGCCAGACCACGCCGCAGCCACCGGAACATGTTGCCGGCGGTCAAAAAAAGAGGCCCGGACGAACCGGGCCTCAAAGGCGTGACACGGCTCCTTCAAACCGGTCACGACGGGATTTTCACCCGGCGACGGCATGCGTCGCCGGGTTGGAAGCTTACGAGTGGTAGGCCACTTCGCCGTGCGAGGTGAGGTCGAGGCCCTGCGATTCGGCTTCGACGGTCGGACGCAGCCCGACGATCACATCGACGATCTTGTAGAGGATGGCAGAGCCGACACCGCACCAGACGATGGTGACGAGAACCGCCTTGATCTGCACCCAGACCTGCGCGCCCATGGTCACGCCGTCGGCATAGCCGATGCCACCCAGCGCCGACGAGGCGAAGATGCCGGTGCCGATGGCGCCGACGATACCGCCGATGCCGTGCACGCCGAACACGTCGAGCGAGTCGTCGTAGCCGGCCTTGATCTTCACCACGGTGACGAAATAGTAGCAGATGATGCTGGCGATGGCGCCGAGCACGATCGCGCCGATCGGGCCGACGATGCCGGCAGCGGGCGTGACGGCGACCAGGCCGGCGATCATGCCGGAGGCAGCACCGAGCATCGAGGCCTTCTTGCGGGCCAGCGATTCCACCGCCACCCAGGCGATGATTGCGCCGGCAGTTGCGGTGAAGGTGTTGATCATAGCAAGAGCTGCACCGCCGGTGGCTTCAAGGTTGGAGCCGGCATTGAAGCCGAACCAGCCCACCCACAGGATCGAGGCACCGACCATGGTCAGCGTCATCGAGTGCGGAGCCATGTTGTCGCGTCCGTAGCCGTTGCGCTTGCCGACCAGGATCGCACCGACCAATGCGGCGATGCCGGCATTGATGTGGACGACCGTGCCGCCGGCGAAGTCGAGAGCGCCCCAGTTGAAGATCATGCCGCTCGAATCCCAGACCATGTGGGCGATCGGGAAGTAGACGAAGGTGACCCACAGCGCCACGAACAGGATCACGGCCGAGAACTTGATGCGCTCGGCGAAGGCGCCGACGATCAGGGCCGGCGTGATGCAGGCGAAGGTCATCTGGAAGCAGATGAAGACCAGTTCGGGGATGACGACGCCATCCGAGAAGGTCGCTACCGTGCTCTCAGGCGTGACGCCCGACAGGAACAGCTTGCCGAGACCGCCCCAATACGGGCTGGTGCCGCCACCGAAGGCGAAGGAGTAGCCGTAGACGACCCAGATGATGATGACGACAGCCACGATCATCGTGCACTGCATGAGGACGGAAAGCATGTTCTTGGTGCGCACGAGGCCGCCATAGAACAAAGCGAGGCCCGGCAGGGCCATGAACAGGACGAGGATGGTCGAGATCATCATCCAGGTCGTGTCGCCCTTGTCGGGCACGGCAACGGCGGGTGCTGCGGCTGCAGCAGCGTCCGCGGCAGCAGGCGCGGTTTCCTGGGCGAAGGCTGCGAGCGTGCCAAGTGCGCCGAGGGCAAGCGAGCCCAGAAGCGCGGTTTTGGCCGCCTTCTTCAAGGTGGTGGGAATATTCATTGAAATCTCCATGAGAATACGATTGGCCCGCTCAAAGCGCGTCGGTGTCGGTTTCGCCGGTGCGGATGCGTACCGCCTGGTCGATACCGAAGACGAAAATCTTTCCGTCGCCGATCTGCCCGGTCTTTGCCGCGCTCGAAATCGCCTCGACGGCCTTCTCGACCATGTCAGCGGCCACGGCCACTTCGATCTTCACTTTCGGCAGGAAGCTGACCGCGTATTCGGCTCCGCGATAGATTTCCGTATGCCCCTTCTGACGCCCGTAGCCTTTGACTTCGGTGACGGTCAGGCCCTGGATGCCGACGGCGGTGAGCGCTTCGCGCACCTCGTCGAGCTTGAACGGCTTGATGATTGCCATCACGATTTTCATAAGGTTTTTACCCCTTGCTTATGCGGGAACCCGCGATTGCATGACTTCGCCGGGTTGCCGAGAGCAGCCGGAGAGTGATCAGGGTAAATCAAGCTCCGTGCCAGTTCGCAGAACCGGCATTAAAGCGTTGTAAATCAAGGGGTTTTTGCTGCAGCGCAGTATAAGTCACCGCTTTAGCGACTATATGATTGCCTATAAATTAGGCAATTTATAGATTTTGCACATTCCGCAGGCTATCGCTTCACGCGGATAAGCCCTTCCTGCGCCACCGAGGCGATCAGCGTGCCGTCCTGCCCGTAAAGTGTACCGCGGGTGAAGCCCCGAGCACCGATCGTCGAGGGGCTGTCCTGCGTATAGAGCAGCCACCCGTCAAGCGGATGCTGCCTGTGGAACCACATGGCGTGGTCAAGGCTCGCCGCCTGGATGTCGCGATCAAAGACCGCGCGTCCGTGGGCGAAGGTGGAGGTGTCGAGCAGCGTCATGTCCGAGAGGTAGGCAAGCACTGCGGCTTGGGTGGCGCGATCTGCCGGCACGGGTCCAGTGGTGCGAATCCAGATGTTCTGCTCCGGGTCCAGCTTTTCGCGGCTGGTATAGTGCTTGAGCATCACTGGCTTCATTTCCACCGGCCTGTCGCGCTCCCAATAGCGGCGAATACCTTCCGGCACCGTCTCGCCGAATTCCTTGATCAGGTCGTTCTGCGTGCCGAGCGTCTCGGGCGCCGGCACGCCGAGAGGCATCGGCACCTGATGCTCCAACCCCGGCTCGTCAAGCTGGAACGAGGCTTCCAGCGAAAAAATGGCATGGCCGTGCTGGATGGCAACGACGCGCCGCGTGGTGAAACTCTTGCCGTCGCGGATGCGGTCGACTTCATAAATGATCGGAACCTGCGTATCGCCGGGACGCATGAAATAGCCGTGCAGCGAATGCACATAACGGTCGGGCGCGACTGTGCGCTGCGCCGCGACCAGCGCCTGCGCGATGGTCTGCCCGCCGAACACGCGCTGCCAGTCGAGTTTCGGGCTGCGACCACGATACAGGTTGTGTTCGAGCTTCTCGAGGTCGAGAATGGCGAGAAGTTCCTGCATGGCCGCCGACATTTTTCGAACCCTTTTCGAAGCGAAGGAATTGGCACGGTTTCCAACAGGAACATTCGCCCAAGTCAAGGCGAAGCGAAAGTGACGGAGGATAGAGCGATGGCTGGAAACGCAGGCACACACCGCAAGGAACCGACGCTCGACGTGCTGATTGCGGGCGCGGGCTATGTCGGTCTTGCCGCTGCCGTCTCGATGAAGCAGGCGCGTCCCAATCTCGCCATCGCCGTGGTCGACGCCGCACCCGAAGGCGTGTGGCAGCGCGACACCCGCGCCTCGGCAATCGCCGCCGCCGCCTGCCGCATGCTCGGCCGCCTCGGTTGCTGGGACGAAATCCTGCCGCAGGCCCAGCCGATCACCGACATGATCGTCACCGATTCGCGCACTGCTGATCCCGTCCGGCCGATCTACCTGACCTTCGACGGCGAAGTTGCGCCCGGCGAACCCTTCGCCCACATGGTCGCCAATAAGGTGCTGAACGGCGCGCTGCGCCGCCGCGCTGGTGAACTCGGTATCGACATCATAGAAGGCGTCGCCGTCAGCTCATTCGAGACCGGCGTTGCCGGCATCGCCATCCATCTTGCCGACGGCACGTCGCTGGGAGCCAAGCTGCTGGTCGCCGCCGATGGCGTCAATTCGCGGCTGCGCGACATGGCCGGCATCAAGACGGTGAAATGGGAATATGGCCAGTCCGGCATCGTCTGCACCATCGCTCATGAACGCCCGCACAATGGCCGTGCCGAAGAGCATTTCCTGCCAGCTGGCCCCTTCGCCATCCTGCCGTTGACCGGCAACCGCTCCTCCATCGTCTGGACCGAGCGCACCGCCGACGCCGAGCGGCTGGTCGCCAGCGACGAACTCGTCTTCGAAAGCGAACTGGAACAGCGCTTCGGCCTGAAGCTCGGAGAATTGCGCGTCGAGGGCAAGCCCCGCGCCTGGCCGCTGGGACTCACCCTTGCCCGCGCCTTCGTCGCGCCACGCTTCGCGCTCGCCGGCGATGCCGCCCACGGCATCCACCCCATCGCCGGCCAGGGGCTCAATCTCGGCTTCAAGGATTCGGCAGCGCTGGCAGAAACAGTCGTCGAGGCCGACCGGCTCGGCCAGGACATCGGCGCGCTCGACGTGCTGCAGCGCTACGAGCGTTGGCGCCGTTTCGACACGGTGCAGATGGGCGTCACCACCGACGTGCTGAACCGCCTGTTCTCCAATGATTTCGGCCCGCTGCGCGCTGCCCGCGACATCGGCCTCGGCCTCGTCGACCGCATGCCGCGCATGAAGTCTTTCTTCATAAGGCAGGCGTCCGGCCTGACCGGCAACACGCCGCGGCTTTTGCGGGGCGAGTCGATCTGAAAACAATTCCGGGAAAACTACGCAGCATCCGGAATTGCGTCCAGGGATCGATTAGTGGATCTCGAAGCCGAGCTTCTGGCGCAGGCGTCGCACGCGCTGATCATGGGCCGAAGAGCGCTCGCCTGACGCCCGCGCGACGCCCTCGACCATCGTGACCAGTTCTTCCCGCTCATCCGCATCCAGGCGCTCGCGCAGAAACGGCGCAAGCTTGTCGATCACCACATTCGCATCATCGATCTGCGACGCAGCCCATTTGCCATAGATGACGGCCTCATCGGTTTTCTTCGCATCAGTGATGCCGGAAACGGCCTCCCGAATGGCGGTTTCGTGCGCCGGCGTCAGCGGGGTGTCTTCCGAGACGATCGCCGTGATCAGCGTCGCCGCCGCCACGACGGGATCGTCGATGGCCGTGAGCGGCGAAAGTGCGGCCTGCTTGCGCAGCTTCTTGCGCCGCACCGAGCCGCGCACGCGGCCAACCGCATCGGCGACCTCACTTGCCGCCTCGCTCATATATTTGACCCGGTACCACCAGAAGGCGGCAGCCCCCATAAGGCCGATCGCAGCAATCAGGATATGCATGCCAAATCCCCCGAAAACGGCGGCAGGATAAGGAAACTAATTCCTCCTTTCAACACGCAAAAGTTGCACGCTCGACGATTTGCACGAGCCTCGGGCTAGTCTCCGCGAAAATTATAGACAGGCCGCACCTCGATCGCGCCCAGCTTTGCCAGCGGGATCTTGCCGGCGATTTCCACCGCCTCTTCGAAATCCCTGGCCTCGATCATGATGAACCCGAGAAGCTGCTCCTTGGTCTCGGCGAAGGGACCGTCCGTCACCAGCGCCTTGCCCTTCCGGCTCCTGACGGTTTTCGTGACCTTAACCGGTTGCAGCGCCTGCGCGACGATCAGATGGCCGCTGGCGGTGAGCGCGTCGTCATAGGCACCGGAGTCGTGGTCGAGCGCCTTCATTTCGGCGGGCGACATGGCATGGAGCTTGGCTTCTGCTCCATGGACGAGGCAAACATATTTCATGATCTATCTCCTCTCATAGGTGACATCTGCCTGCGCAAGAAGGTCCGGCTGCCTGTCCGGAGCATAGGACGATGCGACATCGAGAACATGCACGGCAGAAAATATGACGGTCAGCATGACCAGCAGGCGCGCAACGCCAGATGACGGGATACAAAAGCCGCCGGCAGTCACCTGACCGGGTTTGGGGACGATCTTTCCAAGATCGGCGTGAAGCAGCGAATACATTCGAACCTCCTGCACACGCCACGGAAACATTCCGTGGCCGCCCCTAGGACGACAGGCGCTCCGGCTTCCCGACATTTTTGACATCGACTTTTTTCGCATGCCCCGAAAGCCGTCACACATGGCAGATGCGGAAAGGCGCGCTATATTCAACCCGTCGCCGCATCATCGGCCTGCAAAATCAAATGGGAGAACCTCATGAACCGTCACGCCACCGCCATCTGGAAGGGAACGCTCACCGAGGGTACCGGCACGCTCGACACCCAGAGCGGCGCCCTCAAGGCCGCGCCCTACTCCTTCAAGATGCGTTTCGAGGACGAGAGCGGCAAATCCGGCACCAATCCGGAAGAGCTGATCGCCGCCGCCCATGCCGGCTGCTTTGCCATGCAGCTGTCGCATTTCCTGGCCGAAAACGGCACGCCCGCCGACGAACTGAATGCCAAGGCGGTGGTCACCCTCATTCCCGGCACCGGCATCACCGAAAGCGCCATCACGCTCACCGGCAAGGTGCCCGGCATCGACGCCGCCAAATTCAAGGAACTGACCGAGAAGGCCAAAGCCGAATGCCCGGTCTCCAAGGCGCTCGGCGCAATCAAGGTCACGCTGAACGCCAGCCTCGCCTGATCTTTCGTTAAATGAAAACGGGCGCCCTGTGCGCCCGTTTTTCGTTCCGGCAGCTCGCGCTCAGTGCGCGGCGATGCCCTGATGCGCGGCCTTACCCCACACGGCATCGATGCGGTCGTCGCGCCCGCAGGAATAGCGGTAGTATTTGTAGCGGACCGGGTTTTTCTTGTAGTAATCCTGATGGTAATCCTCGGCCGGCCAGAAGGTCGGTGCGGCCACGATTTCCGTGGCAATCGGCTGCTTCAGCACCTCCGCGATCGCTTCCTTCGATTTCTCCGCCTCGGCCAGTTGCTCCGCGCCGACCGCATAGATCGCGGTCGTATAGCTGTGGCCTCGGTCGCAGAACTGGCCGCCGCCATCCGTCGGGTCGACCGAATGCCAGAAGGCGTCGAGCAGTTTGTCGTAGCTGGTCTTGGTATCGTCGAATTCTATTTTCACGGCCTCGCGGTGTCCGGCGGCGGTGTGATCCTCATAGGTGGGATTGTCGTTCGTGCCGCCGATATAGCCGGAGGTGGTTGAAGTCACGCCCGGCACATGGTCGAAGTCCGATTCTACGCACCAGAAGCAGCCGCCGGCAAAGATCGCCGTCTGCGTCTTGGCGAATGCAGCACCTGCCGGCGCTGACAGCGCGGCAGCAAGTGCAAGACAGGTTACTGCGAAAGCTCTGCGCACCATGAAACATCCTCCTGCGGTAAAGACGTAGCCGAACCGCAAGAGGTTTCAAAATCAAGCTGAAACACGCTGGCGTGATTATTCAGGTGACGGACTGGTTCCGGGCCGATCTTCGGTCGCCGGCTCAGGCGCCCAGCGCGTCGAGGCGGGCACGCAAGGCAGCGACCTCTTCTTCCAGCGCCTGTATCCGCACCTCGAGATCAGACGCCGGCACGGATGACACGCTGCGCTGCGCTGCAAATGCGGCAACATCGACCGGCCCGCTCAGAAGATGGGCGTAGCGGTCCTCGCGCTGGCCGGGGCCACGACCGATTTCCTGCACCAGCGCCGGGCGCTTGCCGATCAGCATGTCGAGTTCTTCGCGCAGTTCGTCTACCGACGGGAACCGCGCCATGCGCTCGCTGCGCGCCAGAAGCTCGTTCACCGTCTGCGGCCCGCGCAGCAGGAGCAGGCCGACAATGGCGATCTGCGGCGAAGTCATCGAAAAGCGCTGCGTGGCAAGATGCTCGTAGCGCTCGACGCGCGAGCCGAAAACCTGGCGAACCAGCCCCTTCTGCTCAAGCAGCTTCAGCGCCCGGTGCACCTCCCCCTGCTCCAGCGCCATGACCGGCTCGCGCGCCGTTTTCTGGTTGGCGGCGGCATGGGCCGCATTGAGCGTCAGCGGATAGACATCCGGCGTCAGCTCCTTCTTCTCGATCAGGCAACCGAGTACGCGGGCTTCTGAGGGATTGAGGACGGGGAGGTCTGTGGCGCCATCTGACATGTTCATGAACTCGCTATGTGGCTGATCGTGCGTCCTTCGAGGCTCGCCATCAAACGCCGCATCAAGCGCGGACATTTCAAACAGGCTCGCACCTCAGGATGAGGAAGGTCGCGCAAGCTTTAATATCGATCTACCGCCAGCGTGCCAAGAACACCGGAACCCTTTAGAGCTTCCAACCGGGGCAAAACGCCCCTCATCCTGAGGTGCGAGCCCGCACGCCCCTATGCTGTTAGGAGCAAACTCCAAACGGCGAGCCTCGAAGGACGCACCAACGGCGCCTAAACCCGCCGCTCCACCATCATCTTCTTGATCTCCGCAATCGCCTTGGCCGGGTTGAGACCCTTGGGGCAAGTCTGCGCGCAGTTCATGATGGTGTGGCAGCGGTAGAGCCGGAACGGGTCTTCGAGATTGTCGAGCCGCTCGCCGGTTGCCTCATCGCGACTGTCGATCAGCCAGCGATAGGCCTGCAGCAGCGTTGCCGGGCCGAGATAGCGGTCGCCGTTCCACCAGTAGCTCGGGCACGAGGTCGAGCAGCAGGCGCACAGGATGCACTCGTAGAGCCCGTCGAGCTTGGCGCGGTCGTCATGGCTCTGCAGCCATTCCTTGGCCGGCTCCGGCGAGACGGTCTTCAGCCAGGGCTCGATCGAGCGGTGCTGGGCGTAGAAATTTGTCAGGTCCGGCACCAAATCCTTGACCACCTGCATATGCGGCAGCGGATAGATCTTGATCGCGCCCGAAATATCGTCGCAGCCCTTGGTGCAGGCCAGCGTGTTCGAGCCGTCGATGTTCATGGCACAGGAGCCGCAGATGCCCTCGCGGCAGGAACGGCGCAAGGTCAGCGTCGGGTCGATGTTGTTCTTGATCCACAACAACGCGTCGAGAACCATCGGCCCGCAATCGTCCATGTCGACGAAATAGGTGTCGATGCTCGGGTTCTCGCCATCGTCCGGCGACCAGCGATAGATGCGGTATTCGCGCAGATTGGTGGCGCCCTCCGGCTTCGGCCAGGTCTTGCCCTGTCTGATCTGGGAGTTCTTGGGAAGGGTAAGTTCGACCATCTCGATTATCCCTCGATCAATAGACCCGCGCCTTGGGCGCGATCTTTGCCAGGCTGATGCCGCCGTCTTCTTCCCTGACCAGCGGCTCGGTGTGAACCGGCCGGTAGGAGAGCGTCACCTTGCCGTCCTCGGCGACATGGGCCAGCGTGTGCTTGCGCCAGCCGGCGTCGTCGCGCTTGTCGAAATCCTCGCGCGCATGCGCGCCGCGGCTCTCTTTGCGCGCTTCCGCGCCGTAGACGGTAGGTATGGCATTGGCCATCAGGTTTTCCAGTTCCAGCGTCTCGACGAGATCGGAATTCCAGATCATCGAGCGGTCGAACACCTTGACGTCCTTGAGCTCGCTCCACAGCGCCGACATGCGCTTGCAGCCCTGCGCCAGCGATTCCTGGGTGCGGAACACGGCGGCGTCTTCCTGCATGATCTTCTGCATCTTCTCGCGAAGAACAGCCGTCGGCGTGCTGCCATTGGCGTTACGCAGGCGGTCGAAGCGGGCCATGATCTTCTCGACCGACTTCTCGTTGATCGGCGGAATGGGTGCCGCCCGGTCGATCACCTCGCCGGCGCGGATGGCGGCAGCGCGGCCGAACACCACCAGATCGATCAGCGAATTGGAGCCGAGGCGGTTCGCACCGTGCACCGAGGCACAGCCGGCCTCGCCGACAGCCATCAGGCCGGGCGACACGCGGTCGGGATTGTCCTTGGTCGGGTTCAGCACCTCGC
Organism: Mesorhizobium sp. DCY119; assembly: GCF_003590645.1. NCBI lineage: Bacteria > Pseudomonadati > Pseudomonadota > Alphaproteobacteria > Hyphomicrobiales > Phyllobacteriaceae > Mesorhizobium > Mesorhizobium sp. DCY119. The sequence continues at coordinate 767,595 of NZ_CP031834.1, read as the reverse complement.
CCCAGTAATTCGTGGGAATGCCGCCCATATTGTAATGCACGGTCGGCAGAACCGGGATCGGCTCGCGGGTCACGTCGACGCCGGCAAAAATCTTTGCCGATTCCGAAATGCCCGGCAGGCGCTCATGCAGCACGGCCGGATCGAGATGGTCGAGGTGCAGGAAGATGTGGTCCTTGTTCTTGCCGACGCCGCGGCCCTCGCGGATTTCCAGCGTCATGCAGCGTGAAACCACGTCGCGCGAGGCCAAGTCCTTGGCCGACGGCGCATAGCGCTCCATGAAGCGCTCGCCCTCGGAGTTGACGAGATAGCCGCCTTCGCCGCGCGCACCCTCGGTGATCAGGCAGCCCGAGCCGTAGATGCCGGTCGGGTGGAACTGCACGAACTCCATGTCCTGCAGCGGCAGGCCGGCACGGGCAACCATGCCGCCACCGTCGCCGGTGCAGGTATGGGCCGAGGTCGCCGAGAAATAGGCGCGGCCATAGCCGCCAGTGGCCAGCACCACCATCTTGGCCGAGAAGCGGTGGATGGTGCCGTCGTCGAGGTTCCAGGCGACGACGCCGGTGCAGACGCCATCGTCCGACATGATCAGGTCGAGCGCGAAATACTCGATGAAGAACTGCGCATTATGCTTCAGCGACTGGCCGTAAAGCGTGTGCAATATGGCGTGGCCGGTGCGGTCTGCGGCAGCGCAGGTGCGCTGCACGGGCGGGCCGTCGCCATAGTTCATCATGTGGCCGCCGAATGGCCGCTGGTAGATCTTGCCTTCCTCGGTGCGCGAGAACGGCACGCCGTAATGCTCGAGCTCGTAGACGGCCGCAGGCGCCTGCTTGACCATGTATTCCATGGCGTCCATGTCGCCGAGCCAGTCGGAGCCCTTGACGGTGTCATACATATGCCACTGCCAGGAATCCGGCCCCATGTTGGACAGCGAGGCGGCAATGCCGCCCTGTGCCGCAACTGTGTGCGAGCGCGTCGGGAAAACCTTGGTGATGCAGGCGGTCTTCAGCCCCTGCTCGGCCATGCCGAGCGTGGCGCGCAGGCCCGAGCCGCCGGCTCCAACCACCACCACGTCGAACTTGTGGTCGACATAGGTGTAACCGTCACCGGCCGGTGCCGCGCCATTGCCTTTTTGATCCTTGGCCATGGTCAGCCCCCGAATGCGATTTTGAGCAGGGCGAAGAGCGAAGCAACGCCGACCGCGATGGTGAAAAACGTGTTGAGCACGATGAGCGCCAGCTTGCCGCCCTCGCCATGCACATAGTCCTCGATGATGACCTGCATGCCGAGCCGCATGTGATAGAGGCCGGAGATCAGGAACATCGCCAGGATCAGCGCCACGAAGGGATTGGCAAGCACTGCCCGCACTTCGGCGTAGCTGGCGCCGTTGAGCGAGACCAGCAGGCCGATGAAGAACAGGGTGAGCGGAATGTTGGCGATGGCGGTCAGCCGTTGGCGCCAGAAATGCTCGGTGCCTTCGCGGGCCGAGCCCAAGCCGCGGACTTTTTTGAGAGGTGTGCGCATATCAGCCATGATCACATCCCCCGCGCCATGTAGCCGGCGACCCAGATGAGCACGGTCAGCACGACCGACGCGATCACCGTTGCCCAGGCGATCTTGGAGGCGGTGCGCTTTTCAAGCCCGGCGCCTGTATCCCAGATCAGGTGGCGGATGCCGCCCATCAGGTGCTGCATCAGCGCCCAGGTGTAGCCGAACAGCACGAGACGGCCGATCCAGCTTCCAAGAACCCAGCTGACGAAGTCGAAATACTGCTCTGATGTCGCTGCCGCGATCAGCCACCAGGCGACCAGCAGCGTGCCAAAATAAAGCGCCCCGCCGGTGATACGATGGATGATCGACATCGTCATCGTGATCAGCGGTTTATAGATCGTCAGATGCGGCGACAGAGGCCTTGCTTGGGTGGCTGGTGATTTGCTCATGGCTCCCCTTTCGTCGCCCGAAATATTCCGAAGGTGCCGATGCGGGAATGCGGCGTGGCCTTCTCGGAATGCGACTTCGGACAGCCGCGTTCTAATGCGCTTTTTGCACCGCGTCAAAGCCGGAAAAGCGTTTCGGAAGAGCTATTTCGTCAAAAGCGCGAGAGGGTCAAGTCACTGTTTCCGCTTCAATCGATTGAAGCCTGCATGACAAAACACGGTGAATTGAACCATCGGCGACAAGAGCAGGGGCGCCGCTTTCGGATCGCGCTGTGTTGCAGCGCAACCAGAACGGCGAATCAGCGATTGCAGGTCACCGGTTCCTTGCCGCTTTTCATGTAGAGCGCCTCCTTGCCGTCCAGCACCAGCGCATAGGGCGTTTCGCCGTAGCGCGACTGCTGCGTGGCGGGCGAAGCGGGTAGATCGACGCTTTCGCCTTCGGGATCGACCAGCTTCACCGAGGTGCGGAAATTGTCGACCGTCAGCGTGCCTCTCGGGCCGCAGCTGTATGTCGCGTGGCTTGGTTGACTGGTCGTTTCCGTGCCCGCCGCCTTGGCGGCAGCACTGCCGGCATGTCCTTCCGAAACGCAGGAGGCGACCAGCAACAGCGGGATCATGGCGAATGCGGCAATGAGGAACGCGCCGCCGCTCGATTTTCTGTCTGACATGCCGCGCAAGCTACCCGGTTTGCCACCGAAAGATCAACCATGGGACTGCGGACCGCACCCGCGGATCCCGTGATCAGCCCGGCTGGCAGCCAAGGCGGCGCAAACACTGAAAATTAACCACGTTTATTAATTCATTTCGCTGCAAACGCGCGAGGCTCTTAACAAAGGTTAATAAAGCGTTAACGTTATGCCGTCGGGGGTCGACCTCGCTCGATGGAGAAAGCCATGCATTCGAACGGCCGCAAGATGCTTTTCCTGCCGGTGATTCTGGCCGTCGCGGCCATGGGCGCTTCCTCGCCGGCACTGGCCGGCGGCAACCATGACCGCGTCTATGCCGACAGTTTCGGCAATCTCGTCGTTGAAACTGCGGCGGGCTACAAGCGGATCGTCGTTGGTCAGGGCCATATGGCCCGCGAGCTCTCAAGCTACACCCAGGCCGGTCGGCCGAAGGTCGTGCATGTCGAGGGGCCCGGCGGCGTGTTCGCCTACGAGCGCGGCTGCTTCCGCCCGCCTGTTCTGGTCAAGGGCCGCAGCTATATGTACGGCTTCGACCAGGGCGAGATTCCACTGCAGGGCGGCCCCTGCCGCTAGATCATGATCAAAGTCCGCTCGGACTTAGCGCCTGTGGGTCGACGGGCTGCGCCTGCCGTTTTCCGATGCCAGTGAAATCCTGACGCAGTCGCGGCCGCCCTTCTTGGCTTCGTAGAGCGCCTTGTCGGCGCGCAGCAGCAATTCCGACACATCCTCTCCGGCTGCGAGTTCCGCAACGCCGAAGCTTGCCGTGAACCGCAGGTTTTCGGGCAATCCCGCCACCGGCAAGCCGGAAAAAGCGCTGCGGGCGCCTTCGGCGAAAAGCCGCGCCGACACCAGATTGGCGCCGGGCATGATGATGGCGAATTCCTCGCCACCGATCCGGCCGGCGATATGATGGTTGGAGGATGCGTCACGCAGGAAACCCGCAAAGGCCTTGATCACCCGATCACCGGAGGCATGGCCGTAACTGTCGTTGATCGACTTGAAATGATCGAGATCGCTGATGACCAGGGCCAAGGGCGTATTGCCGCGATTCGCCTCCCGCAGGGCCGCACGGGCATGGCGCTCGAAACCGCCGCGATTGAGCAGCCCCGAGAGTGAGTCGGTTTCCGACGCCACGGTGACACCGGCAAGGATGTCGCGGGCCAGTATGACCAGGAAGAGCAGCGCGATCGCCAGCGCAAACACCGTCCCCATCGATTGCGAGACCATTGCATAGTTGGTCTGCAGATACTGCTGCGCAGTAAGGCCCGTACCGCCGAGTGCCTGCGACAGGAATGGCTTGGTCAGGAACTGCAGCGAACTTGCCGCAAGAAGGCCCATCAGGATGAGTTCGAGCTTGCCGCGCCTGCGCGCCGCAAACACGATCCATGCGCCGATCGCCTGCATCATGAAATAAGGCGCCTGATAATACATCATGCGGGTGAATGACTGCCGCGGCATGTCCTGTATGAGATAGCACGACACGACCGACGCCACGAAAAGCGAGCCCATCAGCCACCAGGGCACCGGCACCTCGTATTTGCGGGCCATGCCGACATTGAACAGCACCATCGCGCCCAGGAATGTGGCGAAGGAGACGGTTGCGACCAGCGGATTCACGCCGAAAACCGAAATCGCGAACTCGATCAGGAGATAGACGAACGCCAGACCATAGGTGAAGCCCAGCCACCGCGCCGCCACCTGCTTGCGGTCATAGACGGCAACCATGGCAAACGACCCGCCGAGCAGGCCGGCAACAGCCAGGTTTATTGCCAGGACAACGCCTGCTCCAGTCATTCCGTTGCGCCCCCTTTTGTATGAGCACACAACCACACTTAGCCGAAAAACCCGTTAACGTGGGAGCAGGGGTGGATCACATTCCCGGCAATTATACGTTGGTCGATGTTCAGATATGCCCGCCGTAATACCCTGCGGCAAAGCAGTCGGCATCGGCTGGAAGCTGATCGGCCAGCTTCACGCTGTCACGGCCATTGTTCTTGGCACGGTACAACGCCTGGTCCGCACGATGCATGAGGGATTCGAAATCCTCGTTTGCCGCGCGGCTGGCAACACCGAAGCTTGCGGTGATCCTCTCGGCATCTGCGGGCAAGCCCTTGATGCGATGCTGCATGAACGAGGCGCGCAGCCCTTCCGCAAAAAGTCGCGCCGTCATCAGGTCGCTGGCCGGAAGCACGATGGCAAACTCCTCGCCGCCGATGCGCCCGACAATCGCATCCTTGCCGCAGGAAGTGCGCAGATGTGCGGCGAAGGCGGCGATGACGGCATCACCAACGGCGTGCCCATAGGTGTCGTTCACCGACTTGAAATGATCGAGATCGGCGAGCACGATTGCCAGGGGTACGGACGCTCCCGACGGACGTTTTGCGCAAGCTGCCGACCGCTCTTCGAAGCCGCGCCGGTTGAGCAGGCCCGAAAGCGGATCGGTATGGGATTCGGCCTGCAACTCCTTCATGACGTCGAGCGCGATAGCCGTCGTCAGCGAAAGCGCGAGCATCACAGAAATGAGAACCATGGAGAAATTCGTCAGCAGCCAGTAGAGCGACGCATGGTAGGCGTCGTAGCTCTCGCCGCGAATCCCGATCGCCGTCAGCGGACGAATGAAGAAGTCTATCGCGGCCAGTGTGCACACCGCGATCAGGACGCGGTCGACTATGCTCTTATTGGGCACCGGTTTCAGGGCAGCGACGACCACCATGCATATGCCGGAACAGGCGAGGTTGATGGCGAAGATGCGACCGACAAGGCTCGGCTGGACGAAAAGAAACCAGCTCAGCGCAGCAATGCCGGCAAAACCAAGCAACGACAGAAGTTTGGCTGGCGAGGGCCTGTCATGGCGGGCAACGGCGGCCGTGGACAGGGAGACGGCGGCGACAAGCAGAAGTGCGTTCGAGAGAAACTTCGTCGGCGCGACACCGATCGGCAGGTCAAAGCTCTGCAGCAGGAAACCGACCGCGTAAGCGACGTAGGAGAGGCAAAGCACCATCACATGGCCATGCCTTCGGTACGTCCAAAGCAGAAAGAACGCCGATGCAAAGACCAGCGACAAGGCTGGCGTAAGCAGCGCTATGAAAAGGTTAGCCCCCAAGTGCCCGTGTCTCTGATCCGCTTCCGTTGCGGCAAACACTAGGGCGAACCCACAAACAACCGGTTAAGTCGGTTGTGACAACTCTCGGCATTTCACCGGACAGTTGCCTGCCCGGTGAAATGATGGTTTAGCTGCCGGCTAGTGCCAGTCGCGGATGTCGACGAAGTGCCCGGCGATCGCGGCAGCAGCAGCCATGGCCGGCGAGACCAGATGCGTGCGGCCCTTGAAGCCCTGGCGACCTTCGAAATTGCGGTTCGAGGTCGATGCGCAGCGCTCATGCGGCTTCAGGCGGTCGTCATTCATGGCAAGGCACATCGAGCAGCCCGGCTCACGCCAGTCGAAACCGGCGGCGATGAAGATCTTGTCGAGGCCTTCGGCCTCGGCCATTTCCTTCACCAGTCCCGAGCCCGGAACGATCATGGCGTTGACGGTCGAGGCGACCGTCTTGCCTTCTACGACCTTGGCGACGGCGCGCAGATCCTCGATACGGCCATTGGTGCAGGAGCCGATGAAGACGCGGTCGATGCCGATGTCGGTGATCTTGGTACCCGCGGTCAGGCCCATATATTCGAGCGCGCGCTTCTTGGAGTTGCGCTTGTTCTCGTCCTCGATCACGTCCGCATCCGGCACGACGCCGGTGACGGCGACGACGTCCTCGGGCGACGAGCCCCAGGTGACGATCGGCGGCAGCTTGGCAGCGTCGAGCACCACGACCTTGTCGAAATGCGCGCCTTCGTCGGTCTTCAGCGTCTTCCAGTATTCGAGCGCCATGTCCAACGCCTCGCCTTTCGGCGCGCGCGGCTTGCCCTTGACGTAGGCATAGGTGATCTCGTCGGGCGCGATGATGCCGGCGCGGGCACCGCCCTCGATCGACATGTTGCAGATCGTCATGCGGCCTTCCATCGACAGCGTGCGGATCGCCTCGCCGGCATATTCGATGACATAGCCGGTGCCGCCGGCAGTGCCGATCTCGCCGATGATGGCAAGCACGATGTCCTTGGCGGTGACGCCTTCAGGCAGCTTGCCGTCGACCTGCACAAGCATGTTCTTGGCCTTGCGCTGGATCAGCGTCTGGGTTGCCAGCACATGCTCGACCTCGGACGTGCCGATGCCATGCGCCAGCGCGCCGAAGGCGCCATGCGTCGAAGTGTGGCTGTCGCCGCACACGATGGTCATGCCGGGCAGGGTAAAGCCCTGCTCCGGGCCGATGATGTGGACGATGCCCTGGCGAACGTCGTTCTCCGAATAATATTCGACGCCAAAATCCTTGGCGTTCTGGGCGAGCGCCGCGATCTGGACGCGGCTTTCCTCGTTGCGGTTGATGCCGAGCTTGCGATCCGGCGAAGTCGGCACATTGTGGTCGACGACGGCCAGCGTCCGTTCGGGATGACGCACCTTGCGGCCGGTCATGCGAAGGCCTTCGAAGGCCTGCGGGCTGGTCACTTCGTGGACGAGATGGCGATCGATATAGAGCAGGCAGGTGCCGTCATCCTGGCGGTCGACGACGTGGTCGTCAAAAATCTTGTCGTAGAGGGTACGCGGAGCGCTCATTGTCTATGTCCTTGGATAGAGCGGTAATTCTGGAATGAACCGGCAAAGCGAGCCGGCGGTCGCGTCCGCTCACGATAGGCGGCTGGTGCGCGCGCCTGAAACCCGGGCAAAGAATCGGCTCGGCAGGCGCTTGTGGTCCTGCAGCACGAAACCCTTGTAGGCCGGATCTCCAAACAATTCTTCCATAGCCGCGCTCTTACCAATGTTTTGGCATTTCGGCAATCACTGGCTTCGGGTTGCCGGTTGCGCCACCGGCGGGAACGCATTCGCCTTCACGACCAGCAGTCGGCCGATGCCGCAATCAGCGGGTTCACGCCTTCCGCCGAGCCGGCGACTTGCTGCCCTTGGGACCGGCTGGCGGCTTGTCCTGATTGTCCATTTTCAGGTTCATGCGATCGTGGACCGTCTGCAGCAGGCCGAGCACGATCAGCACAAGCAACGTGCCGAAGCCGGCAATCTGCCAGAAGCCCAATCCGCAGGCCAGGCCGATGGCGCCAGCGAGCCACATGCCGGCGCCGGTGGTCAGGCCATGCACCTCGCCGCGCGAGAACAGGATCGAGCCGGCTGCGAGGAACGCCACGCCCGCCGTCACCGCCTCGACCACGCGGATAGGATCGACCTTGACCGCGTCGATGGCAAACATCGGCGCATGGATGATCTCGATCGTCAGGATGCCGAACATGGCCGCCGCCACGCAGACGAGGATGTGCGTTCTCAAGCCGGCCGGGCTGTTGCGCCATTCGCGTTCGAAGCCGATGACGGCGCCGAAGGCCGTCGCCAGCAGCAGCCGTGCCGCCACCACGGGAAAGGACGTGTATGTCGGATGGCCGAATTCTTCGATGAGCTGTTCCACGCAATCACCTCGCTGACGTTGGCCGCTAACGTGTCTCCGTCATTCAGGTTCCAGCGCAGCTTGCCAGCTAAAGAATTTTGAAGACGAACGCCTTCACCAGCACATCGGCCTCATCGACGGCGAAGGCACGGAACGGCGGGCTTTCCTCGAGGAGACGCCAGCGCCCCGCCTGTTCCAGTTCGGCAAACTTTTCGCGAAACCCGCCGCTCTCCAGAACGACATCGCGGACGGTGAAGACGGCATGTCCGCCGGCACGCGTGATCCGCACCAACTCGTCAAGACTGGAGGCGGGCGCATGCCCTTCGGTGAACACCCCTGTCGAGAAAAACGCCGCGAAATGCTCATCGCCCCACGGCAGCGGACCGCCAAGAGCCGCCTGCGTCAGCGCACCATATGCATTGCGCCTGCGAGCGATTGCCAGCATGTCGGCGGAAAAATCCAGACCTTCGATGCCGTCATAACCGAGCGCCCGGAGATAGGGCCCGGAAAGCCCTGTGCCGCAGCCGGCATCAAGCAGCGGCCCAGCTTCGCGCGGCACATATCGCGCCACCCAGGCGGCGATCATGAAAGGCAGGCAATAGCCGGAGGCTGCCGTCTCGCGATCGTAATCGCCCGACCACGAGGCATAGGCCTGCGTGAGCTCCGTATCGGTCCTGGCGGAATAGACCTGTTCCAGCCCTTCGCTGTGCCGCTTTTCGTTCATCGAAATTCCTGTCCTTTGCGCAATCGCCGCTCCAGCGCTCTCAAGGCCAGCGACAGGCTGACCGTCAGCAGCAGATAGACATAGGCGACGATCGAATAGGTCTCGAAGAAACGGAACGACCCCGACGCATAGACCTTGCCCATCTGCGTGATGTCGGCGACGCCCAGCACCGAGACCAGCGAGGAATCCTTGACCATGGCGATGAAGTCGTTGCCGTAAGGCGGCAGGATGGTCTTGAACGCCTGCGGCCAGACGATGTGGCGAAAGCGCCGGTAGCGGGAAAGGCCGAGCGCCTTGGCCGCCTCGATCTGGCCCGGATCGACCGCCTGAATGCCCGCCCGGAAAATCTCGGCGATGAAGGAAGAATAGGCAACCGTCAGCGCAATGATCGCCCGCCACAGCAGCGAAAAATCACGCACCTGCATCGGCCCGACAATGCCCGCCGCCTGCAACGGCGCCGTCGCCCAGTTCCACAGCCACACCATGGCCGGCGCACCGACGAAGGCGACCCAGAACAGCAGCACCAGGATCGGCACGCTGCGGATGATCTCGACATAGAAGCGCGCGACCTGGCGCAGCCACACCGAGCCTGAAAGACCCATCAGCGCGACACCGAGCCCCAGCGCTGAGGCAAGCGTGTAGGCGACGATGGTGACGAAGACCGTGATGCCGACGCCCTTGACGACAACGGAAAACACTTGGGCGTAGAGATCGTTGGCGGCGATGGAAACGGCAGCGGCAATGGCGATGGCCGCTGCGGCGACCAGCCAATAGGGGAAGTCGGGTTTTGTGGCGGGCGGCGGCATCAGGAGAAGGTTGCGGTGGTGAGGGACAGGGAGAGAGACTTGCCAAACCAGTGCTGCCCCTCACCCTTACCCTCTCCCCGTAAACGGGGAGAGGGGGGCTTCAACGTTGCGGCCAACCTCCTTCTCCCCGTTCTTACGGGGAGAAGGTCCCGGCAGGAGGATGAGGGGCGGTATAAGCGTTTCAACCGAACGCTCACTGCCCCATCTTGTAGTCAAGAAACCACTTCTTGTTCAGCGTATCGAGCGTGCCGTCGGCCTTCAGTGCCGCGATCGCCGCGTTGATCGGCGCGACGAGGTCCGAGCCTTTCTTGAAGATGAAGCCAAAATCCTCGCTGCCGAGCGGGCCGCCGATGATCTTCAGCTTGCCATCCGAAGCATCGACATAGCCTTGCGCCGCAACACCGTCGGTGAGCACCAGGTCGACATCGCCCGTCTTCAAAGCCTGCACGGTCGCGCCAAAGGTCTCGAACAGCTTTATGCGCGGGTTCTGCTCATTGCCGTCAAGCACGTCATAGACGGAAACGAAGAAAGGCGTAGTACCCGGCTGCGCAGCGATCAGACCATCCTTGAGTGCTGCAAAACTCTTGGCGTCAGTGAAGCGGCTTTCGTCGGAGCGCACCAGCATGCGCATCTCCGAATGCATGTAGGGCGCGGAGAAATCGACCTTCTCCTTGCGGTCTTCCTTGATGGTGATGCCGGTCATGCCTATGTTATATTGCCCGTCCGACACCGCCTGTATCATCGCATCCCAGGAGGTGTTCTGGTACTCCACCTTGAAGTTCAGGCGCTTGGCCATCTCGTTCATGGCGTCATATTCCCAGCCGATCTGCTGGCCGGACTTGGGATCGACGAATTGCAGCGGCGGGTAGGCGTTCTCCGTCACCACCGTCACCGTCTTGCCGCCGAGGTCGGGCAGCGACTGCGCAAACGCGGCTACGGGAAGAAGAAGCACAGCCAGGAGGCCGGCGAGCGAAAGCTGGAAGCGGTTCATGGTCTGGCTCCTGTCACGATGCCATGCGGTCGAAGGTAATTTCGCCGCAGACTGTACTCGACCAGCGATCCCTTGCAAGCGCGGGACCGTCGCTTCACCCAATGCAACGGCACAAGATTTCCGTGGCGCGCTGTCCTCGCAGCGATTTCATTTCGCGGGAGGCGCAAACCGGGCGAGGCTGGCTGCTCAGCTTTCCGTTTCGCCGGCACCGCGCATGCCGCGATTCAACCGGCCCAGCGTTTCGTGCAAAGCAGTGAGTTCGGCAGCCGGCAGCGGCAGCCGGCACAGCAATTCCTTCTGCACGTCCCGGGCGTTTTCCTTCAACGCCGCCCCGCGCTCGGTCGGCTCCACCAGCACGCGGCGTTCGTCGGCCGTATCGCGCCGGCGCGTGACATAGCCCGCCGCTTCCAGCCGCTTGAGAAGCGGCGTCAGCGTCGCCGAATCGAGGCCGAGTGCGGCACCGATTTCGCTCACCGTCAGCGGTGAGCGTTCCCACAGCACCAGCATGACGAGATATTGCGGATAGGTCAGGCCGAGCGGCTCGAGCAGCGGACGATAGAGCCGCGTGAACAGGCTGCTTGCCGAATAGAGCGCAAAGCAAAGCTGGCGCTCCAGCTTCAGCGCGGTATCGGCGCGGGACGTATCCCGCGCCTTGGTTTCCCTGATGTCTTCCTGCGTCATCCAGCCTTCACCGACAGCGCCACGTCGACATTGCCGGCGATGGCATTGGAATAAGGGCAGACCTTGTGCGCGGCGGCGACCAGCGCCTCTGCGGCTCCCGTCTCAAGCCCCTTCGTTTCGGCCTCGAGCGCCACGCCCAGCCGGAACCCTTCGCCATTCGGCAGCAGCGAAACGGTGGCCGTTACCGCTGCATCTTCCAACGGCAGCTTCTGCTTGCGCGCGATGAAGCGCAACGCGCTTTCGAAGCAGGCGGCATAGCCGGCTGCGAAAAGCTGCTCGGGATTGGTGGCGCCGCCGGCCCCGCCAAGCGACTTCGGCATGGCAAGCGCGACATCGAGAAGCCCGTCATCGGTCGTTGCGCGGCCTTCCCGGCCGCCGGTGACATGAGCCTTGGTGGTATAGAGTGCAGTCATGATCATCTCCTTAAAATCTTTCACGATTAAATCGTGTACGATTTAATATGTCAAGACGCAGCGCTCCATTCGGTTCAACATCGCAATTCAATATCCGAAAAACAAAAAGGCGGCCGAAGCCGCCTTTTCGAAACCATATGATGCAGAGATTATTCTGCAGCCGGCTCAGCAGCAGCGGCGGCCTCAGCGGCTGCTGCTGCCTCGGCAGCGGCCTTCTTCTCGGCGGCTTCCTGCGCTGCCTTCTCGGCGGCCAGAGCCTCGGCGGCGGCGATCTTCTCGGCTTCGATGCGGGCCTTCTCGGCGTTCAGCGCATCGCGCTCGGCGTCGTTCAGCTTGCGGGCGCGCACGCCGGTGTTTTCCGTAATACGGGCCGACTTGCCGCGACGATCGCGCAGGTAATAGAGCTTGGCGCGGCGGACCTTACCGCGACGAACGATCTCGACGCCCTCGACCATCGGCGAGTAGACCGGGAAAACGCGCTCGACGCCTTCGCCATAGGAGATCTTGCGAACGGTGAAATTTTCCTGGAAGCCCGAGCCCGAGCGCCCGATGACGACGCCTTCGTAAGCCTGGACGCGAGTGCGCGTACCTTCGGTGACGCGGACCAGCACGCGGACGGTGTCGCCCGACTGGAATTCGGGAAGCTTGCGCTTCGCTTCGATTTTGGCGGCCTGTTCAGCCTCGATCTGACGGATGATGTCCATCGCAATGACCTCTTTCTTGGTTCTCAACAGTCAGAGCGCCCTGCACTTGCCACCCAGTTCAAAGACCGCTTGGCTATGCCTTATCTTCTCTGCGAGAAGCCGAGGCAGGGGCGATTTCACCGTCTTTCGTTGACGGGTCCGGGAGATTTTTCCCGGTTGCGAGCGGGCACATACACGCTTCCCGGGCGATTGTCACGCCTTTGTCGCAGCTTTTTTGCCGGTTTTGGGCCGCTCATAGGCCGAAAACAGGTCGGGCCGCCTTTCCTCGGTCAGTCTCTCGGCTTCAGCGCGCCGCCACGCGGCGATCTTGCCATGATTACCGGAGGTCAGCACCTCGGGAACAGGAATACCCTCGAACTCCTGCGGCCGCGTGTAATGCGGATGCTCCAGCAGCCCGTTTTCAAAACTTTCCTCGTCGCCCGACACTTCATTGCCCATCACGCCGGGCAGCAACCGCACAACGGCGTCCAGCAGCACAAGTGCCGCCGGTTCGCCACCGGACAGGATAAAATCGCCGATCGAAACCTCTTCCAGCGCCCGCGCCTCGATGACCCGCTGGTCGACGCCCTCGAAACGACCGCACAGGATCATCACGCCCGGCCCTGCCGCCAGCTCGCGCACCCGGGCCTGCGTCAGCGGTTTTCCGCGCGGGCTCATCAGCAGCTTTGGCCGCGGATCGGCGGCGGGTGCCGTGGCATCGATGGCCTTGGCCAGAATATCCGCCCGCATCACCATGCCCGCACCGCCGCCTGCCGGCGTGTCGTCCACCGTGCGGTGCTTGTCTGTCGCGAAATCGCGGATCTGCACCGCCTCCAGCGACCAGTCGCCTCGCTCCAGCGCACGCCCCGCCAGCGAGACGCCCAGCGCGCCCGGAAACATCTCCGGGTAAAGCGTCAGCACGCTGGCGCGAAAACCGCTCACCGGTTGCCCCCGGCATCCTTCGGCCCGCGCGGCCGGCTTTTTGCCCTGGAATTGTCGGCCTTCTCGGCAGCAAGCTCTTCCGAGCCATCGTCGCCGTCTTCGACCAGCCCGGCAGCCACCGTGTCGATGCGCACGAAGCCGCCATCGATGTCGATTTCCGGCACGGCTGCCTCGGTAAAGGGAACCAGCACGCCCTTTCGGCCCTGATAGGTGACCTCAAGAATGTCGCCGCCGCCGAAATTCTGCACGGCACTCACCTTGCCGACGGCGGCCCCGGTCTCATCCTTCACCGCGAGCCCGACCAGGTCGGCGTGATAGAACTCATCATCGTCGCCGTCGTCCGGCAGCGCCGAGCGGTCGACGAAAAGCTCCGTGCCCGTCAGTGCTTCCGCAGCATTGCGATCACCAACGCCCTTGAAGCGGACAACCACGACCGTGTTTGCCGGCCTGATATCGACGATCTCGAAAGCCCTGCCATCCTTGGTATAGAGCGGCCCGTAGTCGGCCAGCGCCAGCGGATCGCCGGTGAAGGTTTTCACGCGCAGCTCGCCCTTGATGCCGTGGGCGGCGCCGATCACGGCCATCTGGATGGGATTCTTGGGTTTGGGCATGGGTTTTCGATCCTTTGCCCGTCTCTATCGCCCATACCGTAGCTTTTCAATCTCGGCGGCCTTCACGCCTTGCTAACCCGCTTGCTTCAGCATCGGGCGACTCATCGAGAAGACAGTCCATGCAGCAGGAATTCCTCATCGCCGCCCGGCCCGACCTCCAGTCGGCGCGGGAGCAATGGCTGAAGGCGCTGGCTGGAGAACGCCGGCTGTCGGCTTTGACGGTCGATGCCTATGAGCGCGACACGCGCCAGTTCTTCCAGTTCCTCACCGGCCATTGTGGCGGCGCGCCCGGCATCTCCGATATAAAAGACCTTCGCCCCGCCGACCTGCGCGCCTTCCTGGCCTCGCGCCGCAGCGGTGGCGCCGGCGCACGCACGCTTGGGCGCGGCCTTGCCGGCATCCGTTCCCTCCTGCGGTTCATGGAACGAAAAGGCCTCGTCAATGCCGCGGGTGCTGCAGCCTTGCGCGCGCCGAAACAGCCGAAGTCGCTGCCCAAGCCGTTGACCGCAATCGACGCCAGGCGCGTCGTATCGGCAGACGGCCAGCTTGCAGAAGAGCCGTGGGTCGCAGCCCGCAATGCCGCCGTGCTGACGCTGCTCTATGGTTCGGGCCTGCGCATTTCCGAAGCGCTCGGCCTTACCGGGCTGGACCTTTCCAGCCCTTCGGACACGATCCTGCGCATCACCGGCAAGGGCGGCAAGACGCGGCTTGTTCCCGTCCTGCCGGTGGCGCTTCAGGCGGTGGCCGAATACCGCAAGCTCTGCCCCTATCATCTAGGGCCGGAGACGCCGCTGTTTCGCGGCACACGCGGCGGGCCGCTCAACCCGGCGATCATCCAGCGCGAAATGCAGAAGCTGCGCTCCGCCCTCAACCTGCCCGAAACGGCGACGCCGCATGCGCTGCGCCATTCCTTCGCCACCCATCTGCTCGGGCGTGGCGGCGACCTGCGCACCATCCAGGAACTGCTTGGCCACGCCAGCCTGTCGACGACCCAGGTCTACACCGGCGTCGACACCGCGCGGCTGCTTGAAATCTACGAAGCCGCGCATCCGCGCGCCTGAGCGCAAAGGCGATAATTTTCGCATCGCGATTAACCGTTTCGCCGTTTTTTGCGCCTACATCTCGGGCATGAAACGCATATCCGCCATTGCCGACCGCACCGCGCTCACTGCACTTGCCGCGTTTGCTGCGCTCAACGTGCTGTTTTTGATTTCCTTTGTCGTCGTGACGTTCTTGGCCATCGGCAAGGCCCATGCCGAGGCACCGGCCTGCAAGGGCACCGACATGCTGGTGGCCCTCCAGAAAAGCGACCCGGCACTGCTGGAAAAGATCAAGGCGGAAGCCGCCCAGACCGTCAACGGCCAGGGCCTTTTGTGGAAGCTGGAAAAGCCCGGCGAAAAGCCGTCCTTCCTGTTCGGCACCATGCACATGACCGACCCGCGCGTCACCTCGCTGACGCCGGCGGCGCAAAAGGCTTTCGATGCCGCCGACACGGTCGTCATCGAAACGACGGAGGTTATCGATCAGGCCAAGATGATGGCCGCGATCATGAAGGAACCCGACCTCACAATGTTCACCGACGGCACGACCTTGACCTCGCTGCTGTCACCCGAAGACGCCGCGACCGTCGACAAGGCGCTGGAAGCGCGGGGCATTCCGCCGGCAAGCGTCGCCAAGATGAAGCCGTGGATGCTGTCTGCAGTCGTTGCGCTGCCGGCTTGCGAACTTGCCCGCAAGGCTCAAGGCGCGCCGGTGCTCGACATCAAGCTCGCCAAGGACGCCGAGGCCTCCGGCAAGACGCTCGAAGGGCTGGAGACCATAGCCGACCAGCTTCGCGCCATGGCTTCGCTACCACTCGACTTCCACATGAAGGGTCTGGTCGAGACGCTGAAGCTCGGCGACCGTATGGACGATGTCACCGAAACCATGATCGTGCTCTACCAGAAGGGCGAGATCGGCATGTTCTGGCCGCTGTTCCGCGCCGTTCTGCCGAGTGGCGAAAGCGACGATGCCGGCTACGCCGATTTCGAGGAAACCATGGTCACCGCGCGCAACCGCGTGATGGTCGAACATGCCGAGCCCATTCTTGCACGCGGCAATGCCTTCATCGCCGTCGGCGCACTGCATTTGCCGGGTGATAATGGCCTGGTCGAACTCTTCCGCAAGGACGGTTTTACCGTCACTGCCGTGGACCGTTAACCTCTCCCAATTCGCGCCAGCATGGCCGGTACGATGATCCGGTGGAACGGCATGATTATCGCCAGGTAGGTCCGGCCAAACCGGTTGTGCGGAGCGACCAGCGTCGACGCGCTGACCTCCTGCCTGCCCTCGCCAAGGTCTTTCACATCGACCAGCAGCCTGAAATCGAGATGTCGATCGTCCAGCCCCATCACCACACGCGATGCGGTCTGGCTCAGGACCGGAAACATCCCGATCCGTCTCTGCTGTTGCGGAAGATCGCCAGCGCCGGTTTTCAACCCGAACGGTTTGACCAGCAGGTTGCGCAGCGCCATCAGCCGTCCGACCCAAGCCGGACTTTTGAGGAACACCCGCTGGGACGCCGTGATTGCATCAAGCGATTGTCCCTTGACCACAACGCTATAACGATCGGCGAAGCGCGTACCCGGCAGCAATTTGTCCGGGTTTGAAAAGCTTTGTACCGCAGGCATGTCAACGACCTCGGTTTCTACAAACCCGCTTGAAACTAGCATGTTTCAACGGCGCCGGCCGCGTGGCGTAACGCCGCCGTCTCATCGGCACGTGGCTGAATTTCTGCCGGATGAAACCAAATCGGTAATGGCGCGTTTTGGTGACAGTGCAACCGACGGAGACCACCACCATGGCCAATCCTCAGCGCATTCCGGATCCGCGCGAAACGGACCCGATGAACCCAATACCGCCGCTGGCTTCCAGCGCGGAAGCCGATCCGCGTCTTAATGCGGCCAACAGCAGCCGCCCGATCGAAAACACGGTCGTGCAATCGAGGTCTGGCGGCAGCGGCATCCTGATCGCCGCGATCGTTCTCGTGCTAGCCGTGATCGCCTATTTCATTTTTGTGCCGACCACGCCGAACTCGCCTGTGGAACAGGCAACGCCTCCGGCAGCGACTGAAACAGCACCGGCAACGCCGGCGCCTGCAACGCCTGCCCCGGATGCAACGGCTCCCGCCGCACCAGCTACGCCTGCAACGCCGGCGCCTGATGCGACCGCGCCTGCTGCCCCAGCTCCGGCTGAACCGGCTCCCGCCCCGGCAACCCCTGCTCCGGCCCCTGCCGCCCCCGCGCAGTAAGCTGATAGAGCATCCTGAAACGCAAACGGCCCGCTTTCCGCGGGCCGTTTCTTTTAGATGCTTGGAATACTACGGCGTTTCGTTATCGCGACTGAGCAGCGTCAAGACCTTGCTCGCAAATCCGAGTGAGAACAGTCCCCACAACAAGCTCGCGGCAATGTCGAACACCGTGACCAGATAGGCGAACCGGATCGTTTGATCGAATGTCAGGTTCAAGCCGGACGCGGCCTCTGATATCCACTGCATGCCGATCTGCGCGTAAAAACGCGAGATCACATCGACGACCAAAGCAACGACACCAAGTTTCAGGAAATTGGTGCGCAGCCACGCCCACATGCCGGCGGCCCTCAGATATGGATCGGCTTGAAGAAGGTCGCGAGTGCTGCCTCCTTCACGGCTTCCGACATGGTTGGGTGCGCGTGGCAGGTGCGGGCGAGGTCTTCCGACGAGCCGCCGAACTCCATCAGCACCGCCGCCTCGTGGATCATCTCGCCGGCGCCGAAGCCGACGATATGCGCGCCCAGCACGCGGTCTGTCGCCTTGTCGGCGAGGATTTTCACGAAACCGTCTGTCTTCAGCATGGCGCGCGCGCGGCCATTGGCCGTGAACGGGAACTTACCAACCTTGTAGTCGATGCCGGCCTTCTTCAGCTCTTCCTCGGTCTTGCCGACCGAAGCCACTTCCGGGCTCGTATAGACGACGCCGGGAATGACATCGTAATTCACATGACCGGCCTGCCCGGCGATGATCTCGGCAACCGCGACGCCTTCGTCCTCGGCCTTGTGCGCCAGCATCGGGCCGGCGATCACGTCGCCGATGGCATAGATGCCCGGCACATTGGTTTTCAGATGCCCGTCGGTCTTCACCCGGCCGCGCTCGTCGAGCTCGACGCCGGCCTCGGCAAGGCCGAGCCCTTCCGTATAGGGCTTGCGGCCCGTCGCGATCAGCACGACATCGGCCTCGATCGTCTCGGCGTCGCCGCCCTTGACCGGCTCGAAAGTGACGGTTGCACCCTTCTTCGATTTCACCACGCCGGTGACCTTCGAGCTCAGCTTGAACTCGAAACCCTGCTTGGCCAGCATGCGCTGGAACTGCTTTGCCACCTCGCCATCCATGCCGCCGAGGATGGTGTCGAGATATTCGACCACCGTCACCTTGGTACCAAGACGTGACCAGACCGAGCCAAGCTCCAGCCCGATGACGCCGCCGCCAACCACGATCATCGTGGCAGGCACCTTGGCGAAATCGAGCGCGCCGGTGGACGACACGATGACCTTCTCGTCGATATCGACCTTGACGCCGGGAATGCCGGCGACATCCGAGCCTGTGGCGATCACGATGTTCTTCGTCTCGACGTCCTGGACCTTGCCGTCATCGCCGGTCACCGAAACCTTGCCGGCGGCAACGATCTTGCCGGTTCCGCGCAGCACGTCGATCTTGTTCTTCTTCATCAGGAAATCGAGGCCCTTGACGTTCTGGTCGACCGTCTGGTCCTTGTGCGCAAGCATCTGCTTGAGGTTCAGCTTCGGCTTGCCGACCTCCACACCGAGCGCGTCGAAATGCGAAACCTCGGCAAACATCTCGGAAGCGTGCAGCAGCGCCTTGGAGGGAATGCAGCCGACATTGACGCAGGTGCCGCCATGGGTGGGCCGCTTCTCGACCACTGCGGTCTTCAGGCCAAGCTGCGCCGCCTTGATGGCGCACACATAGCCGCCGGGGCCGGTTCCAATCACCACCACATCATAAGCCATGATAAAATCCTTCAATCTCGGGCAACTTAGCGCCCACCACTAATGTTCACCAACGCGCCCGTCGCATAGGACGCTTCATCCGATAGAAGCCAGAGCACGGTATTTGCAATTTCTTCGGCCGTCCCGCCCCGTCCCATGGGAATCATGCCCTTCAGCCGTTCGACGCGATCCGGCTGGCCGCCGGACGCATGGATTTCGGTATCGACGATGCCCGGCCGCACGGCATTGACCCGTATGCCTTCCAGGGCCACTTCCTTGGAAAGGCCCACCGTGAAGGTGTCGATAGCGCCTTTCGACGCGGCATAGTCGACATATTCACCCGGCGAACCAACGGTGGCCGCGACGGACGATATGTTGACGATCGCGCCGCCCTTGCCGCCGTGGCGCGTCGACATGCGCTTCACCGCCTCGCGGGCGCACAGCATCGAGCCTATGACGTTGATGCGCATCATGCGCTCCAGCCGTGACAGCGACATTTCGTCGACGCGGGCTTTGACATCGACGATCCCGGCATTGTTGACCAGCGCATCCAGCGAGCCGAAGCGGGCGTCGACCGCAGCAAACATCGCCAGCACGTCCTTCTCGCTGCCGACATCGCCCTTCACCGCAAAGGCCTCGCCGCCCTTCGCCGTGATCTCGGCAACCAGCTTTTCGGCGGCATCGGCGTTGGACGCGTAATTGACCGCGACCCGGTATCCACGCTCGGCCGCCAGCCGGCAGATCGCGGCACCGATGCCCCGGCCGCCGCCGGTGACGAGGACGGATTTTGCCACGCCGGTCATTCCTGGCACCCCTGTATGGAAAAAACGTCCCAGGGCAGCTTGGAAAAACCCTTCTCGCCATAGGCGGAGGAATAACGCAGCGAATGAGCGAGATCGGGGAAAACGAGCTTCTCCGGTGCGCTCACCCCTTGAGCCGGCAGGAGATCGATCGTGCCCGTCGCATCAGCCGTGTAGATGACGCCCTGCCAGACGGTGCAGGTTTCCAGCTCCTCGCCGGTGACGTCGCCCTCGGGGCATTTGTACATCAGCATGCCGTTGGGCCGCGCCACACCCTCGCTCCACATGACGATGCCGTCCAGCACCACGTCATTGTCGAGCAGCATGCGAAACTGGTTGGTGACGGCAGCCGCCTCGCCGCGTGGCGTAAATTCGACCGACGCCACCTTCTCGCGATCGCCATAGACCGAAAGCTCGATCGGGCAGGCGGCGTATGCGGAACCGCAGGACAGGGCGGCAATTGCCCCCGCCAGCGCGGCACGCGCAAATCCATTCAGCGAAGGGCGCAGCCCGCCGCCCGTCACGATTGCTTCTCCAATGGCGCGTTGAAGGCCCAGACATGGCCGAAGGGATCGGTGATCCTGGCATAGCGCGAGCCCCAGAACGCATCTTCCGGCGCCATGGTTATCACAGCACCTGCAGCCGCCGCCTGTTCCACTGCGCTATCCACATCCGACGGCGTGGGCAAATTGATGTTGATGGACAGCCCCGCTCCGCCACGGCTCAGCGGCGACAGCACATCACCGCCGAATTCCGGGAATTCGTCATGCAGCATGACCTCGGAGCCGAACATCGACAGATTGGCGTGCAGCACCCGCACGCCGTCATCGGCCATCTGCTCGAAGGTTTCGACCGCGTCAAAGGCTTTCTCGTAGAACGCGATCGCTTCCCTGCCGCCCTTGACGCAGAGATGCACCTGGATCGGCGGAATGTTGGGTTCGAAGGCCATGGTCCTGCTCCTTTGGGGCAGCAAGCCTAGCGCATGACCCTTGGAACCGGAAGATTTCCCGGAAGGATCATGCGCCAATTCAAACGGCTGGACCTCAGAGGTCCAGCACCAGCCGTTCCGGATCCTCCAGGCTTTCCTTGACGCGTACCAGGAAGGTCACGGCTTCCTTGCCGTCGACGATGCGGTGATCGTAGGACAGCGCCAGATACATCATCGGGCGGATGACGATCTGCCCGCCGACGACCACCGGACGGTCCTGGATCTTGTGCATGCCGAGAATGCCCGACTGCGGCGCATTCAGGATCGGCGTCGACATCAGCGAGCCGTAGACTCCGCCATTGGAGATGGTGAAGGTGCCGCCCTGCATGTCGGCGACCGACAGCTTGCCGTCGCGGGCAGCCAGACCGAGCCGGCCGATTTCCTTCTCGATCTCGGCGATCGACATCTGGTCGGCATCGCGCACCACCGGCACGACGAGGCCTTTTTCGGTGCCTACGGCGACACCGATATGGGCGTAGTTCTTGTAGATGATGTCGGTGCCGTCGATCTCGGCGTTCACCGCCGGGATTTCCTTCAGCGCATGCGTCACCGCCTTGGTGAAGAAGCCCATGAAGCCGAGCTTCACGCCGTGTTTCTTCTCGAAGACGTCCTTGTACTTCGTGCGCAGGTCCATCACCGCCTTCATGTCGACC
Source organism: Mesorhizobium sp. DCY119 (assembly GCF_003590645.1). Lineage (NCBI taxonomy): Bacteria > Pseudomonadati > Pseudomonadota > Alphaproteobacteria > Hyphomicrobiales > Phyllobacteriaceae > Mesorhizobium > Mesorhizobium sp. DCY119. The sequence goes on along the minus strand of NZ_CP031834.1, from coordinate 746,178 downwards.
TCGTTGAAGGTCGTCAGCATGGCGGCGGTCGACTGCGCTTCCTTCAGGCGGCGCGCAATGGTCTGGCGCAGCTTGGTCATGCGCACGCGCTCCTCGCGTGCCTCCTCGCTGGCAGACGATGGCGCGCGCGCTGCCACCGGAGCGGCAGCCGGTGCCGAAGCGGCCGGCGCGGTGAAGCCCTTGGAGATGGCGTCGAGCACATCGCCCTTCAGCACCTGGCCGCGCTTGCCGGTTCCGGTCACCTGATCGACGGATGCATTGCTCTCGGCAAGCAGCTTGGCGGCGGCCGGAGCCGGCGGCATCTTGCGCTCTTCGATCTCGCCTTCGCCAGCGATCTTGGCGGTCTTTTCGGCAGCTTCCTTGGTGGTCGAAGCACTTGCAGCACCGGCTGCCTGCGCCACCGCGTCGGGCTTGGCAGCCTCGGCCTTCGCGGCGGGCTTGGCGGCCGCACCAGCACCTGCCGAAATCGTGCCGAGAATGGCGCCGACGCCAACGGTCTCGCCTTCGGGTGCTGCGATTTCGGTCAGCGTGCCGGCAGACGGCGACGGCACTTCGATCGTCACCTTGTCGGTTTCGAGCTCGACCAGCGGTTCGTCGGCAGCAATCGCGTCGCCGACCTTCTTGAACCATTTGCCGATGGTCGCCTCGCTGACGGATTCGCCGAGGGTCGGGACGCGGATTTCGGTAGCCATTTTTTGCCTATCCGTTTTTGGAACTGAGGGATTATTCGCCGAGCGCGTCGTCGAGGAACGCCTGGAGCTGCGCCAGATGCTTCGACATCAGGCCCGTTGCCGGCGATGCCGCCGCCGGGCGGCCCGTATAGCGCACGCGCTGATGCTTGGCGTCGATATGGGCGAGCACCCATTCCAGATACGGGTCGATGAACGACCACGCACCCATGTTCTTCGGCTCTTCCTGGCACCACACCATCTCCGCGCCACGGAAGCGCGACAGCTCGTTGATCAGCGCCTTGGCCGGGAACGGGTAGAGCTGTTCGACGCGCAGCAAATAGATGTCGTTGATGCCGCGCTTCTCGCGCTCCTCGTAGAGGTCGTAATAGACCTTGCCCGAGCACAGCACGACGCGGCGGATCTTCGAGTCCTTGGTGAGCTTGATGGCCTGGTCCGGCAGCATCTGCGCATCGTCCCACAGCAGGCGATGGAAGGCGCTTTCGCCGGAAATCTCTGAGATCGTCGACACCGCCCGCTTGTGACGCAGAAGCGACTTCGGCGTCATCAGGATCAGCGGCTTGCGGAAGTCGCGCTTGAGCTGGCGGCGCAGGATGTGGAAATAGTTAGCCGGCGTCGTGCAGTAGGCAACCTGCATGTTGTCTTCAGCGCAGAGCTGCAGGAAACGCTCCAGCCTTGCCGACGAATGCTCCGGCCCCTGCCCCTCATAGCCATGCGGCAGCAAGCAGACGAGACCCGACATGCGCAGCCACTTGCGCTCGCCCGACGAGATGAACTGGTCGAACACCACCTGCGCGCCGTTGGCGAAATCGCCGAACTGCGCTTCCCACAGCGTCAGCGCCTTGGGCTCGGCCAGCGAGTAGCCATATTCGAAACCAAGCACGGCCTCTTCCGAAAGCATCGAGTTGATGACTTCGAAATTCGCCTGGGCAGCCGAGAGGTTGTTGAGCGGGATGTAGCGGTTTTCGTCCTTCTGGTCGTAAAGCACCGAATGGCGCTGCGAAAACGTGCCGCGCTCCGAATCCTGGCCGGAAAGCCGGATCGGATTGCCGTCGAGCAGGATCGAGCCGAAGGCCAGAGCCTCGGCCGTCGACCAGTCGATGCCTTCACCCGAATCGATCATCTTGCGCCGCGTCTCGAGAAAGCGCTGGATGGTCTTGTGCGCCTCGAAGCCCTGCGGCACCTCGGTCAGCTTCTTGCCGATTTCCTTCAGCGTCTTGACCGGCATTGCCGTCTTGCCGCGCCGCTGCTCGTCCTCATTGTCGGCCGTGCGCAGGCCCGACCATGCGCCGTCCAGCCAGTCGGCCTTGTTGGGCTTGTAATGCTGTCCGACTTCCCACTCGGATTCGAGATGGGCGCGCCAGTCGGCCTTCATCTTGTCGAACTCTTCCTGGCTGATATGGCCTTCGGCAATCAGCTTGTCGCCATAGATCTGCACCGTCGTCTTGTGGGTGCGGATGTTGCGATACATGATCGGCTGCGTGAATGCCGGCTCGTCGCCCTCATTGTGGCCGAAGCGGCGATAGCAGAACATGTCCACCACCACCGGCTTGTGGAACTTCATGCGGAATTCGATCGCCACCTTGGCGGCATAGACAACCGCTTCCGGATCATCGCCGTTCACATGGAAGATCGGCGCCTCGATCATCTTGGCGACGTCAGACGGATAGGGCGACGAGCGCGAGAAGCGCGGGTTCGTCGTGAAGCCGATCTGGTTGTTGATGATGAAATGCAGCGTGCCGGCAACGCGGTGGCCGCGCAGGCCCGACAGGCCGAGGATTTCGGCGATAACGCCCTGGCCGGCAAAGGCAGCATCGCCGTGCAGCAGCAGCGGCAGCACCTTGGCGCGTTCTTCCAGCGGCACGATCTCGTCGCGCGGCGTGCGGCCGTAGAGCTGGTCCTGCTTGGCGCGGGCCTTGCCCATCACCACTGGGTCGACGATTTCCAGATGCGACGGGTTGGCCGTCAGCGACAGATGCACCTTGTTGCCGTCGAACTCGCGGTCCGATGATGCGCCAAGATGGTACTTCACGTCGCCCGAGCCTTCGACGTCGTCGGGTGCGTAGGAGCCACCCTTGAATTCGTGGAAGATGGCGCGGTGCGGCTTGGCCATCACCTGGGAAAGCACGTTGAGGCGGCCGCGGTGGGCCATGCCGAGCACGATGTCCTTCATGCCGAGCGCGCCGCCGCGCTTCATGATCTGCTCCAGCGCCGGGATCAGCGATTCACCGCCGTCGAGGCCGAAGCGCTTGGTGCCCTTGTACTTGACGTCGATGAACTGCTCGAAGCCTTCGGCCTCGATCAGCTTCTGCATGATCGCCTTCTTGCCTTCGGCGGTGAACGCGATGCCCTTGTCCGGTCCCTCGATACGGGCCTGGATCCACGCCTTCTCCTCCGGGTTGGAGATGTGCATGAATTCGACGCCGAGCGTCGAGCAATAGGTGCGCGTCAGGATGTCGAGCATCTCGCGGATGCTCGCATATTCGAGCCCGAGCACATGGTCGATGAAGATCTTGCGGTCGTAATCGGCCTCGGTGAAGCCGTAGGAGACCGGCGAAAGCTCGTTATAGTCCTCGATCGGATTGGCGATGCCGAGCGGATCGAGATTGGCGTGGAGATGGCCGCGCATGCGATAGGCGCGGATCATCATGATCGCGCGCACGGAATCGCGTGTCGCCTGCAGGACGTCGATGTCGGAGAGCGCCACGCCATTGGCGACGGCCTTGTCCTTCACCTTCTTCTCGATCTGCTTTTCGATCAGGCCCCAATTGCCGTCCAGCGCCGAGACGAGTTCGCCATTCGACTGCAGCGGCCAGCTCGGCGTCGACCAGGAAGCGCCCTTGGCGTTCTTCTTGATGTCGCCGGCGTCGTCCTTCAGCGAAGCAAAGAAATCCTGCCACTCCGGATCGACCGAGGACGGATCGTCCTCATAGGCGGCATAAAGCGCGTCGATATAGTCGGCATTGCCGCCATAGAGGAACGAGGTGAGGGAAAACTGGTCGTTGGCCTGATCTTGTCGTGCCATTTTCTCAATCCGGAGTTTTGGCTCCGTCTCCTTTTGCGAAAGGGAATGGTGAGTAGTCAGTAGAGAGTAGTGAAGAAGGAAGTCTCTGCCGTTCGCTACTCTTCACTACTCACTATTCGCTACTCCCTTATTCCCTTAACCCTTGATCGCCTCGACCAGCGTCGTGCCGAGACGTGCCGGCGACGGCGACACGCGAATGCCTGCCGCTTCCATCGCCGCGATCTTGTCTTCCGCGCCGCCCTTGCCGCCGGAGATCACAGCGCCTGCATGGCCCATGGTGCGGCCGGCCGGAGCAGTGCGCCCGGCGATGAAGCCGGCCATCGGCTTCTTGCGGCCACGCTTGGCCTCGTCGATCAGGAACTGCGCTGCGTCTTCCTCGGCCGAACCACCGATCTCGCCGATCATGATGATCGACTTGGTCTCGTCGTCGGCCAGGAACATTTCGAGCATGTCGATGAATTCCGTACCCTTGACCGGATCGCCGCCGATGCCGACGGCAGTCGACTGGCCAAGCCCGGCATTCGTCGTCTGGAACACAGCCTCATATGTAAGCGTGCCGGAGCGCGAAACAACGCCGACCGAGCCCTTGCGGAAGATGTTGCCGGGCATGATGCCGATCTTGCACTGGTCGGGCGTGACGATGCCGGGGCAGTTCGGGCCGATCAGCCGCGACGTCGAACGGTCGAGGCGCGCCTTGACCTTGATCATGTCGGCGACCGGGATGCCTTCGGTGATGCAGACGATCAGCGGGATTTCCGCTTCGATCGCCTCGATGATCGCCTCTGCAGCACCTGCCGGCGGCACATAGACGACCGAGGCATTGGCGCCGGTCTTTTCCTTGCCTTCGGCAACGCTTGCGAAGATCGGCAGGGTCTCGCCCTTGGCGCCGGTCCAGCTCTCGCCACCCTTCTTCGGATGGATGCCGCCGACCATCTTGGTGCCGTGATAGGCCAAAGCCTGCTCGGTGTGGAAGGTGCCGGTCTTGCCGGTCAGGCCCTGCACCAGGATCTTGGTGTTCTTGTCGATGAGAATGGACATTAGTTGCGGAACTCCGATCTCAAATTATTCACGGCCTTGGCACGTGAAATCAAAACTACGCTGACCACAAATGCTATCAGCCAAATCAAGCCAATCAGGTAAGCCGTCGCCGTTGCGCCGATGCACTCGCTCTCGTTGATGGCACAGGATGCATCCACACCCGAGACCAGCAACGCGCCGCCAAGCACCATTGAAATCGCGGCTCCGAAGGCAGCAAGAAAGCGATGGTTGCCGCGTCTCGTGCCCCACACAGCAACGAACATCACCGCAAAAGGCGCGATGAAGACGAGCTCGAGGGGCCACTGCGCGGTATTCATCAGCTAGCCCTTCACCGCCGCGACGATCTTCTTGGCCGCATCGTCCAGATCGTCAGCCGAGGTGACGTTCAGTCCGCTCTCATTGATGATCTTCTTGCCGAGTTCGGCGTTGGTGCCTTCGAGGCGAACCACCAGCGGAACCTTGAGGCCGACTTCCTTGACCGCCGCGATCACGCCCTCGGCAATGACATCGCACTTCATGATGCCGCCGAAGATGTTGATCAGAATGCCTTCGACCGCCGGGTCGGCGGTGATGATCTTGAACGCCGCGGTGACCTTCTCCTTGGAAGCGCCGCCGCCGACATCAAGGAAGTTCGCCGGCTCTGCGCCATAGAGCTTGATGATGTCCATCGTCGCCATGGCAAGGCCCGCGCCGTTGACCATGCAGCCGATATTGCCGTCGAGCGCGACATAGGCGAGGTCGTATTTCGACGCCTCGATCTCCTTCGCGTCCTCTTCGGTCGTGTCGCGCAGTTCGAGCACATCGGGATGACGGAACAGGGCGTTGTTGTCGAACGACACCTTGGCGTCCAGCACGCGCAGGCGGCCATTGGTCATGACGATCAGCGGGTTGACCTCGAGCAGGCTCATGTCCTTCTCGACAAAGGCCTTGTAGAGGATCGGGAAAAGCTTTTCGCCATCCGCAGCCGCCTCGCCCGAAAGCTTCAGCGCGCCGTTCAGCGCCTTGAGATCGTCCGCGGTCACGCCCTTTTCAGGATCGATCGCAACGGTGATGATCTTTTCCGGCGTGTCATGCGCCACGGCCTCGATGTCCATGCCGCCCTCGGTCGAAACCACGAAGGCGACGCGGCCGACGGTGCGGTCGACCAGGATCGACAGATAGAGCTCGCGGTCAATGTCGGCGCCGTCCTCGATATAGAGGCGGTTGACCTGCTTGCCGGCCGGGCCGGTCTGCTTGGTCACCAGCGTGTTGCCGAGCATCTCCTTGGCATTGGCGACGACGTCTTCGATCGACTTCGCCAGCCGCACGCCGCCCTTGGCGTCCGCCGAAAGCTCCTTGAACTTGCCCTTGCCGCGGCCGCCGGCATGAATCTGGCTCTTCACCACGTAGAGCGGTCCGGGCAGCTTCTTGGCAGCCGCCTCGGCCTCACCGGCGTTGAAGATCGCCACGCCTTCGGCAACCGGCGCGCCAAAGCCTTTCAGCAGCGCCTTGCCCTGATATTCATGAATGTTCATGAGCCGATCCTCACTTGCCGCCGAGATTGGGCGAAATGCCGACGCAGGCTTCGCAAAGGCCCTTCACGGCCGCGACCGACGTCTCGAACATCTTCTCTTCCGCCTTGTTGAAGTCGATCTCGATGATGCGCTCGACGCCACCGGCACCGATCACCACCGGCACGCCGACATACATGTCCTTCACGCCATACTGGCCGCTGAGGTAAGCAGCACATGGCAGCACGCGCTTCTTGTCGCGGAGGTAGCTCTCGGCCATGGCGATCGCCGAGGCAGCCGGAGCATAATAGGCCGACCCGGTCTTGAGCAGGCCAACGATCTCGCCGCCGCCCTTGCGGGTACGCTCGACGATGGCGTCGAGCTTTTCCTGGCTGGTCCAGCCCATCTTGACGAGATCCGGCAGCGGAATGCCGGCAACCGTGGAATAGCGCACCATCGGCACCATGTCGTCGCCGTGGCCGCCGAGCGTCATGGCGCTGACATCCTCGACCGAGACCTTGAACTCATCGGCGAGGAAATAGCGGAAACGGGCCGAGTCGAGCACGCCGGCCATGCCGACGACATGGCTCTTCGGCAGGCCGGAGAACTTCTGCAGCGCCCAGACCATGGCGTCGAGCGGGTTGGTGATGCAGATGACGAAAGCGTTGGGGGCATACTTCTTGATGCCGGCGCCGACCTGCTCCATCACCTTGAGGTTGATGCCGATCAGATCGTCGCGGCTCATGCCGGGCTTGCGCGGCACGCCGGCCGTCACGATGCAGACATCCGCACCCTCGATGCCGGCATAGTCGTTGACGCCGGTATAGCGCGCGTCAAAACCGTCGACCGGCGAGGATTCTGCGATATCGAGGCCCTTGCCCTGCGGAATGCCTTCAGCAATGTCGAAGAGGACGACGTCGCCGAGTTCCTTGAGACCGATCATATGGGCGAGCGTGCCGCCAATCATGCCGGAACCGATGAGGGCTATCTTGTTGCGTGCCATGTGAGGATGTTTTCCCTTTGTCTGTAACCGGGCGCGATGGCGCCGGTGGATAGAGCGTTTAGGCCAGATGGATCAGGGTTATGCAGCCAGAATTTCGCCGTTGGAATTAGACCCATAGGGCTTGAAATTCAACCGATTATTTTGACCTCAAGGATTTCAATCGGTTAGAAACAAATGGAGTTACGTAAACGTCAAAGTTTTCGCGAAATGGACGTCAGGCCGTCAAAGATTTGCCGGCTTCCTGAGGTTGCGCAGGCGCATGGCGCACCGCCCAGTCGTCGAGCCAGTCGCGGCTCTGCATCTCCATCAGCCGCGATGTGGTGCGGTCGAACTCGAAGGCCTCCGTGCCGCGCTTGCCGACGTAAAGCTCCTGCGGCGGCGCTTCGGCGCTGACCACCAGCCGGACGTGATGGTCGTAGACCGTATCTATGAAGAGAATAAAACGCTTGGCCTCGTTGCGCCGGTTCTCGGCCAGCACCGGCACATGGTCGACGAAGATCGTCGAAAAGCGCCCGGTGATCGCCAGATAGTCGCGCGCGCCATGCGGCTTCTCGCACAGCTCGGCGAAGGTGAAGCGGGCGGCATCGCCGGCAGCAACCGGCACCGCCACCTGCCTGCCCTTGACCGTCAGCGACGCAGCTTCCGCCGGCGCGCCATGGGTCATAGCCTTCCAGGCCTCGTCCATCTGCCGGTCGGTCTCAGCGCCCAGCGGCGTCATATAGACCGGCATGCGGTTCAGCTTCTCGAGCCGGTAATCCTTGTCCGCATCGAGGTCGAGCACGTCGGCATGACGCTTGAGAATGCTGATGAAAGGCAGGAAAAGCGCCCGGTTCAGCCCGTCGCGGTAGAGATCGTCCGGCGCAACGTTCGACGTCGCGACCAGCACCACGCCTTGCGCAAAAAGTGCCGAAAACAGCCGCGACAGGATCATCGCGTCGGCAATGTCGGTCACGGAAAACTCGTCGAAGCACAGCACCCAGGCCTCGTCGGCAAGTGCTGCCGCCACCGGCGGGATCGGATCGTCTTCCTTCGTCTCGCCATTCTTGCGTGCAAGCCGGTGCTTCTGGATCCGATCCTGCACATCGGCCATGAAGTCGTTGAAATGGATGCGCCGCTTGCGCCGCACCGGCACCAGCTCGAAGAACATGTCCATCAGCATGGTCTTGCCGCGGCCGACATCGCCATGGATGTAGAGCCCTTTGACGGGCGCCTGGTTCTCGCGCTTCTTGCCGAACAGCCAGCCGAGCGCGCTGGATTTATGCGCCAGCCGTTTTGAGCAAAGCTCGTCGATCAGCCGGTCGAGTGCGCCGACGATGACTTCCTGCGCCGGGTCGCGCTCCAGCGCGCCCGTCTCGGCGAGATGGTCGTAACGCTGCCGGACGGTAGCTCGCGTCTGGATACCGTCACGCAGATGCATTGATCATGTCTCTGGAGATCCGTGGTCGGATTTTTCGGGCACGATCCCCGAAAGCTGCGGGCTTTCTTACAGGATCGCGCGCCGAAATAAAGACGCAGCTTGCGTCTTATCTGCTGAGTGAGATCGGCACGCCGCTCTCGGTCTGGCCGTCGAATTTCGAGGCGCCGGAAGAATAGAGGCGCGCCAGCGTTCCGCCGTTCTCATCATAGAGGGTAAGCTGCTTGCCCGCGACATTCCACGACTTCACGCCGTCGATCGGAGCCGGGCAGCGCAGCGGGCCGGCGCGGAAACCCTGACCGAACTTGGTCTGCGGGGTGGCAACACGGCAGCTCTGGCCGGAGACCGAGGCATTCCAGACGCCGGCGACGCTGCCGGCCGAAAGGTCGGGCGCATTGGCGTCGGGCTGCGGGGCGGCTGCAGGTGGAAGCCCGGCGACCTGCGTGCCCGCACCGGGTGCGCTCGGGAACTGCGACGGGTCGGTGGTGCCGGGGGAAACCGGAGGCGGCAGCGAGCCGCCGGTCACGCGTCCCGTCGGCGCAGCCGGAAGCGGCGCGGGCTGCGTGTCCACCGAAGACATGCGATCGCTCTGGCACCCGCTTGCCGCCAGCGCCAGAAGCGATACGGCCAACAGGCCCGTTCTCGAAAAAATCATCTAAACCTCCGTCGGAGCCCGGGTCCGCCACCCGCTAAAATTCACCATCCCTACAAACAGGGCGATAATGGGCAGATTTCAACCGCATATGGTTAAAATACGGTTTGCGGCGCACCATGTTGCAAAAATATCGCAGATTCCGGATCAACCAGCGATGGCCAGGCTCGGCACGAAGACATAGCCGTCCGGCCCGACGATATGGCATTCGCGAATGCCATGCGGCTTGTCAACCGAACCGGCCAGTACGATGTGACCGTGCTTGCGTGCCATGACCTCGATGCGATCGGGGTCGGCGCCGTAGAGCCTGATCTCCAGTCCCGCGCCACGTGTTTCCACACCCGCAATGACACCGGTCATCGGATTGTCGAGATAGGAATGGTCGGCATGCAGCATGAACACCGAGCCGAGAAGCTGGACCGCGGCGAAATCCTCGTCGGCATAGATGATCTGCGCACCGAGCACGTCCCGGCAGAAATCCTCCATCGGCGCAATCTCTCGGACGAGAAGATTGACGCCGATGCCGCGCGGCAGCGAGCGGCCGAAGTCGCCCGCCGCCATCCAGGGCTGCTTGGTTCGCTTCTTCACGGCACTCTCCCTCAGTTGCCGGTTCTATATTAGCAGACCGGGATGCCTCTGCTTGATCTTGCAGCCATCAAATGCTTGCACCAGCCCCCTGCACCTTTATCTTGAGCATCAGATGGCCAGGAAACCGAAAACACCGAATCCATATTACCAAGGCCCCGAAAGCGATCATTTCGACGGCCGCATTTTCTTCAATCCTGACGGCACCCCACCCGGCAGCTTTTCGGCGCTGCTGAAATGGCAGCTCGGCGGCGGCCGGTCCAAATGGCCTGCCTCATGGCCGACGCCCTTCGCCCAGGCAAAACCGGCGCGAAAGATTGCCGGCGACGACCTGCGCGTCACCATGGTCGGCCACGCCTCGCTGCTCATCCAGGTCGCCGGGCTCAACATACTGACAGACCCTGTCTGGTCCGATCGCGTGTCGCCATTCACCTTCGCCGGCCCCAAGCGCGTGAACCCGCCCGGCATCACCTTCGAAGACCTGCCGCCGATCCACGTAGTTCTTGTCAGCCACAATCACTACGACCATCTCGACGTTGCGACGCTGAAGCTTCTGCAGGCAGCCCACGACCCGCTGGTCATCACCCCGCTCGGCAACGACATCATCATCCGCGCCGGGGCGCCCGAAATGCGCGTCGTCACCGGCGACTGGGGCGACATTTTCGAATTCGAAGGCATTTCCATCCACATCGAGCCGGCCCATCACTGGTCGGCGCGCGGCGCCAAGGACCGCCGCATGGCGCTGTGGGCCGGCTTCGTCATCGGCACGCCGGCTGGAAAGATCTACTTCGCCGGCGACACCGGCTTTCACGACGGCAAAAACTACCGCCTGATTGCCGAAAAACATGGCGGCTTCCGCTTCGCCATATTGCCGATCGGCGCCTATGAGCCGCGCTGGTTCATGAAACCGCAGCACCAGAACCCGGACGAAGCCGTGCGCGGCATGCTGCTTGCCAATGCCGCCTTCGCCGCCGGCTGTCACTGGGGCACCTTCCAGCTCACCAACGAACCGATCGACGAACCCCGCGCCAAGCTGCATGAAGCGTTGGAGACCCACGGCATTGCCCGCGAGAAATTCCGCGCCATGCTCGCCGGCGAAGTCTGGGATGTGCCGCCCGTATTTGTGAAAGCCGATATCGGAGCCTAGGTCCTGCATGACAGCAAGCGAACTGACAGGGCTGATCGACGTGCTCCAGGACGTCTCGCAAGCCGGTTCGATGTGGAACTGGCGCAGGCATTTGCGTGAGATAGCCAGAACGACCTTTGCAGGCTGTTATGGTATGAGTTTCGATATGGCCAGGAACAGAGTTCAATGGCCAGCATTTCTGCAAGGCACGCACAATCTCACAGGAGCTTAATCATGCCGGATACGGACAAGGCCAAGAAGAACCGCAAGGCCCCGCTCACCACGCCAACCGGCCTCGGCGACAATGCGCGACGCGACATCACCGGGGCGCTGAATGCCCTTCTGGCCGACGTTTTCGCAATTTACCTGAAGACCAAGAACTTCCACTGGCATATGAGTGGCCCGCATTTCCGTGACTACCATCTGCTGCTGGACGAGCACGGCGACCAGATTTTCGCCATGACCGACGTGATCGCCGAACGCGCCCGCAAGCTCGGCGGCACCACGCTGCGCTCGATCGGCCATATCGCCCGCCTCCAGCGCATTCCCGACAACGATGCCGACTTCGTGACGCCCGAGGACATGCTGGCCGAACTGCGCCAGGACAACGAGGCGCTGATCGCCTCCATGCGCAGCACCCATGACGTCTGCGACGAGGAAAACGACGTCGCCACAGCCAGCCTGCTCGAAAACTTCATCGACGAAGCCGAGCGCCGCGTCTGGTTCCTGTTCGAGATGACCCGCAACAGCTAGCATCGGCCAGGCCGATCACCACGAGGGCGTTGCCATCGCGGCACGCCCTTCTCCACTGGTAATTCGCCGTCGTTTCCGCCATATAGGCCGAAATGAGCATGACCGCGCCTTTCGCCAAGATGAACGGGCTCGGCAACGAGATCATCGTTGCCGACATGCGGAGCCGTGCCGACCGCATTACGCCTGCTGCGGCCATTGCGCTGAACGCCGACCCGGCGACCAAGTTCGACCAGATCATGGCCATCTATGATCCGCGCACGCCGGGCACGATCAACTATATCGAGATCATCAATTCCGACGGCACCATGGCGCAGGCCTGCGGCAACGGCATGCGCTGCGTCGTCCAGGCGCTTGCCGCCGAAACCGGGCAGAAGGTCTTCACCTTCGAGACCATCGCCGGCATTCTCAACGCCGAGGAACATGCCGACGGCCTGATCTCGGTCGACATGGGCATTCCCCGCTTCGGCTGGCAGGATATCCCGCTGGCCGAGGAATTCCGCGACACCCGCATGATCGAACTGCAGATCGGCCCGATCGACGCGCCGGTGCTGCATTCGCCGTCGGTCGCCTCGATGGGCAATCCGCATGCGATCTTCTGGGTCGACGAGGATGTCTGGTCCTATGAGCTCGACCGTTTCGGCCCGCTGCTGGAAAACCATCCGATCTTCCCCGAGCGCGCCAACATCTCCATCGCGCAGGTCACCTCGCGCGAAACGCTGAACCTGCGCACCTGGGAGCGCGGCGCCGGCCTGACGCTGGCCTGCGGCTCGGCCACCTGCGCGGCAGTCGTTTGCGCCGCCCGCACCAACCGCACCTGCCGCAAGGTCGAGGTCACCGTGCCGAGCGGTGGGCACCTGACGGTCGAATGGCGCGCCGACGATCATGTCGTCATGACCGGCCCGGCGGAGTGGGAATTTTCCGGCAACTTCAATCCCGCCACCGGCGCATGGCAGCGCGAAATCGAGGGCGCGGCCTGATGGCGGTCGATGTCGTCACATTCGGCTGCCGGCTGAACACCTATGAATCCGAGGTGATGCGCCGCGAGGCCGAGGCCGCCGGGCTTGGTGAACTCAAGAACGGCGCTGTCATCTTCAACACCTGCGCCGTCACCGCCGAGGCCGTGCGCCAGGCCAAGCAGTCGATCCGCAAGGCACGGCGCGAAAATCCCGACGCCCGCATCATCGTCACCGGCTGCGCCGCCCAGACCGATCCTGCCGCCTTCACTGCCATGGGCGAGGTCGATCTCGTGCTCGGCAACGAGGAAAAGCTTCAACGCCATAATTACCGCGCGCTGCCCGACTTCGGCGTCAACGACACCGAAAAGGCCCGCGTCAACGACATCATGAGCGTGCGCGAGACGGCATCCCACATGGTCGATGCCATCGAGGGCCGGGCGCGCGCTTTCGTGCAGGTGCAGAATGGCTGCGACCATCGCTGCACCTTCTGCATCATCCCCTATGGCCGCGGCAATTCCCGCTCCGTGCCGATGGGCGCGGTGGTCGAGCAGATCAAGCGCCTGACCGGCAACGGTTATGCCGAGATCGTGCTGACCGGCGTCGACATGACCAGTTTCGGCGCCGACCTGCCGGGCACGCCAAAACTCGGCAAGCTCGTCAAGACGATCCTTACGCAGGTTCCCGACGTGCAGCGGCTGCGGCTTTCATCCATCGATTCCATCGAGGCCGACGATGACCTTCTCGACGCCATCGCCACCGAAAAGCGGCTGATGCCGCATCTGCACCTGTCGCTGCAATCGGGCGACGACATGATCCTGAAGCGCATGAAGCGCCGCCATCTGCGCGACGATTCGATCCGCTTCTGCGCCGATGTACGCGCACTTCGCCCCGACATCGTCTTCGGCGCCGACATCATCGCCGGCTTCCCGACCGAGACGGAAGACATGTTCGCGAATTCGGAAAAGATCGTCGAGGAATGCGGCCTGACCCATCTCCACGTCTTCCCCTATTCGCCGCGCGAAGGCACGCCCGCCGCACGCATGCCGCAGGTTTCGGGCCGCGCCATCAAGGAGCGCGCCGCGCGCCTGCGCGCCGCCGGCGAGGCTGCATATAGGCGGCATCTGGACAAGCTCGTCGGCACGAACCAGTCGCTCCTCGTCGAGCGCAACGGGATCGGCCGCACCGAAGGTTTCACGCTGGCGGCGATCGACGGCGGCCAGCCCGGCGAAATCCTTGCCGCCACCATCACCGGCCATGACGGCGCACGGCTGACCGCCGCTGCCGCCGCCCGCCGCGCGGCCTGAGAAGCAAAGCATGGCATTCGACTTCATCAAGAAAGTCTTCTCCTTTGGCCGCAAGCAGGCCGAAGAGGCCAAGCCCGAGCCTGTAGAAGAGCAGGCAGCGCTTCCCGCGCCTGAGGCGGAAGTTCCCGTATCGCCAGCCGAGGCGGCACCTTCCGAACCGACCGAAGCGGCATCTGTAGCGCTTGAGGCCGAAGCCCCACCCGCGCCTGTTGAAGAAATTTCGGCCTCCGCGCCGGAAACACCTATCGCCGAAGAAACCCTCCCCGAGCGTCCGGCGCTTCCCGATTTCCTACGGCGAGAGGAAGCCGATGAAACGCCGGCGCCCCCCTCCCCCTTGAGGGGGCCCGAAGGGCGGGCGAGACCCGTGGCTCGCCCCGGCGAGTCGATCGGCGAAGCCGATTGGGGTGGGGTCGTTCGATCGTCGGACGCTGCGGAAACTTTCAACGAACCCAAATCGGAAACACCGGTCGTTTCCGAACTGCCGCACCCGGTCGAACCGACCCCCTCTGGTCCTTCGGACCATCTCCCCCTCAAGGGGGGAGAGGAGGTCGCGCCTGAAGAGCCTGAACCCGCACCCGAGGAGCCAGCGCCCGCCCCAGTTCCGGTAGAGCCTGAACCCGCCGTTCCGGCCCCCGAAGAACCAGCCCCGGCTCCAACACCTGCCGAGCCGGAACCGGCTCCCGTAGAGCCGGAGCCGCAACCCGTCGAGATTCCCGCCGAACCGGCGCCTGAACAGCAGCCAGCCGTTCCGGAAGAAGTTCCCGCACAGCCGGACGAGCCTGCTCCGGCTCCGGTCGAAGTTCCAACGCCCCCGGCAGAACCAACGCCCGAGCCACAACCTGCCCCGCAGGAAGTGCCGCCGCAGCCGGCAGAGCCGGTTCCCGCGCCTGCGCCCATAGAGATTCCTGCGTCGGTCGAAACCGCGCCGACGTCCCCCTCCCCCTTGAGGGGAGGGTCGATCGGCGAAGCCGATTGGGGTGGGGTCGTTCGATCGTCCGACGCGACGGAAGAGTCTGTCGGGTTAGAAACGAAAACACCGGTTGTTTCCGAATCGCCGAGCCCAGTCGAACCGACCCCCTCTGGTCCTTCGGACCATCTCCCCCTCAAGGGGGGAGAGGAGGTCGCGCTCCCTCCCCTCAATGAGGAAGAACTCGCAGCACCCGCAACCGAAATCCTTACGCCGCTGCGTCAGCTGGAGCCGATCGAGACCGACCCTCTGCGCGACGAGATCGCGCCCGAGCCGGCGCCTCTTCCGACGCCACCTCCACCGCCCGCTCCCGGCAAGGTCACCGTCACCAAGAAGGTCGAGCAGAAGGCCGAGCCGGTCGCACCAGCTGTACCTGAGCCGAGGCTGTCATGGTTCCAGCGTCTGCGGCAGGGCCTGTCGCGCTCGTCGAAGGAGCTTTCCGGCAGCATCGCCGG
This sequence comes from Mesorhizobium sp. DCY119, assembly GCF_003590645.1. NCBI lineage: Bacteria > Pseudomonadati > Pseudomonadota > Alphaproteobacteria > Hyphomicrobiales > Phyllobacteriaceae > Mesorhizobium > Mesorhizobium sp. DCY119. The sequence goes on along the minus strand of NZ_CP031834.1, from coordinate 730,721 downwards.
CGTCTTCACCAAGCGCAAGCTGGACGAGGAAACGCTGGAGGAACTGGAGGACGTGCTGATCCGCGCCGATCTCGGCATGGAAACGGCGCTGCGCGTTACCGATGCGCTGGCTTCCACCCGCTACGGCAAGGATGTCTCCGACGCCGAAGTCCGCGCCATCATGGCCATCGAGGTTGAAAAGGTGCTGAAGCCAGTGGCGATGCCGCTGGAACTCGACCTGTCGCACAAGCCGCACGTCATTCTGGTGGTCGGCGTCAATGGCACCGGCAAGACAACCACCATCGGCAAGCTCGCGGCAAAACTGACCGACGGCGGCCTGTCGGTAATGCTGGCTGCCGGCGACACCTTCCGTGCCGCGGCGATCGAGCAGCTGAAGATCTGGGGCGAACGCACCAATTCGCCGGTCGTCGCCTCGAAGCTTGGCGCCGACGCTGCCGGCCTTGCCTTTGACGCCTTCGTGAAGGCGAAGGAGGCGGGCTCCGACGTGCTGATCATCGACACCGCCGGGCGCCTGCAGAACAAGGCCGAGCTGATGGCGGAACTGGAAAAGATCGTCCGCGTGCTCAACAAGCACGACCCGGAAGCGCCGCACACGGTGCTGCAGACGGTCGATGCCACCACCGGCCAGAACGCCCTCAACCAGGTCGAGATCTTCCGCAACGTCGCCGGCGTCAACGGGTTGGTGATGACCAAGCTGGACGGCACGGCGCGCGGCGGCATCCTTGTCGCGATCGCAGCCAAGCACAAGCTGCCGGTCTATTTCATCGGCGTCGGCGAACAGGTCGACGACCTCGAACCATTTTCCGCAAGCGATTTCGCCAAGGCGATCGCTGGAGTAGCGTAGGAAGCACGATCCCAAAAAGTTGCAGACTTTTTGGACAAGATCATGCGTAAGAAAGAACCCATGAACGAACCTGTCTTCGAACGCGACCCCGCCGACCCCCGGAAAAAAGAAGTCAACCCGCTGCTCAAGCTGGCGCTGGAGCTTGGGCCGCTGATGGTCTTCTTCTTCGCCAATGCGCGCGGCGAGTGGCTGGTCGAAAGGTTTCCGGTGCTGGGCGATTTCGGCGGGCCGATTTTTGTCGCAACCGGCCTGTTCATGATCGCCACGGCGATCGCGCTGATCGCCTCATGGCTGCTGATGCGCACATTGCCGATCATGCCGCTGGTGTCGGGCGTCGTCGTTTTCATCTTCGGCGGGCTGACGCTCTGGCTCCAGGACGACATCTTCATCAAGATGAAGCCGACCATCATCAACACGCTGTTCGGCGTGACGCTTCTGGGCGGGCTTTTCTTCGGCAAATCGCTGCTGGGCTACGTCTTCGATTCGGCCTTCAGGCTCGACGCCGAGGGCTGGCGGAAGCTGACCTTGCGCTGGGGCCTGTTCTTCCTGTTCCTGGCCGTGGTCAACGAGGTGGTCTGGCGGAATTTCTCCACTGACACATGGGTCGCCTTCAAGGTCTGGGGCATCATGCCGATCACGCTTATCTTCACTTTCAGCCAAATGCCGCTGATCATGCGCCATTCGCTGGACGAACGAATCAGGAAATAGATCTTTTCAAAGGGGGCAAGGGCGTCATGGAGTTCATCGAAACCAGCGAGGATTTGAGAAAACTCTACAAGGCGCCCGGCGACGGCGCGGTGCGCAAGGAATTGCGCGCGCTCGACGGCCATTCCAAGGGTTTTCTCGGCAAGAGCCCCTTCGTGCTGATCGGCTCGTCTGACGGCGAGGGCAATGCCGATGTGACGCCGAAGGGCGACAAGCCCGGCTTCGTCGAAATCCTCGACGACACCACCATCGCCATCCCCGACCGCCCCGGCAACAACCGGCTCGACACGCTGGAAAATGTCGTCCGCAATCCCGCCGTCGGCCTGCTGTTTCTCATTCCCAACATGAACGAGACGCTGCGCATCAATGGCACGGCCAGGATCACCGCCGACAACACGCTGCGCGAGCGGCTGGCCGTCGATGGCAGGCCGCCGATCAGCGTCATGGTCGTCTCGATCAAGGCGGTCTACATGCACTGCGCCAAGGCCTTCATGCGCTCCGAACTGTGGAAGCCCGAAAGCTGGCACGACCGCGCCACCCTGCCGACGCTCGGCCAGATCCTGCGCGACCAGCTTGCGCTCGCCGACAGCGCCGATGCCACCGACAAGTGGCTCGACGAGAGCTATAAGAAGTCGATGTGGTGAGCGGTCGGCCGGCCTGATGCACATTCTCGGCATCTCCGGCAGCCTGCGCGCCGGCTCCGGCAACAGCGCGCTGCTGCTGGCCCTGCGCGACAACGCACCGCCGGAATGCCTTCTATCGATTTATGACGGCATCGGCGCACTGCCGATCTTCAACCCGGACGAGGAAGGCGACAGCACGCCGCCCGAGGCAAGGCGCCTGATCGAGGCGGTCGCCGGCGCCGACGGCATCATCGTTGCCTGCCCGGAATATGCCCATGGCGTTCCCGGCGGCCTGAAGAACGCGCTCGACTGGCTGGTTTCCGGCGAGGCCGCTGTCGGCAAGCCGGCCATGCTCGCCCACGCCTCGCCGCGCTCGCTGTTTGCGCGGGCGGCTTTGCGCGAAATCATGAAGACCATGTCCTTCGATCTGTTCGACGGCGCCGAGCTGGAAGTCGCCCTGCTCGGCAGGAAGCCGGAAGAGTTCGACGCCATGCTGCAGCGGCCGGAAACGCGCGCTACAATGCGCACCACCCTCGCAGAATTCCAGGCTTTCATTCGCCGCAACGGTGAAAAGTAAAATCTGCGCTCGCAAGGCTTTCAACCGGCAAGCACCTGTTAACCAGGCATGCAACCATTGCATTGGTGCGATGCAACACTGAATGTTGCAATGCAACATATTCGTGCCAATCTATAGTCCATCAGGGAGGAACAACCTAACGCCGCTGAACGCGGCAGTCCGAAAGGGGACCACTCCATGATCACCTCATTCATCAATAATGCGAAGTCCAGAATCGCCAAGCGCCGCCGCTACAACAGCCTCGTCGCCGAAATCCAGAGCCTGACGCCGCGCGACCTCGCCGACATCAGCGCCAACCGCAGCGAAATGCTTCATCACGCCTATCAGGAAGTCTACGGCTGAACCGTCTCACGCCGACCGTCAAGGCAACCTGAAAAACCCCGTTGCGCCATATGGCCGGCGGGGTTTTTCAGTTCCACGCGATCCAGCGGCCATGATAATCGCAGTGCGCAAGATGCCTCGTCTCGCCGCCCGGCCATAACGTCAGGCTCAGCGTCGCATATTTGTCGGCCGTACTCACAGGCTCCATGCGCAGCCACGCGATTGGTGCATGAGGTGTGGCGGCGTTGCCCGCTGCGGCAAGCTCCGCGACGATCGCCGCCTTCGTCGCATCGGGCATGTATTGCCACATGATCGAGTGAAACAGCACGAAGGTTTCTTCCGACCGCCTTGCTGCCAGTCTGGCTTTCACGAAATCGGCCGCATCGGCCTTTTCCAGCGAAAACGGCGTTGTTCCGGCAACCGAAATCGCCGCGTCGATCCGCTCCAGCCGTGCCGTCTGGTCGGCCCAGATATAGGAGCGCAGGCGCAGCCGGTCGGCATCGATGCCGATATCGACGGGCGCGATGTCGCTGCCATTGCGCGACACGACCTTCAGCGCCCCATCAAGCGGCACCGGCTTTCCGCGCATGTCCGGCGCGAGCCGCACCGGCGAGGCTGGATCGCCCCACTCGACATCGCCATAGCGATAGTGGAACCGGTCGAACAGGAGATTGAGCGCAGCACTAGACCCGATCTCATGGAGCGCCAGCGGCAGGCCGGTTTCGCTTGCGATCGTCAGGAACCCCGGCAAAAGCAGGCCGGAGCGCGCGATCTCATTGGTCTGCGGTGCACTTGCCAGTGCTGCCAGCAGCCGGTCGTCATTGCGAAAAATCGCTTCCGGCAGCGCAGCCGCAATTGCCGCCTCGTCGACATCGTTGGGCGGATAGATTGCAGCGAGCCGGCCATCCGCCCCCGACAGCACCAGCGCATGCAGCCCGCCGCATAGCCGCAACGCCAGCGCGTCTTCTCGCGTATGGCCGGGCCAGTCGAGCACGCGCGCGCCGGTCTTGGTGCCGCGATCGAGGCTCGCCGCCAGCGCGCGGCAGAGCCTTGCCGTGAAGGGCGAGCCGAGCGCATCGCAGGCGGCGGCCTGGTGGACGAAATGCTCCCGGATCGCCGCTTCCTTCATGTCCGCCTTTCAGCCGGCGGTCGTCACCGGCACTGCATGCTTGCGCTTCAGCCAGGCACCGAAGATGGCAGCGGTTATGAAGGCGATCAAGCCGTAGATGGCGGCCGGAATGGCCATGGTCGCATTGTTGAGCAGCACTGGACTAAGCGCGATGGCAATCGCCAGCGTGCCGTTGTGAATGCCGATCTCCATGCCGATCGCGGTTGCCTGACGCCTGTCGATGCCCGCCAGGCGCGGCCCGAAATAGCCGACGGCGAGGCTGATCAGGTTGAAGGCGAGCGTCGCCAGCCCGACCACCGGCGCCCAGGTCACCAGCGTGTCCCATTCCTGGATAAGCGCGACCAGAACGACCGCGAACAGGAACACCGCCGACAGGATTTTCACCGGCTTCTCCAGCCGGGCGGCAAGGTCCGGAAATCTGCGGCGCAGCCACATGCCGATCAGCACCGGCCCGAGCACGATGACGAACACCTGCATGACCTTCGAGAATTGCAGCGGAATGACCTTGCCCTCGCCAAAAAACTGGATCAGCGAAAAATTGACGATGAGCGGCAGGGTGAACAGCGCCAGCGCTGAATTGATCGCCGTCAGCGTGATGTTGAGCGCAACGTCGCCGCCGGCCAGATGGCTGTAGAGATTGGCCGAAGTGCCGCCCGGGCTTGCCGCCAAGAGCATCATGCCGACGGCCAGCGCCGGCGACAGGCCGAACGCATAGATCAGGCCGAGACAGGCAATCGGCAGGATCACGATCTGGCACAGCAGCGCCACCAGCACCGCCTTGGGATGCTTCAGAACATTGCGGAAATCGGCGACCGTCAGCGACAGCCCAAGGCCAAGCATGATGACGCCAAGCGCCAGCGGCAGAAAGATTGCGAGCGCGGAACTGTCCTGCATTTTTGACTCCCCCCTTGTTGCGAGCCGTTGGCCGGCCCTGTTGCGAGGGAGGTTAAGACATCAATGGCTTATGTCAAACGCTATGGTTGTGGTGAGTTCGTCAACTTCACCCTCGCCAAGACCCCTCTCCGTCTCGGCTTCGCGTGCCACCTCTCCCCATTACATGGGGCGAGGAACCTCGATTCTGCGAGGCCGCGCCGTTTCAGGACTTGGGTTCCTCGCCCGCTTGCGGGGAGAGGTGGCACGCGAAGCGTGACGGAGAGGGGAAACCTACCGCGCCGGCGCTGCCAGCGCCTTCTCGATTTCCGGCAACAACACCGTCTGCGCCGACTGCACCGTGATCGGACCGGTATGTTTGAAGGCGATCTTGCCGTCCTTGCCGATGACGAAGGTTTCGGGAACGCCATAGACACCCCAGTCGATAGCCGTGCGGCCGGCGTCATCGGTGCCGATGGCGCTGTAGGGATTGCCGAGATCGCCGAGAAAGCGCCGGGCGTTCTCCGATTTATCCTTGTAGTTCAGCCCGGCGATCGAAAAGCGCTTGTCCTGCGACAGCGCCATCAGCACCGGATGCTCCTCACGGCACGGCGCGCACCAGGAGGCAAAGACATTCACCAGCGTGACCTTGCCGGCAAACGCGCTCGATTCGAGACCCGGCAGCGAAACGCCTTCCAGCGGGGGCAGTTTCGTTTCGGGCGCCGTCTCGCCGATCAGGGCCGAAGGCACCACCGCAACGTCGCGCCCCGACAGAAGCTGCATGAGGAAGATGCCGGCAAGCAGCAGGAAAATCACCAGCGGCAGAAGCGCCAGCAGCTTGCGGCGCGGCTTTTGCGGTTCGGCTTGCAGCGTCATTTCGCTTTACCAGCGCGGTCGGAGCGCCGCCTGGCGCCGCTCGCCTCGAGCTCGGCCATCTCGCGCTGACGCGCGCGCTGGTCGGCAATGATCCAGAACACGAGCCCGGCAATCACCAGCGCGGAAATGCCATAGGCCGCCGAAACATACATGTCATGCACACTCATGACCGCCTCCGATGCCGGAGGGCAGCCGGGCACACGGGCAATATCGCGAAAACATATGGGCGCTGCTGGCTCATCGCCGTTACATAGCCGCGCTGCCGCTCTGCCGCAATCGACCTAAAGTGCGACGAATGCGCGATGACCGGATCGTGATGGCGTTCAATCAGCACCCCAGCGCAGCGCCAGCGCCGCCGCGACCGGGCCGATGACGGCCAGAAACAGCGTCAGCGCGCAGAGGATGAGGAACGGCGGCAGAAACGGGTCCGGCTCGGCGACCGCGCCGTAGCTCGCCGAAACGCCGAAGATCAGCACGGGAATGACCAGCGGCAGCACCAGCACCGAAACAAGCAGCCCGCCGCGCGGCAGCGCCACGGCAACGGCGGCACCCGCAGCACCAATGAAGGTGATGGCCGGCGTTCCGACGAGCAGCGTCAGGGCAGCCGCGCCTATGCCAAGCGGCTCCATGTTCATAAACAGGCCGAGCAGCGGGGCGGCGATCACCAGCGGCAGCACGCTCGCTGTCCAGTGCGCCAGGCATTTGACGAAGACGGTGAAGGCCAGCAGGTGCCGGTCGTTGGCAAGAATCAGCAGATCGAGCGAACCATCCTCGCGGTCGGCCTGGAACAGCCGGTCGAGACCGAGCAGCGAGGCCAGCAGCGCCCCGATCCACAGGATCGCCGGGCCGATGCGGGCCAGCAAATTAAGATCCGGCCCGACGCCGAAGGGGATCGTCGCGATGACGGCCAGAAAGAACAGCACCCCCGTCAGCGCCCCGCCGCCGGCGCGGACGCCCAGCCTGACATCGCGGAGGTAGAGGGCCAGCATCAGGTGGCGTCCCCCATCCTCAACGCCTGCACCCCCTCAAGCCCGAGCGGCAGGTGAGTCGCGGCCACGATCACCCCGCCGTCTTCCAGATGAACTCTCATCAATTCCGAAAACTGCACTTCCGAGGCCTTGTCCAGCCCCGCCGTCGGCTCATCCAGCAGCCAGACCGGGCGGTGGCTGACCAGCAGCTTGGCGATCGCCACACGCCGGCGCTGGCCGGTCGACAGATAGCCGAAGGGCAGGTGGCCGATGGTTTCCAACCCCACCATCTCGAGCGCTTCCATAGGCGACAGATGCGCCCGCCCGAAAAAATCCTGCCAGAAGACCAGATTTTCCGTCACCGTCAGCGCCGTCTTCATCGCATTCTCATGGCCGAGATAATGGCAGGCCGAGCCGACCGACGGGAATACCTCGCCGCCACCGTCGAGCCGGACCGCGCCTTCCGCAATTGGCAACAGGCCTGCGACAACGCGCAGCAGCGTCGACTTGCCGGCGCCGTTCGGACCGGTCACGACCAGGCCTTCGCCCTCGCTGAGCGCAAAAGCCACGCCCGAAAAGACGGTTTCGCCGCCGCGTTGCCCGCTCAGATTTTCGGCAATCAGCCGCATTGCTCCCCCGTCGTCGGAATATTCCTAGCGGCCAATGTGCGTCGCAGCAAATTTGCCCAAAACCGGTCTAGAACTATTCCAGAAAATTCTCTATATGCCACCCAACCACACCAGCGGTCGGTGCGGTAAAATGAATTTGCGCCGAACCAGCGCACGCGCCGCCTTGAACGGCTCGGGTTGCTTGGGACCGGACAGCGGAAATGGCCGTACCCGCACCTTTGCGCGTGATTGCATGCCCATCGGAGTCCGTTCCCTTTCAGGCTGAACAGACAAGGATGGATCGCACGTGTCCAAATCACTAGACAGTTTCAATTGCCGCCGCACCCTGACCGCAGGCGGTGCCGAATATGTATATTACAGCCTGCCCGAGGCCGAGAAGAACGGCCTGACCGGCATTTCCCAGCTGCCCTATTCGATGAAAGTGCTGCTGGAAAACCTGCTGCGCAATGAGGACGGCCGCTCCGTCACCAAGGAATCGATCCAGGCCGTCGCCGGCTGGCTGGTCGACAAGGGCACCGCCGGCGTCGAGATCGCCTACCGCCCGGCCCGCGTGCTGATGCAGGATTTCACCGGCGTTCCCGCCGTCGTCGACCTCGCAGCGATGCGCGATGCCATGGCCAATCTCGGCGGCGACCCGCAGAAGATCAATCCGCTGGTTCCGGTCGATCTGGTCATCGACCACTCCGTCATCGTCGACGAATTCGGCACCCCGCTCGCCTTCGCCCGCAATGTCGAGCTCGAATATGAGCGCAACCAGGAGCGCTACAAGTTCCTGAAGTGGGGCCAGCAGGCGTTCCGCAACTTCCGCGTCGTTCCGCCCGGCACCGGCATCTGCCATCAGGTCAATCTCGAATATCTCGGCCAGGTCGTCTGGACCAACGCCGAGGACGGCGAAACGACCGCCTATCCCGACACCTGCGTCGGCACTGATTCGCACACGACGATGATCAACGGCCTCGGCGTTCTCGGCTGGGGCGTCGGCGGCATCGAGGCCGAGGCTGCCATGCTCGGCCAGCCGGTTTCCATGCTCCTGCCGGAAGTCATCGGCTTCCGCCTCACCGGCAAGCTCAAGGAAGGCGTCACCGCCACCGACCTCGTGCTCACCGTCACCCAGATGCTGCGCAAGAAGGGCGTGGTGGGCAAGTTCGTCGAGTTCTTCGGCCCCGGCCTGTCCAACATGACGCTGGCCGACCGCGCCACCATCGGCAACATGGCGCCGGAATATGGCGCGACCTGCGGCTTCTTCCCGGTCGACGCCGAGACGATCCGCTACCTCAACACGTCCGGTCGCACCGAAAACCGTATCGCGCTGGTCGAGGAATATTCCAAGGCGCAGGGCATGTGGCGCGACAACGGCTCGGCCGATCCGGTCTTCACCGACCTGCTCGAGCTCGACCTCGGCGAGGTCGTCCCGTCCATGGCCGGCCCGAAGCGTCCCGAAGGCCGCATCCCGCTCGAAGGCATCGCCGCCGGCTTCGCCAAGTCGCTGGAGACCGAGTACAAGAAGACCGTCGACCAGAACAAGCGCTACGCCGTCGAAGGCACCGACTATGATCTCGGCCATGGCGATGTCGTCATCGCGGCGATCACGTCCTGCACAAACACCTCCAACCCGAGCGTGCTGATCGGCGCCGGCCTTCTGGCCCGCAACGCCAACCGCCTCGGTCTCAAGCAGAAGCCGTGGGTCAAGACCTCACTCGCCCCCGGTTCGCAGGTGGTTGCCGAATATCTCGAAAAGTCGGGCCTGCAGAAGGAACTCGACCAGATCGGCTTCAACCTTGTCGGCTTCGGCTGCACCACCTGCATCGGCAATTCCGGCCCGCTGCCGGCGCCGATCTCCAAGACCATCAACGACAAGGGCCTGATCGGCGCTGCCGTTCTGTCCGGCAACCGCAACTTCGAAGGCCGTGTCTCGCCGGACGTGCAGGCGAACTACCTCGCCTCGCCGCCGCTGGTCGTTGCCCATGCGCTGGCCGGCACCGTCACCAAGGACCTCACCACCGAGCCGATCGGCGAGGACCGCGACGGCAACCCGGTGTTCCTCAGGGATATCTGGCCGAGCTCGGCCGAGATCCAGGAGTTCATCGAGAAGAACGTCACCCGCGAGCTGTTCGCCCGCAAATATGCCGACGTCTTCAAGGGCGACGAGAACTGGCAGAAGGTGCAGGCACCGAGCGGCCAGACCTACACCTGGGATGACGGCTCGACCTATGTGCAGAACCCGCCTTACTTCGTCGGCATGGGTGCTCGCCCGAAAGCCATCGGCAAGATCGAGGGCGCCCGCGTGCTCGGCCTGTTCGGCGACAAGATCACCACCGACCACATCTCGCCGGCCGGTTCGATCAAGGCGGCCTCGCCCGCCGGCAAGTACCTCACCGACCATGGCGTCGGCGTTGCCGACTTCAACCAGTACGGCACGCGCCGCGGCAACCATGAGGTGATGATGCGCGGCACCTTCGCCAACATCCGCATCCGCAACCACATGCTCGGCGAAAACGGACGCGAAGGCGGCTACACCATCCACTACCCGTCCAAGGAAGAGCTGCCGATCTACGACGCGGCGATGGAATACCGTCAGGAAGGTGTGCCGCTGGTGATCTTCGCCGGCATCGAATACGGCAACGGCTCCTCGCGCGACTGGGCAGCCAAGGGCACCAACCTGCTCGGCGTTCGCGCTGTGATCGCCCAGTCCTTCGAGCGCATCCACCGCTCGAACCTGGTCGGCATGGGCGTCATCCCCTTCGTCTTCGAGGAAGGCACCTCATGGGCCTCGCTCGGCCTCAAGGGCGACGAAACGGTGACCATCGATGGTCTTGAAGACATCAAGCCGCGCCAGAAGATGATCGCCAAGGTCACTTACGGCGACGGAACGGTCAAGAACGTGCCGATCCTCTGCCGCATCGATACGCTGGACGAGCTTGATTACTTCAAGAACGGCGGCATCCTGCAATACGTCCTGCGCGATCTGGCTGCCTGACGGCAGGCTCGACGCAACCATCGAAATGAAGAAGGCCCGCGATCACGTCGCGGGCCTTTTTTCATGGGTCGCGGTGCCTGTTGTGAGCAGGGCACTCGCATTTGGTGCAGCAGACCCCCACTCCGTCGCGCTACGCGCGCCACCTCTCCCCCTCAAAAGGGGAGAGCATTGCCGACGGCGTTTCCTCTCCCCCGTCGATCGGGGGAGAGGTGGCTCGGCGAAGCCGAGACGGAGTGGGGGTCGAATTCCATATGCGGTAGGGGAGAGTCTGCGCCGGGCTGTTTCCGCCAAGATATGAAACGCTTCAGCCGTACCTCGGATACCGCACATAAGCGAGGCAGCGCGAATCGGGCGACCAGGAATTGACGTTGATCGTTCCCTGCCCGCCATCGAAGGCATCGAGGTCGCGGCCGTTGTTCCCCTCCGGGTCCATCATGCGCAGGATCACGGCGCGGTCGGCGGGGTGTCCCGTCGTGCCTTCCGGATAGCTCAGATAGGCCACCAGCGAGCCATCCGGCGATGGATGCGGAAACCAGTTCACCCGCGCATCATGCGTCAGCTGCTCCAGCGCGCTGCCATCATGGCGCATACGGAAGATCTGCGCGTGGCCGGGCCTCTCCGCTGCCGCCTCCGAGTTGAAATAGATCCATTTCCCGTCCGCCGAAAATTCCGGCCCATCCACCGGACAGGCCCCGTCGGTGAGAAAGACATCGCCGCCGCCCGCAGCCGCCATCGTGCAGATCCAGGTCGTCGCCACGCCCTCGGGCGTGCGGTACATGCCGACATAGGCGAGCGTCGCGCCATCGGGCGAGATGCCATGCAGATAGTGGCGCAGGCCACGCTCCGTCTCCTGGGAGACCCTTGTCGGCACGCCGCCCGCAAACGGCAGGACGTAGAGATGGCCGTCATAAGCCGTGACGAAGATGCTCTGCCCGTCGGGCGCGATCACGTGATCGTTGTTGAGGTTTTCGACCGGCGCGCTGTTGATGCGGTGCGGCCCGTCGCTGCCGTCGAGCGAGATGCGGAACAGGCGCCCGTCGGCATTGTAGACCAGCCATTTGCCGTCCGGCGTCCAGTTCGGCGCCTCGATCAGTTCACCGCTGTCGTAGACGACGCGAGGCTGCCCGCCGTCGCGGTCGATCACCACCAGCTCGCTGAAATGGCCGGCCTTGAGCCGTCGCGCCCGCGCGTCGGGGCGCATGCTTGTGCCTGATGCTGTCATCGCTGAAATTCCTGATCGGCAAGATGGAGCTATTGTGGCGATGTCCGGCGCAAACCACCATACTTTGCGACGGCCATCAACAGCACGCCCAGCATCAGCCCGTTCAGAATGTGCCACAGGAAGTGGGTGCCCAGCGGAAACGCATCGCACACCACCGGATCGATGGCGCGGAACGTGACCGAGGCGACGAAGATCGCCGCAGCCGCCAGATTGTACCAGCCGGCGCGGTTGCCATGCGCCGTCACCAGAATGCCGAAGAAGATCAGGGCCAGGAACGGCGGCAGATAGCCCGTCGAGCCGTTCGAGGCCAGCCGCAGCCAGTCGGGCACCATGAAGGTGAGAAATCCGACCACCGCATAGAAGCCCACGAAGATCGCGATCGCCTTCGGCCAGCCGAAGCCGAGGAAGCGGCGCAGGTTCAAGAGCGTGTAGGCAAGGGTGAAGCCGGCAATCGGCAGCACGTCGGCCCAGATCGTCAGCTTGTTGGCGAAGGTATGAAAAAGGGCCGAGCCGATGCCGATTGCCACCGCCCACCACGCCAGCACTTCGGCGAACGTGCCGGTGCCGCGCCTGCGCACTTCCCGCACGCCCCACAGGCCTGCGAGAACAAAGGCCAGATTTGTCAGGGCGTTGGCCGGCTCCGCCCAGAGTTCCGGGCCCAATCTTTCGCAGTAGAGATCAACATGATCGAAAAGGGTGTTGGGCATTCTCGAAAGTTCTTTGGCTGGCGCTTCAATATCCCTAACGTTAGCCTTGGCACCTTTACCACTCGTTACAACACTATAAGGCACGTCCAGGTCACTATGTCACCGCAACGTGACTTCCCGTTGATTGCCGCACTGCCTATTGTTTCGGCAATGAAAAACTCGGCCAAAGGCCGGTGGGGATTGTGGAACGACCATGGAATTGCGTTTTTTCTCTCGGCTGGCGGTGGTAGCGCTGGCGATGCCGGCCCTTACGGCGGCGGCGGCAGCCGACGGCACGCGGCCTGCCGGCGTGATCGAGCTGTTCACCAGCCAGGGCTGCAGTTCCTGCCCCCCGGCCGACGCTTTGTTCGAAAAATTCGCTACCGGCGGTGACTACGTGGCGCTCGCCTATCATGTCGACTATTGGGATTATCTCGGCTGGCGCGACACCCTCAGCAGCCCCGACAGCACAGACCGCCAATACGCCTATATGCGCTCCTTCGGGACGCGCTCCGTCTACACCCCCCAGGCAGTGATCAACGGCCGCATCCACGTCAACGGCGCCAAGCGCGACGACATACTGGATGCGTTCGACGAGCTGAACAAAGCCGAGCAAGGCCTCAGCGTCGACGTGAGCGTCAAGCTTACCGGCGAAAGCCTGGTCATCGAAACGGGATCGGCGGCGAACCAGAGCTCTGCCAAGGCCCATGTCGTTCTGGTCTATTTCGATGCGCCTCAGGCAATTGCCGTGCCCCGGGGCGAAAACAAGGGCCGCACAGTCACATATGTCAACGCGGTGTCCGATATCCAGAGCGCCGGAATGTGGCACGGCAAGGCCGCACGGTATGAACTGCCGGCAACCAAGATCGCCACCAAGGGCGGCTTCGCCGTGCTGCTCCAGGCAGTCGGCAAGGATGGCATGCCCGGCCCCGTCCTGGGCGCCGCCATCTACCGCAAGCCGGACGGCAACCGCATCTGACTAGCCGTGCCGGGCGCCATCTGAAGCAGCCTGCGCGATACTTCTTTGCAAGCCGAATGCGGCGGCCGCCGGCATTCGGCCAACAAAAAACCGGGGCCAAACTGAGCTGACACCGGTTCCAATTTATTTGGGATCGTCGCACTCAGCCTCCTTGAGGAAGCTGAGGTTGGTTCGATCCGACTCTGACCCGTGGGCGGGGGGCTTGGGGTTTACAGGCCGGTGCCGGACCGAACCGTCTCAGGCAACACCCGCAAAGTCGACTGACATTGAGGCGGCAGCTTGTGCAAAAGGTGTCAGAATTGTGGCAGCGTATCACCTATAAAAACAGAGTGTACGGATTTGTTACAGGAACCCGGCTTGATTCTACCCTAGGGCGTATTCGAGCGGCGGGGCTTGCTTTTCACGGGCGAAAGCGCGACTCTCTTGTCGCCAAACTGTCACGGAAGGTTAAGCTGCATGACCGATCGCGGAGGTGGAGCGGAGGATGGGCAGGAATCAGCAATATTGATTCCCCTTCACGAGGCCAGGCGCGAGCGGCAGGAGCTACCGGTTTCCTTCGAGAGGCGTGAGCTCGAGCAGATTCTTCGTCTTTATGGCCGGATGGTCGCCGCAAACGAATGGCGCGACTATGCCATAGACCGCCTTCCAGACCGCGCCGTGTTCTCCGTATTCCGGCGCGCCAGCGAGACGCCGCTGTTCCAGATCGTCAAGAACCCCAAGCTCGCCCGCAAGCAGGGTGCCTTCAGCGTCGTCGCAGCCGGCGGCCTGATCCTCAAGCGCGGGCATGAGCTCGCCCGCGTGCTCGGCGTCTTCGACAAGACGCTGAAACTCGTAGAAGCCTGATTTCGCTATACTTTTCCGCGGAACTTCCGCTCCGGCAGCGAGTCCGGATCGGGTTGCAGCTCGGCACCGCCATTCATCGGAAACTGCATGAACACCGTGTCGAGCCAGCGGCCATGCTTGTAGCCCGACCCTTCCAGCTTGCCTGAATGGATGAAGCCCAGCTTCTCATGCAGCCTGACCGACGGGCTCTGCGGTGAGCCGTCGCCGATCACCGCGATCATCTGCCGGAAGCCTAGCGCGGTCGCTTCAGCGATCAGCCGTTCAAGCAGCGCCCGGCCGACGCCCTTGCCCTTGGCTTGCGGCGCGACATAGATGGAATTCTCGACGATGAAGCGGTAGGCCGGACGGGCGCGGAAGGCTCCGGCATAGGCATAGCCGATGATTCGGCCACCCTCTTCGGCGACGACATAGGGGTACCCCTCTGCCCGCAAGCTGGCGAATCGCTCGCCCATTTCTACCCGTGATGGCGGCTCCAGTTCGTAGCTCGCCGTGCCATGATCGACCGCGTCCGCGTAGATCTCCGTAATCGAATCGAGGTCCGAAGCCTCTGCCGGCCTGATATTGATGCTGCTCATAATTTATGCACTCTAATTGACGTGCCCGAATTTGAGCAGAGTGTTCCATAAAAGAAAAGGGCGGCCTTTTGGGCCGCCCTCGTCTTGTTGCTGGTCCAGCAGCGGTCGCGATTACTCGCGGTTGCCGAGGAACTGCAGCAGGAAGGTGAACAGGTTGATGAAGTCGAGATAGAGCGTCAGCGCGCCCATGATGGCCTTGCGGCCGGCAACGAGCACGTCGTCACCCTCGAAATACATTTCCTTGATCTTCTGCGTGTCGTAGGCGGTGAGGCCGGAGAATATCAGCACGCCGATAGCCGAAATGGCGAACTGCAGGGCCGGCGAGCCCAGGAAGATGTTGACGACCATGGCGATGATCAGGCCGAACACGCCCATCACCAGGAAGGTGCCCATACCGGTCAGGTCACGCTTGGTGGTGTAGCCGAACAGCGACAGCGCACCGAAGGCGGCGGCGGTCACGAAGAAGGTCTGCGTGATGCTCTGCGCCGTGAAGACCAGGAAGATCGACGACAGCGACAGGCCCATGAGGGCGGCGAAGACCCAGAACGCAGTCTGCGCGCCGGAAACACTCATCGACTGGATACGGGCGCTCAGGAAGAACACCATGCCGAGCGGAGCGAGCATGACGACCCACTTCAGCGGTGAACCATAAAGGGCCACACCGAGGTTGGTCAGCATCTTGCCGTTGGCAAGTGTGGCGACGGCGGTCGCCGGATCGTTGGTGGTCGCCATCATCATGGTGGCGAGAGCGGCCACACCGGTGATTGCGAGCCCAAGCGCCATAAGGTTGTAAACCTTGAGCATGTAGGCGCGCAGGCCCTCGTCGATGACGCTGTCGGCGCGGGTACCCGCGTTTGCGACATGCGTCTGATAGTTGCGAAGGTCAGCCATTGATTTCCTCTATTGCTTCTGCCCCGTCGGGTGTCAGGTTCAAATGAACCCAGGCGCCGCTGGCGGGACTCCAGCATGCCTGCGGCAAATATGATGATTCTTTTTGACGAGAACAAGACCCGTTACACCCCGCAATGCCGCGTGATTGCAGGAAATGGCCAAAAAATACCCTTTTTTTGCCATCAGGACTAGCCGCGCCTAGCTCGTTCGATCGATTGACAGGGCGACCCGCTACAGATTCCGCAGCACCGGCGCCGCCTTGTGTCCCAACACTCTCCATGTGCCGATCAGGCCGATGCCTACCGTGACGGCGAGCGCGATCAGGATCGTTGCCACCGCCACCTCGGGTAGAAAACGCGAAGGCAGCGTCATGATTCGTGCGACAACAAACCACGCCGCGACGCCGCCGGCAGCGAGCGCGAACACCGCCGTCGCCAGGCCGATCAGCATGTATTCGAGCGAGAAGGCGGCAATCAGCGTCCGCCGCGTCGCGCCCAGCGTCTTCAGCACCACCGCATCATGGACCCGCGCCCGGTTGCCGGCGGCGAGCGCGCCGGCCAGCACCAGCACCGACGCGATCAACGCCACACTTGCCGCCGCGCGGATCGCCGTGCCGAGCTGGCCGACGATGCGGTTGACCACCTCCAGCGCGTCCTTGACGCGCACCGTGGTCACGGCCGGAAAGGCGCGGGTGACCGCGTTGAGCAGCCGCGTCTCCTCGGCGCTGTCGGCCTTCGGCGTCAGAAGTGTCGCCAGCCATGAGTGCGGCGCACCGGCAAAAGTGTTGGGCGAAAACACCATGACGAAATTGATGCCCATCGATTCCCACTGCACTTCGCGGAAATTGGCGATCTTTGCCGTCACGTTGCGGCCAAGCACATTGACCGTCACGGTGTCGCCGAGCTTCAGGCCGAGCTCGCCGGCTTCTTCCGCCGCGAATGACACCAGCGGCTCGCCCGAATAATCCTCCGGCCACCACGTGCCGGCGCTCAGCGTCGAGTTTTCAGGCTGGTTCTTGGCATAGGTCAGGCCGCGGTCGCCGCGCAGCACCCAGGCGCCGGCCGGCGGCACCGTCAGCTTCTGCACGTCGACGCCGTTCAGCGCCATGACGCGGCCGCGCAGCATCGGCACGCGCACCAACTTGCCGTCCGGCGCTTCTTTCTCGACCAGCGCCGAGAAGGCATCGACATCCGTGCTCTGGATATCGACGAAGAAGAAGTTCGGCGCCTGTTTCGGCAGGCTGCCGGCGATCTGCTGGCGCAGATTGCCATCGATCAGCGCCAGCGTCACCAGCAGCGTCAAACCGAGCCCCAGCGACAGCACCACCGACGGCGTCAGCGCGCCGGGACGATGGATGTTGCCGACGGCAAGCCTGAGTGCTGTCGAGCGCAGGCGCGGGCTTTTTCGCGCCAGCCACTGAACGCCGACACCGACGCTGCGCAGCACGATGAAGGCAAAGATCGTCGCGCCGACGAAAATCGCGGCAATGCGCCGGTCGCCCGAAAACCAGATGGCGAGCAGCGCCAGAAGGGCTGCGATGCCGAGCGCGCCGACGACATAGACCCGGCGCGGCAAGCCACCGCCGCCAAAGCCCATCTCGCGAAACAGCGCGGTCGCCGGCACGTCGCGCGCCCGGCCGAGCGGCAACAGCGCAAAGGCCAGTGTCACCAGCAGGCCGAAGAGTGCTGCCATCGCCAGCGCGCCGGGATAGATGCCGCCTTCCGCGGGCACCGGTATGACGGTGGAAAGGGCAGCACTCGCCGCAAACGGCATCAGTGCGCCGACGACCAGCCCGATGACGATGCCGATGCCGGCGATGATCAGGATCTGCACGAGATAGACGGTGAAGACGAAGCCGCCCGAGGCGCCGAGGCTCTTGAAGGTGGCGATAACCCCGCGCTTGCCATCGAGATAGGCGCGCACCGCGTTGGCGACGCCCACCCCGCCGACGACCAGCGCGGTGAGCCCGACCAGCGTCAGGAACTGCGAGAAACGCTCGATGTTGGAGGAAAGTGCGGGTGCCGCATTGGTGCGGGTGCGCACGCTCCAGCCTGCCTGCGGAAACTTTTCGGTCGCTTCATCGCGAACGGAAGTCACCGCCGCCTCGCTGCTGCCGTCTGCCAGCCGCACCTTATAGGCATATTCGACCAGGCTGCCGGGCTGGACGAGGCCGGAGGCGCGCAGGCCGTCCAGCGACACCATCAGGCGCGGCGCAAAGCCGAAGCCTTCCGAAACCGCGTCCGGCTCCGTGGTGATCTTGGCGCGCAGTTCGAAGGTGGCAGAGCCGAGCTTTATCCGGCTGCCCAGCTTTATGCCGAGCCGTTCGAACAAAAGATCGGAAGCCGCAGCGCCGAACACGCCGTCCCTTTCGCCGAACATCGCATCGCGCGACAGTGCCGGCTCCGTCACCAGCGCCCCGAACAGCGGGTAGACGCCATCGACGGCCTTCACCTCGGCCAGCGACTGGTCGGAACCATCCTCCAGCCGCGCCATAGAGCGCATGTTCGCGCTTTCCGACAGCGTGCCCAATCCCTTCAGGAAGGCGCTTTCGTCGGCAGTCGCCTCGCGCTGGTTAAGCTGGAAGCGCAGGTCGCCGCCAAGCAGCGACTGCCCCTCATTGGCCACGCCCGCCGTGATCGACCGCGCCACCGAATTGACGCCGCCGATAGCCGCCACCCCGAGCGCGATGCAGGTGAGGAAGATCAGAAAGCCGGAAAACCCGCCGCGCATTTCGCGCAGCGAGAAACGGACAGCGAGTTTGAGGGTTTGCGAAAACGGCATCCGCAGCCGCCTCAAGCCGAAACGACGGCAAGCGGCGGCTCGGCTTCGATCCGGCCGGAGCGCATCGCCACCTGCCGCGTGCAGCGCGCGGCAAGCGAAGGATCATGCGTGACCAGAACCAGCGTCATGGCGCGTTCCTTGGCCTTGGCGAAGAGAAGATCGGCGATCTGCCGGCCCGTCGCCTGGTCGAGGTTGCCGGTCGGCTCGTCGGCGATGAGAATGCGCGGCTCCGGCGCCAGCGCCCGGGCGATCGCAACGCGCTGCTGCTCGCCGCCCGAAAGCTCGCCCGGATAATGCGTCACCCGGTCGGCCAGGCCGACAGACGCCAGCTCGCGCTCGGCAATGGCGAAGGCATCGCGCTTTCCCGCCAGCTCCAACGGCACGGCGACATTTTCCAGCGCCGTCATGTTGGGAATGAGGTGGAAGGACTGGAAGACGATACCGACATTGCGGCCGCGAAACGCCGCGATCTGGTCCTCGCTCTTGCCGTTCAGAAGCTCGCCGGCAATTCGTACCGTTCCCGAATCGACCCCTTCCAGCCCGGCCAGAACCATCAGCAGCGTCGACTTGCCGGAACCCGACGGGCCGACGATGCCGGTCGCCTCGCCGGCGGTCACCGTCAGGCTCACGCCTTTCAGCACATGGACGGACGACGCCCCCGTGCCCAGTGTCAGCGAAACATCCTTCAGGTCGATGACGGCTTCTGTCACGGCAAATCTGTCCTATATGGAAATGAAAGCGGCAGGAATTTATTCGTCATATGGGCTTTGACACATGGCATTGAAACATCTGATTTTCGCACTCTTTGCCGCATCTCTTGCCTTTTTCACGGCAAACACCCCGGTTTGGGCCGAACCGTTCAAGATAGTCGGCTTCGGCGACAGTCTCATGGCCGGTTATGGCCTCAACCCCGGCGAGAGCTTTCCCGAAAAGCTTGAAAAGGCGCTACGCAACAATGGTCACGATGTCGTGATCACCAATGCCGGCGTCTCCGGCGACACCACCAGCGGCGGCCTGTCGCGCCTCGACTGGTCCATCCCCGACGGCACGGAGCTTGTCATACTGGAGCTTGGCGCCAACGACATGCTGCGCGGCATCGACCCTGAGATCGTCGAACAGAACCTCGACAAGATGTTGGCCCGGCTCAAGGAGCGCAACATCCCGGTGCTGCTGGCCGGCATGGTCGCAGCGCCCAATCTCGGCCACTCTTATGGCGAGCAGTTCGGCACGATCTATCCGAAACTCGCCGAAAAATACGGCGCCACGCTCTATCCGTTCTTCCTCGACGGCGTCGCCGCCGACAAGACCGCACTGCTGGAAGACGGCATGCACCCCAACGCCACCGGTGTAGACCGCATGGTCGAACGCATGCTGCCGGTGGTCGAGAAGACGATTTCGGCCAATGCGAACAAATCCTGATCAACCATGTTGATGACGATGTCATCGCACCGACATGACAAACAAACAGCTTGCTCACATTGCGGATCGGTGATTCGCTAGACATCAAGAGTTCGATTCGGGGAGGCAGCGATGCCAAGACTTTTCACCGCCCTCGAAATCCCGCGTGACGCAGCGCTTTCACTTTCACTGCTGCGTGGAGGTCTGCCGGGAGCCCGCTGGATCGACGTCGAAAACTATCACCTCACTTTGCGCTTCTTCGGCGACATCGAAGGCCACGTCGCCGACGAGATCGCCAATGCCCTTGACCGGGTCCGACGACCGTCCTTCCAGATGAAGCTTTCCGGCGTCGGCGCCTTCGGCTCGAAAAAGCCGCATGCGGTCTGGGCCGGCGTGCAAACCTCGCCCGACCTTTACGCGCTTCAGGCCGAGATCGAGCGCATCTGCCAGCGCCTCGGGATACCGGCCGACCCACGCAAATTCTCGCCCCATGTCACGCTGGCGCGGCTGCGCAATTCCAGCCCGCTGGATGTCGCGCAATATCTTTCGGCGCGCGGCAACTTCTCCACCGTACCCTTCAAGGTCGGGCGCTTCGTGTTGATGTCGTCGCGCGATTCGGTCGGCGGCGGACCCTATATCGTCGAGGAGGCCTGGCCGCTCACGGGTGGCGATTCGCGCTCCAGCCTGTCGGCCAGCGATTCCGAAGCATTGCGGATCATGCGGTAGACATCGGCGAAGCCGTCTGCACCACCGTAATACGGGTCGGGCACGTCCTTCCCCTTGCCATCGGCAAAGTCGAGGAACAGATGGACCCTGTCCCGCGCCTCCGGCGGTGCGGCCCGCCTGAGATCATCGACATTGGAACGATCCATTCCCAGGATCAGGTCGAAGCGCTGGAAATCGGCCGACACGACCTTGCGCGCCTTCTGCGTCGAAATGTCGAGGCCGTGGTCGGCTGCGATCGCCACCGAACGCGGATCGGGCGCCGAACCCTGGTGCCAGCCGCCGGTGCCGGCAGAGTCGAGCAGGAAGTCATCAGCCACGCCGCGCTCGGAAATCACCGCGCGAAACACGCCCTCGGCCAGCGGCGAACGGCAGATATTGCCGAGGCATACGAAAAGAATGGACGTCTGGGACTTTGCGATCATCGTGCCGACACTATGATAAGAACCGACAAGCGATAGCACGGAAGCGCGAAATGGCCAGACAGAAACTTGACAGGGATGCGGTGGACAAGGCTTTGGCCGGGGTGAAAGGCTGGAGCCTGGACCGCGAGGGTGCCGCGATCTCCAAAAAATTCGTCTTCGCCGATTTCAGCGAAGCCTTCGCCTTCATGACCCGCGCAGCCCTTGCCGCCGAGACCATGGACCATCACCCCGAATGGTCGAATGTCTACAAGACCGTCGACGTGACGCTGACCACGCATGATGCCGACGGCCTCAGCCGCCTCGACTTCGAGCTGGCCGGCAAGATGGACGGTTTTGCCGGTTTTTGACCCCTATCTCTTGCGCAGCCCTTCACGCTTTCCCACATTCCGGGCGACAGGAGTAACGGAATGGCCAAGGCGGGAAATTTCGACACCAACGGTTTGCGCGGCGATGAGAAGCGCGTCCGCGACAAATTCTGGCACACCGCCAAGCGCGCGGCGCGTCATGTCCCCTTCATGGAGGACGTGATAGCTGCCTATTACTGCGCGCTCGACAGCAAGACGCCGCTGCGCGCCAAGGGCATATTGCTCGGCGCTCTCGCCTATTTCGTGCTGCCGACCGACGCCATTCCCGACATCATCTTCGGCCTCGGCTTCACCGACGATATCGCGGTTCTGTCGGCTGCGATTGCCGCCGTGCGTGCGCACATCACCCCGGCGCATCGCCTTGCCGCCAAGGAAGCCCTTGAAGAACTGGACTGACCGGCCCGACGTTGCGGGCAGCGGCGTTGACATCCAGATTGCAGCCTGAAAAGAAAAGTCAAATTCTTGCCGTTTTCGTGGTCTTCAACCACAACCAAGGGACGGTGCTTGCAGGTCTCGACGGCGAGGCTTGCATGCGCGAGGCGGTTATACCTTTGGTGGCAATGATCCTTTTTTCAGGGAACATTCACCCTTTGGTAACCCAGATTAAATCAAAATGAACCCAAACGGGCAGGGCGGACCGGCCTGCTTGCGCACCACAATGCGAAATACAGGGAAACCAAAAACAATGCGCCGACTGACTGTCCTTTTATCGAGCCTCATCCTGGTCGCGGGCGCGGCGCCGTCCTTTGCCCAGTCGGCAACCAAGATCGGCCAGCACAATGCCTGGGGCACCTACAGCTACCAGGCCAACAACGGCAAGGTCTGCTACGTGCTGACCGTGCCGACCGACAAGCAGCCGGCAACGCTCGACCATGGCGACATCTTCTTCTTCGTCAGCCAGCGCCCCGGCCAGTCGATCTCCTATGAGCCGCAATTCATCGCCTCTTACGATTTCCAGGCCAATTCCAAGGTCACCGTCACGGTCGGCGACAAATCCTTCTCCATGTTCACGCGCGGAAAATCGGCCTGGGTGGAAAACGCCGCCGAGGAGCCGCTGCTGATTGCCGCCATGAAGGGCGGCGCCGACATGAAGATCGCCGCCAAATCCGGCCGTGGCAATCCGACCAGCTACGTCTTCTCGCTCAAGGGCATTTCGGCGGCACTCTCCTCGATCGCCACCTGCAAGTAAGCGCTCTATCTTTTCAGCACTTCCAACTGGCCGGGCCGAAACGCCCGGCCTTTTCTTTTTGAAGTCCCGCCCCTGCTGGCCGGTATCGTCGATCAGGCAGGCTTATTTGATGCTCTCCCTGGCCATGTGTCTTGGAAACGCCGCTTAGCCTCCCCATCTGCGGGGCCGTGACGCCGCCGCGATCTCGTGATATGTGCGGCGCAAAGGATCGCCTCGTCGCGACCGCATCAACCCCGATTACCGGTATCATGGCTCTTTCGTTCGATCTCACCGCAGACACAACCCGCGACGCATTGCGCGCCCGCGCTGCCACCCCCGCCAAGGCTTCGCTGGTCGGGCTGACGCGCGCCGAGATGGCCGAGGCGCTGATTGCCGCCGGCATCGTGCCAGAGCGGCAGGCAAAAATGCGCAGCCAGCAACTCTGGCACTGGCTCTATGTGCGCGGCGTCTCCGACTTCGCCCATATGTTCAACATCTCCAAGGATCTGCGCGGGGTCCTCGAGCAGCATTTCACCATCGCTCGGCCGGAAATCGTCGAAGAACAGATTTCCTCAGACGGCACGCGCAAATGGCTCTTTCGATTCCCGCCGCGCGGCGCCGGCCGTCCGGTCGAGATCGAGACCGTCTACATCCCCGAAGAAGGGCGCGGCACGCTGTGCATCTCTTCGCAGGTTGGCTGCACGCTGACCTGCTCCTTCTGCCACACCGGCACGCAGAAGCTGGTGCGCAACCTGACGGCGGAGGAAATCCTGACGCAGCTGATGTCGGCGCGCGACCGGCTCGGCGACTTCCCCGACCGCGACACGCCGGACGGTGCCATCGTGCCGGCGGAAGGGCGAAAAATCTCCAACATCGTCATGATGGGCATGGGCGAGCCGCTCTACAATTTCGAAGAGGTCAAGAAGGCCCTGCTGATCGCCTCCGACGGCGACGGGCTGTCGCTGTCCAAGCGCCGCATCACGCTGTCGACCTCCGGCGTCGTGCCCGAAATCTTCCGCACCGGCGAGGAGATCGGCGTCATGCTGGCGATCTCGCTGCACGCCACCAATGACGATCTGCGCGACATGCTGGTGCCGATCAACAAGAAGTATCCGCTGAAGGAACTGATCGCCGCCTGCCGCGCCTATCCCGGCCTGTCCAATGCGCGCCGCATCACCTTCGAATATGTGATGCTGAAGGACGTCAACGATTCCATCGAAGACGCCAAGGCGCTGATCAAGCTGCTGAAGGGCGTTCCGGCCAAGATCAACCTGATCCCGTTCAACCCATGGCCCGGCACCAACTACCAGTGCTCGGACTGGGAGACGATCGAGAAGTTCGCCGACTACATCAACAATGCCGGCTATGCCTCGCCGATCCGCACTCCGCGCGGCCGCGACATTCTTGCGGCCTGCGGCCAGCTGAAGTCCGAATCCGAGCGCATGAAGAAGACCGAGCGCCTTGCGCTTGAAGCCATGATGATCGCGGGGCACGGCGAGGCGTGAGCCGACCGCTTGCCATGGTTCGGCGCTTCTTCGCCGTCTGGTTCGGTTTTCTTGCAGCCTGCCTGGTGGCCGCCGGGATCGTTCAGGGCCTCCAGCAGACCAATCTCCTGGCAGCCGCTCAGGACGTTCCTGACATTGCCCGCGAAAACCGGCTGGCCGCGATCCCGTTCCTGGCCCTCATGATTGCGCGCTATGCCTTCCTGCCCGGACTGGCCAGCGCCCTTGTCAGCGAGTTCTATGGCTGGCGCCGATGGCACTATTATGCGGCAGCCGGTCTCCTGATCGGCTTCGCCGCCGCCTGCGCCTACGTGCTGGCGCATTACCTCGGCTCCGGCAGCGAAGGCCTTGAGCCGCTGATGCCGCCGATCCTGCTGCTCGCCGGTCTAGGCGGTGGGGCAGCTTATTGGGTGGTCGCGGGCCGCAAGGCCGGCCTGCCTGCGGTAAAGGTCGAGCCATGACCAACATCCTCCTCATCCTCGGCCGGCTGTTCGTCATCCTCATCGGCTATGTCGTCGCCGCCTTTGCAGCAGCTGCCTTCTTCAACGTCATGATGCTCGGCGCGGCCGGCTTCTTCACTGATGCGCCGCCATGGGCGGTCACGGCATCATTTGCCGCCGGCATTCCCTTCGTCGCGCTGATCACCGCCTATTACGCCTTCGTCCCGGCGATGATCGTCATCGTCTTCACAGAACTGCTCGGCAAGCGCGACTGGCTGACCCATGCGCTGGGCGGCGGCGTGGTTTCGCTGGTCGTCATGGGCTTCCTGCGCCACCTTGCCACCCTCAGGATCGGAGACGCCGAAGGCGGCTTCACCCCGGATACCCGCTTCACCGACGACCCGCGCATGGCCATGCTGCTCATCGGCACCGGGCTTATCGGCGGCATCGCCTACTGGCTGGTCGCCGGCAACTCAGCCGGAAGCTGGAAAAACGATTTCAACAAGCAACGATGACTTCCGGCCATTGAAACGCCCTGATGGGGGTTTTGATCGTCATCATCATCATCAGGAAGTCATCGTTGACGCTTCGCAAGAAAATAAGTTCGCGTTTCAAGGATCTGAGCAACACCTACCGGGCCTGGCGCAACAACTACGCGATCGGCGTGGGCACGCGCGTGAAGAGCAGCGCCAGTATCGAGGTGGGCCAAGGCGGTTCCGTGGTTATCGGCGACCATTGCCTCATCGAGGAGCATGTCCTGTTCCGCACCGGCGGCGGCGGCCGCATCACGCTGGGTGACCATGTCTCGATCAACCCATTCACCATACTTCACGGACAGGGCACGCTTACCATCGGCAACCATGTGAGGATCGCCTCCCACTGCGCCATCGTTTCCTTCAATCACGTCTTCAGGGATCGCGATGCGCCGATCCACACGCAGGGGCTCAGCCGCAAGGGCGTGGTGATAGAGGACGACGTCTGGATCGGCGCCCATGCGACCGTGCTCGACGGCGTCCACATCGCAAAGGGCTGCGTCATCGCTGCCGGCGCGGTGGTCGCCAGATCGACCAAGCCATTCGGCGTCTACGCCGGCGTGCCTGCCCGGCGCATCAAGGAACGCTGAGCGTTACTTCGCCTGCGCCGTAAGGATCTTCAGCGCAAAGGCCGAAAACACGCCGGCAAACAGATAGTCGACGATGCGCGTCACCGTCGGGTTCTTCTTCAACAACCCGGCAAACTTGTCGGCGGCGATCACCATCGGCACAGTCAGCGGCAGCGACAGCGGGATGAACAGAACGCCGAGGAAGAACAGCTTTCCCGGCGCATGCGGATCATGCGCGGAAACGAACTGCGGCAGGAAGGTCATGAAGAACAGGATGATCTTCGGGTTGAGCAGATTGATGCCAAGCCCGGTCGCCCAGTTCTGGAACAGCGAGCGCGGCGCGCGCTTGGTCATGTCGGGCGAAAACGCCGAGCCGTGCCTTATCGCCTGATAGGCAAGCCACACCAGATAGCCGGCCCCGCCGATCTTCAGCGCCAGGAACGCCTGCGGCGAAGCCACGATCAGCGCCGACAAGCCCAGCGCCACCAGCGCCGTATGGATGATGATGCCGCTCATCGCCCCGAACATGCAGGCAAAGCCGGCAGCCCGTCCCTCCGAAAGCGCGCGCCCGACGAACAGCGTCATGTCGGGACCGGGCGTGATCGCGATGATGAAGGTGGCGATGGCGAACTGGATGATGATGGCGGTATCGGGAATGAACGACATTTTTTCGGGCCCGGCTGAGAACGGCGCAAGCTAGCCGAAACCAGATTGCCGCGCCAGCGTGATTCACGCCCCGCAAAGCTTGCCCGCTTTGCCTTTCCTGCTAATAGTGCCCGCCGAAAGCGGAGTGCCGCCGTGGCCTTTCCGCGACTGGAAGGACCGGATCGTAAAATGTCGAAGTGGAAAGACGTGAAAAAGGTCGTGCTCGCCTATTCCGGCGGCCTCGACACCTCCATCATCCTGAAATGGCTGCAGACCGAACTGGGCGCTGAGGTGGTCACCTTCACCGCCGATCTCGGCCAGGGCGAAGAACTCGAGCCGGCCCGCAAGAAGGCCGAGATGATGGGCATCAAGGAAATCTTCATCGAGGACGTGCGCGAGGAATTCGTGCGCGATTTCGTCTTCCCGATGTTCCGCGCCAATGCCGTCTATGAAGGCGTCTACCTGCTCGGCACCTCGATTGCCCGCCCGCTGATCTCCAAGCACCTCGTCGACATTGCCCGCAAGACCGGTGCCGACGCCATCGCCCACGGCGCCACCGGCAAGGGCAACGACCAGGTCCGCTTCGAGCTGTCGGCCTATGCGCTGAACCCCGACATCAAGATCATCGCACCGTGGCGCGACTGGTCGTTCAAGAGCCGCACCGACCTGCTCGACTTCGCCGAACAGCACCAGATCCCGGTCGCCAAGGACAAGAAGGGCGAGGCCCCCTTCTCCGTCGACGCCAACCTGCTGCACTCGTCTTCCGAGGGCAAGGTGCTGGAAGACCCGGCCGTCGAAGCGCCCGAATATGTCCATATGCGCACCATCTCGCCAGAAGCGGCACCCGACAAGGCGACGGTCATCAAGGTCGGCTTCGAGAAGGGCGACGCGGTTTCGATCAATGGCGAGCGCCTGTCGCCGGCAACCCTGCTGGCCAAGCTCAACGACTATGGCCGCGACAACGGCATCGGCCGTCTCGATCTGGTCGAAAACCGTTATGTCGGCATGAAGAGCCGCGGCGTCTATGAGACCCCGGGCGGCACGATCCTGCTTGCCGCGCACCGCGCCATCGAATCGATCACGCTCGACCGAGGTGCGGCGCACCTCAAGGACGATCTGATGCCGCGCTATGCCGAGCTGATCTATTACGGCTTCTGGTTCTCGCCCGAACGCGAGATGCTGCAGGCGGCAATCGATCTCAGCCAGAAGAACGTGGAAGGCGAAGTGACGCTGAAGCTCTACAAGGGCAACGTCATGGTCACCGGCCGCGAGAGCCCGAAATCGCTCTATTC
The DNA here is from genome assembly GCF_003590645.1 of Mesorhizobium sp. DCY119. Classification (NCBI taxonomy): domain Bacteria; kingdom Pseudomonadati; phylum Pseudomonadota; class Alphaproteobacteria; order Hyphomicrobiales; family Phyllobacteriaceae; genus Mesorhizobium; species Mesorhizobium sp. DCY119. The sequence continues at coordinate 703,165 of NZ_CP031834.1, read as the reverse complement.
CGACAAGCTGGTCACCTTCGAGGACGACCAGGGCGCCTACGACCAGAAGGACGCCGCCGGCTTCATCAAGCTCAACGCCCTGCGCCTGCGCACGCTGGCAGCAAGGGATCAGCGGGGGTGAAATCTTTCTTCTCCCCGTCACTATACGGGGAGAAGATGCCGGCAGGCAGATGAGGGGCAGAGCTAACCTTGCCAGCTTTGGTGCTGCCCCTCATCCGGCCCTTCGGGCCACCTTCTCCCCGTGAACGGGGAGAAGGAAAAAGAGCGCTTACTGCCCGTCGATTTCCGCGCCGATGATGGCGATGGCCTGCTGGTAGACGCTGGCTGCATTCCAGCCCTGGATGGCGCCGAAATTGGCCTGTCCCGGCTGATAGCCGCCGCCGCGCGACCAGCCATGGCCACGCAGGAAGTTGGCGGTCGAGGCCAGAGCGTCGGCCTTGCCCTTGAGGTCGATGCGGCCGTTGCCGTCGCCGTCGACGCCGTATTTCAGCACGTTGACCGGCAGGAACTGCGTCTGGCCGATCTCGCCATGCGCCGCACCCGTGGTCGCGGCCGTCAGCGTGCCGTTCTGCACAAGCTTCAGCGCTGCATAGAGCTGGTCGGTGAAATATTCGGTGCGACGGCAGTCATAGGCGAGCGTCGCGACAGCCGACAGCGTGTTCTGGTTGCCGGTGAAGCTGCCAAACCCCGTTTCCATGCCCCAGATCGCGATCAGCGGGCCGGCGGGCACGCCGTAGCGCTGCTCGATGCGATCGAACAGCGCCGCATTCTGCGCCTTCATGGCCTTGCCGCGCGAGGCGATGGTCTTGCCGCCGCGCTTGGCCATGAACTGGCTCAGCGACAGCTTGAAGCTGTGCTGGTTGCGGTCGGCGGAAATGGTCTTGGTGGCATATTTGGTGCCTGCCAGCGCGCTCAGCGCACGGCTGCTGATGCCGTTGGCCGCAGCTTCCTGGCTGAACTGCTTCTTCCATGCCTCGAAACCGGCGGCAGTGTTGCCGCATTGGGCCGCATTTGCGCTGCCGGTCGCAAGACCGAGCAGGGCGAAGGCGGCGGCGGCAAAAATCTTTCCCTTGGCAGAAAATGCCATGCTGTTCTCCTGATTGCCTGAATCACGTCCCTGAAACGCTATCTGCCAGCAATTGCTTGATTTGTCACCGTTAAGATCAGGTTTACAAGCAAAGCAAGCAATACTGGCGAACAAGATGAAATTTCCGTTTGGTCAGGTAGAACCGTCTGTTTCGGCAGCCTCCGTCTGCAACCCGCCCCGAAATCGTCACCGAATGACCTCATTTTAGCGGGAACTCATGGAGCCTCCCGGGATTGATCCCTCCATTGAAGGGTCAAAAACGGAGAGAGATGATGAAATCGAAGATTCTTGGCTCAGTGGCAGCAATTGCATTGCTTGCCATGTCCGGAGCGGCTTTTGCCGCTGATGTAACCGCCGTGACGGACCTGAATGTCCGTTCAGGCCCCGGCCCGCAATATCCTGTCGTCGGCTTCATCGGCGCAAACGAAACCACCACGCTCGATGGCTGCATCGAAAACAGCAAATGGTGCTCGGTCGTCACCGCCGATGGCGAGGGCTGGGTCTATGCCGACTATCTGACCGGCGATTTCGGCGGCTCGGCCGTCGTGCTCAGCGAGCGCCCTGCCAATTCCGAAGTAACCATCGTCGAAGCGCCCAAGGGTGACGGCGGCGCAACCGGCGCCTTGGTCGGCGGTGCCACTGGTGCTGTCGGCGGCGCGCTCATCGGCGGGCCGATCGGCGCTGCAGTCGGCGGTGTTGCCGGCGTGGCGGTCGGAGGCTCGGCAGGTGCCGCGGCAGAACCGCCGCCGGAAGTGCGCACCTACGTCACCAGCCACCAGGTCGACCCGGTCTATCTCGACGGTGAAGTCGTCGTCGGCGCCGGCCTGCCCGACACGGTCGAGCTTCAGGAAATTCCCGACTACGACTATCGCTACGTCTATGTGAACGGCCAGCCGGCCCTGGTCGATCCGGGCACGCGCCGGATCGTCTACGTCGTGCGATAATCCTGACCGCATGACCTGATGAAAAACGCCGGACGGCCCTCGCCGTCCGGCCCCGCAACTGGAATGCAGAGTATTTTCCATCGCAGAAGTCGTCTTCGATTTTGACGTCCTTGCGAATGCTCCTTGTCGAATAGTCGAATAATTTGTATATTCCGCATTATTCGAAGGAATTGCATGATGCGGAAATTTTCGACAGTAGACCTGTTGCGTGACATCAAGACCGTGACCATGGCGGCAGATCGCCAGCCGGTCACCATCACCCAGCACCGTAAACCCCGCTATGTCCTGATGACCTACGATGATTTCGAGGCCATGAAATTACAGCTCGATCCGCGTAAGGTTTACGGCCCGCATGAGGCACCGCCAGAACTGGCAGCGTTGATCGGCCCTGAACTGGACCGGCTGATAGAGGAAGGAAGCCAAACCGGTGGCTGACATTCCAGCCAATGGTTCAATCATCCGCTTCCCCTATCTTTGGGCATGGCAACGCGACAAAGGCGAAACCGAAGGGCGGAAGTCTCGCCCGGTCTGCATGGTGCTTGCTATACCCAGCGGCAATCAGACAAACCTGATCCTTCTGGCCATCTCCGGCACCCCACCCCGGTCCGATCAGACCGCGTTGGAGATTCCGCAGCTCGAATGCCGCAGGGCCGGAATCCGCGACTGGAAAGATGCGTGGATTACAGTTTCCGAGTTCAATCACGACATAGCCGAGCACTCGTTCTATTATGATCCGAATACAGAAGTATTGGGATCATTCAGCAAGGGATTCCTTGCCAAGGTCGCGGCAGCGTTCAAGCCCTTCCTTGCCCGGCCGAGTGCGCGGATAAGCCGAACCGATTGAGGGGAGGCCACAACACCTTGAAGGGGGCATGGCAGAGCAGCTGTCCTGGTTCAGCAATCAGCGCGATCCGGCGGCCTTGCCCCTGGCCTTCCCTTTGGTCTCGACGAACCGGCGTGTGAACGCCTCGGCCGGCAGCGCCTTGGCATAGAGATATCCCTGGGCGATCCTGCAACCCATGGCGAGCAGCACGGCCTGCTGTTCTTCGGTTTCGACGCCCTCGGCAATGACATCAAGGCCCATGCTGCGCCCCATGCCCAGCAATGCCTGGACGATTGCGCCCGCCGAACGGTCGACAAGCAGGTCGCGAACGAAGCTGCGGTCGATCTTCAGCGTGGTCAGCGGAAAACGCTTGAGCGTGCTCAGCGAGGCGTGGCCGGTGCCGAAATCGTCGAACGCCACCCCAACCTGACGGTCGCGGAGTTCGCGGAAGGGTGCGAGCACGCGATCGTCGTTTTCGAGAACGACCGTCTCCGTCACCTCGATTTCCAGCGCCTCCGGCGGCAGACCGTGACGGTCAAGCGTCTCGGTCACCACCTGCGCCAGGTTTCCGGCATTTACCTGCGCCGAAAACAGGTTTGCCGCGATCCGCATTTCCGGCAGGCCTGTGCTGCGCCATTCGGCGGCCTGCCGGCAGGCTTCGTCGAGGATCCAGCAGCCGACCTGCAGGGCCAGCGAATGGGATTCGAGCACCGACAGGAACGTTGCCGGGAAAAGCAGGCCGCGTGTCGGGTGGTTCCAGCGCAGAAGCGCCTCGGCCCCGAACACCGCGCCGCTTTCGAGGTCGATCTGCGGCTGGTAGTGCAGAACCAGTTCACCGGCGCTGACGGCTTGAAGCAGTTCGTCCTTCATCAGCCGCCGTGCCGCGATGGCGCTGCGCATTGCCGGCTCATAAAGCCTGAAACCCGGGCTGCCGTCGCGCCTGGCGTGGGACAGGGCAAGATCGGCGCTCGCGATCAGCTCTTCCGGATCGGCGCCATGGGCAGGTCCGAGGGCAACGCCGACACAGGCGCCAAGCTTGAGGACATGATCCCCAATGGTGAAGGACTGCCGGAAGGCATCGAGAATGGACCGCGCGGCAGCCGACGCCTTCATCGGATCGCCGACATCGGGCAAAATGACGGCGAACTCGTCACCGCCAATTCTCGCCGGGATGGCGTCGGCATCGAGCACGGCCGGCAGCCGCACCGCAAGCGCCTGCAACAGCGTGTCGCCGGTCGCATGGCCGAGATTGTCATTGACCTTCTTGAAGCCGTCGAGATCGAACAGGAGTATGGCGGCCTGCCCGCCTGCCGCGAGAATGGCGCCGAGCCGCTCGTTGACCTGCGCGCGGTTGGGAAGGCCGGTCAGCGGATCGTGATGGGCAAGCCGGTGAAGCCGCGTATCGCGCTGGCGGCGCTCGGATATGTCGCGGATGATACCGCCCATCACCACGCCGTCCGGTCCCTGCCAGACCGACAGCGACAGCTCGATCGGGAATTCCGTGCCGTCGCGCCGCAAGGCCGCGACCTCGACTGTCTTGCCGCTGAGCTTCGACGGCTGGCCGCCGCCGACGCGCGCCACGCCGGCGCTGTGCGCGCCGCGCAGCCGTTCGGGGATGATCAGGTCGAGCGTGCAGCCGACCATTTCGTCGCGTTCATAGCCGAGCAGTCGCTGGCCTGCCTTGTTGACATAGGTGATGATGCCGCGCGCATCGATCATCATCAGGGCAAGTTCCGTCGTGTCGGCAAAGCCGGCTAAAGCCGAGGTGGTGCCGTCGGAGTAGGAGCTATGGTCGTCAACCCCCTCGGAATGAGAAGGGTCGGATGCATCATTCATGGATGACCCTCTAAACGGAGCCGCATGCTCACCCCATAGTACCTTAGCTGGAATTTCTTAACATTAGCTAAGTTGAAAATGCCTTTTTGTCAGCCGCAACCTGTTTCCGCGGTCCCGAGATTGGGTATATTCGGGCAAGGGGGCTTGCATGACACTCGATCCGACCGCTTTTGAGCAATACAGGCGCAGCGCCAACAAGGCGACGCTGCTACGTCTGTTCTTCGGCGTCCTGATAATTCTGGCGTGCTGGTTCGGCCTGACTTTCGGCGTCATCATCGGCGCGGAAAGGTTCTCCACCCAAGCCGGCCTTCCCTATGCGGACTTCCTGACAACGCTTCCGGGAATACTGGCTTCGCTTCTCTCTTTCGCCGGCATCTGGCTTGGCGTGTGGATAGCGGTCCGACTGCTGCATCGGGAACGGCTCGGCGCATTGTTCGGCTACAGCCGCAGGATATCGTGGCCGGGCTTCTGGAAGGGGCTGGCGGCCGTGCTGGCGACCTCGCTTCTGTCCGAAGTGCTTTTGTATGCACTGCAGCCGGACGTGACGCGCAGTTCACTCGATCTGTCGTCCTGGCTGCTGCTTCTGATCCCTGCGGGACTTCTGATCTTCCTGCAGACCTCTTCGGAGGAAATCCTGTTCCGCGGCTATCTGCTGCGCGGTCTGGCGCATCGTTTTCGCAGCCCGCTGGTCTGGGCGCTTCTGCCGGGGCTGGCATTCGTTTCCCTGCACTGGAGCCCCGGCACCAGCATGATGGTGAATGCCGCCGGGCTGGCCTCGATCGGCCTGTTCACCGTCGTGCTGACACTGCTCGTCTACAAGACCGGCAATCTGGGCGCGGCGATGGGCGCGCATCTCGGCAACAATCTGGTGGCGTTCCTGCTGGTCTCCCATCAGAGCGCGTTCAGTTCGCTTGCCCTTTTCAACGGCAAGCCGTTCGAAGCGGATGGCTGGACGTCGGCCGACATGGTCCTCGTTACCGGGATCGGGCTTGTCGCCAGCCTGCTGACGACCCTTCTGCTCCTGCATCCGCGCTCGCCCCTGAAGGTCTCCGCCGACAGCGCCCCGCTTTCGCCCGTACCCGAAACGGCTGAGGCATCTCCCGTGCAGCCATGAGCGATCTTCTGTTCCGTCCAGCCATTGAATCCGACCTTGCCGCCATCGTCGCCCTTTTGGCCGACGACAGCCTCGGCAGCACGCGCGAAAATGCCTCTCTGCCGCTGGACCAGCGTTATGGTGCAGCTTTCGAGGCGATCACGCGCGATCCCAACCAGCTTCTTGCCGTCGCCGAACGGGACGGAACCGTCGTTGGCTGCCTGCAGGTCACCTTCATTCCCGGCCTGTCGCGCATGGGCATGTGGCGCGGCCAGATCGAAAGTGTGCGCATCGCCGCATCGCTGCGGGGACGCGGCGCCGGCAAGGCCTTTTTCGCCTGGGCGATCGGGCAATGCCGCTCACGCGGTTGCGGCCTCGTCCAACTCACCACCGACAAGACGCGGCCCGAGGCGCTTGCCTTTTACGAGTCCCTCGGCTTCAAGGCGAGCCATGAGGGCATGAAGCTGGCGCTGTAAACCCCATCGGAGCCCCGTTTTCGCGCCATTCCCTTGACTCCTGCCGTGTTTTCCTGTCTACAGCCCCGAAATTCCGCGACGAGTAACAGACTCCGAGCAGCCGACCGGGACCCCTAGTGGTATAAATCGATCCCGGAGGCCAACACCCGGCAGCGCGATGCGCCCCCGGGTGCTTTTTGGTTTTGGGCTTTGCTTGGGTTTTAACTTCGGCGCGAAAGCACTACCTCTCGGGCATCATCCGGGTGCCAGAGACAGAAGGAAACACGATGTTTGAATCGCTACAGGAACGCCTTGGCTCGATCCTGAACGGCCTTACCGGCCGCGGCGCGCTGTCGGAGGCCGATGTCACGGCCGCCCTGCGCGAGGTTCGCCGCGCGCTGATCGAGGCCGACGTCGCGCTCGAGGTCGTGCGGTCCTTCGTCGACAAGGTGCGCACGAAGGCTGTCGGCGCCGAAGTCCTGAAGTCGATCAAGCCCGGCCAGATGGTCGTCAAGATCGTCCATGACGAGCTGGTCGAGATGCTGGGCGCCGAGGGCGAGCCCATCGACCTCAACGCGCCGGCTCCGGTCGTCGTCATGATGGTCGGCCTGCAGGGCTCGGGCAAGACCACCACCACCGGCAAGATCGCCAAGCGGCTGACCGAGCGCCAGGGCAAGAAGGTCCTGATGGCCTCGCTCGACACGCGCCGCCCGGCCGCCCAGGAACAGCTGCGCCAGATCGGCGAGCAGGTGAAGGTCGCGACACTGCCGATCGTCGCCGGCCAGACGCCGGTCGACATCGCCAAGCGCGCCGTGCAGGCAGCCAAGCTCGGCGGCCATGACGTCGTCATCCTCGACACCGCCGGCCGCACCCATATCGACGAGCCGCTGATGGCCGAGATGGCCGACATCAAGCGCGTCTCCTCGCCGCACGAAATCCTGCTGGTCGCCGACTCGCTGACCGGTCAGGACGCCGTCAACCTCGCCAAGAACTTTGACGAGCGCGTCGGCATCACCGGCCTCGTGCTGACCCGCATGGACGGCGACGGCCGCGGCGGCGCTGCCCTTTCCATGCGCGCCGTCACCGGCAAGCCGATCAAGCTGGTTGGCGTCGGCGAAAAGATGGATGCGCTGGAGGAGTTCCATCCCAAGCGCATCGCCGACCGCATCCTCGGCATGGGCGACATCGTCAGCCTCGTCGAAAAAGCCGCTGAAAACATCGACGCGGAACAGGCCGCGGCGATGGCCAAGAAGATGCAGTCGGGCAAGTTCGACCTGAACGATCTTGCCGGCCAGCTTGGCCAGATGCAGAAGATGGGCGGAATGGGCGGCATCATGGGCATGATGCCCGGCATGGGCAAGATGAAGGACCAGATTGCCGCCGCAGGCCTCGATGACAAGATGTTCGGCCGCCAGCTCGCCATCATCTCCTCGATGACCAAGGCCGAGCGCGCCAATCCCGACCTGCTCAAGCACTCGCGCAAGAAGCGCATCGCCGCCGGTTCCGGCACCGATGCCGCCGAAATCAACAAGTTGCTCAAGATGCATCGCGGCATGGCCGACATGATGAAGGCCATGGGCGGCAAGGGCAAAGGCGGCGGCCTGATGCGCGGCCTCATAGGCGGCATGGCGCAGAAGATGGGCCTCGGCGGCCTTGCCGGCGGCATGGGTGGCATGGGCGGCATGCCCGACCTCTCCAAGATGGACCCCAAGCAGCTTGAAGCCCTGCAGAAGCAGGCGCAGGCATCCGGCCTCGGCAAAGGCTTGCCTAGCGGCCTTCCCGGTCTTGGCGGCGGCGGTCTGCCCGGCCTTCCCGGCGGCCTGAAGCTACCCGGCCTCGGCGGACCCGGCGGTCTGCCAGGCCTCGGCAAGAAGAAGTGAGCGTTGCGATGGACGATGTGAACCCCAAGGCAATGCTTGCCGAATACCGCGCCTCGATCGACAACATCGACGCAGCCCTCATCCACATGCTGGCCGAGCGTTTCCGCTGCACCAAGGCGGTGGGCGTTCTCAAGGCAACGCATGGCCTGCCGCCGGCCGATCCGGCGCGCGAACAGACCCAGATAGAGCGGCTGCGCCGGCTTGCCGACGACGCCCAGCTCGACCCCGATTTCGCGGAGAAGTTCCTGAACTTCATCATCCGCGAAGTGATCCGCCATCACGAGGCAATCGCCGCTTCGAGCAGCGGCGAGATCAACAATGCCGCCTCCAATGGCACCGAGAATTCGACCGCATCACGCGGCGGACAACAGACTACCTGAATTGAACGAACCCCCTAGGAGAAGAACATGTCACTGAAGATTCGTCTGGCCCGTGCGGGCTCCAAGAAGCGCCCTTACTACCACATCGTCATCGCCGACGTGCGCTCGCCGCGCGATGGCCGTTTCATCGAGACGGTCGGCGCATGGAACCCGATGCTGCCCAAGGAAGGCGAGCGCGTTAAGCTCGAAGAGGACCGCATCAAGCATTGGCTCGGCCATGGCGCCCTGCCGACCGACCGCGTTGCCCGCTTCCTCGACGCCGCCGGCCTGACCAAGCGCGACGTCCGCAACAACCCGACCAAGGCACTTCCGGGCAAGAAGGCGCAGGAACGCGCCGACGCCATCAAGAAGGCCCAGGAAACCGCAGCTGCAGCCCTCGCCGCAGCAGCCGCTGCTCCGGCCGAAGAAGCCCCGGCGGCCTAAGCCACGGTCGGTCTGTTATTGCGAAACGGCGGGCTTTGGTCCGCCGTTTTGTTTTGAGGGCATGGTTCAAAGGACAGACGACGTGCACCAGCTGATATCCTTCACGATTGTCTTCGTGGCCGCAGTGGCGCTCAACCTGAAGTCGGCCGCCATCGCCGCGTCCGATGGAAACTGGGGCGAAAGCGTAGGCAATCTTGTCTTCGGTCCTCTGGTCTTCTTCTTCGGTGTCTACACGATCGTCTTCTTCGCGGTCAGATTGGTGCGCGGAAAAGACGCCGTCGCTGCCTACTCGGCATCCCGCCTGAACTATATCGCGGCCGTCGTGACGCTTTTGGGCGTGCTGGGCGCCGCAGCCAACCGCATCTGAACGGCGGCCAAAAGCCCACCGTTTTCTTCTTCAAGACCGTTTTTGTCGCGGCATGCGGGATTTTGCCCCGGCTCAAGCACTCGCCGCCGGAAACGGTACATGCCATAAGGCCACCGCAACCCCCTCCCAGGCATCGAAACCAATGATCCGCATCGAAAACGTCAGCAAGCAAAACAGCCACCGGCTGCTTTTCATCGAGGCCTCCGCGACCCTGCAGAAGCAGGAGAAGATCGGCCTGGTTGGCCCCAACGGTGCGGGCAAGACGACCCTTTTCCGCATGATCTATGGCGAGGAACTGCCCGACGAAGGCCAGGTTTCGACAGAGCGCGGCATCACCATCGGCTATTTCAACCAGGACGTCGGCGAGATGTCCGGCCGCAGTGCCGTGGCCGAGGTCATGGACGGCGCCGGACCCGTGAGCGAGATCGCGGCGGAGCTTCGCGCGCTTGAAGCGGCGATGGTCGATCCCGAACGCGCCGACGAGATGGATGCCGTCATCGAGCGCTACGGCGAAGTGCAGGCCCGCTACGAGGAATTGGACGGCTATTCGCTCGACGGCCGCGCCCGCGAGGTGCTGGACGGGCTGGGTTTCAGCCAGGAGATGATGGACGGCGACGTCGGCGCGCTCTCGGGCGGCTGGAAGATGCGCGTGGCGCTCGCCCGCATCCTCTTGATGCGCCCGGATGTGATGCTGCTCGACGAGCCGTCGAACCATCTCGACCTTGAAAGCCTGATCTGGCTGGAAGCGTTCCTGAAAGGCTATGACGGGGCGCTGTTGATGACCTCGCACGACCGCGCCTTCATGAACCGCATCGTCAACAAGATCATCGAGATCGACAGCGGCTCGCTCACCACCTATTCCGGCGACTACGAGTTCTACGAGCAGCAGCGCCAGCTGGCCGACAAGCAGCAGCAGGCGCAGTTCGAACGCCAGCAGGCCATGCTCGCCAAGGAGATCAAGTTCATCGAGCGCTTCAAGGCGCGCGCCTCGCATGCCGCGCAGGTACAGAGCCGCGTCAAGAAGCTGGACAAGATCGATCGCGTCGAGCCGCCCAAGCGCCGCCAGACGGTAGCCTTCGAATTCCAGCCGGCGCCGCGCTCGGGCGAAGACGTGGTCACGATCAAAAACGTGCACAAGCGCTACGGCAGCAAGGTCATCTATGACGGCCTCGACTTTCAGGTTCGCCGCCGCGAGCGCTGGTGCATCATGGGCATCAACGGCGCCGGCAAGTCGACGCTGCTCAAACTCGTCGCCGGTGCTTCCGAGCCGGACCAGGGCACGGTGGCGCGTGGGCCGAGCGTCAAGATGGGCTATTTCGCCCAGCATGCCATGGACCTGCTCGACGGCGACCTGACGGTCTTCGAACAACTCGAACATACGTTCCCGCAGGCGGGTCAGGCACCGCTGCGCGCGCTCGCCGGCTGCTTCGGCTTCTCGGGCGACGAGATCGAGAAGAAGTGCCGGGTGCTTTCAGGCGGGGAGAAGGCGCGGCTGGTCATGGCGATCATGCTGTTCGATCCGCCGAACCTGCTGGTGCTGGACGAGCCGACCAACCATCTCGACATCGCCACCAAGGAAATGCTGATCGCAGCCCTTGCGCAGTATGAGGGCACGATGCTTTTCGTTTCGCACGACCGGCATTTCCTCGCGGCGCTGTCCAACCGCGTGCTGGAGCTGACGCCAGAGGGCATCCACACCTATGGCGGCGGCTATGTCGAATATGTCGAGCGCACCGGCCAGGAAGCCCCCGGCCTGAGGCATTGAACAGGCAGGCCCGGTACGTCCGAGCCCTTCCCCGCTTTGGCGTATCAACGCCTCACGAATAATAATATTTTTCCGGCTTGATCATTTCCGGGGGCGTTTCGCCGAGCGCCTCGAACACCGAGATCTCGCAGACACGGCAGAGCGCGTCGAGCGCGAGGTCGTTGGCCTGCGTGCCGAACGGGTCTTCCAGCTCCTCCGACAGCGCGTCGAGCCCGAAGAAGGAATAGGCGATAAGTGCTGTAAACAACGGCGTGCCCCAGCCGGCCGAGAACGCCAGCCCGAACGGCAGCAGGAGACAGAAGACATAGGCCGAGCGCTGCAGCAGCAGCGTATAGGCAAACGGCAGCGGCGTGCCGGCGATACGCTCGCAGCCGGCCTGCAAGGCGGCGATGCCCGAAAGCCGCTCGTCGAGGATGCGGAAATCCATCGCCTCGATGCGGCCTTCCGCCTTCAGCGCGGCAAACCGCCGTCCCATGCGCCGCACCATCTCGTCGGGCTTGTTGCTGGCCGCCAGCACGCCGTCCAGTTCATCGCCGATGAAGCCGCGCGCCTCGCCGCTGGCATCGACATTGCGCAACTGTCCGCGCAGGAGATGGCAGAAGGCCAGTGCCTCCATGAGGATCGGCCGCGCTTCTTTCGTCTCGCCCGGTACCAGCGCCAGGACGGCGCGCGAAAAATTCCTGATGTCGAAGACGAGCTGCCCCCACAGCTTGCGCGCCTCCCACCAGCGGTCGTAGGCGGCATTGTTGCGGAAGCCGAGATAGATCGACAGCGTCACGCCAAGCAGGCCGAAGGGCGCGATGTTGTAGCCGTCGAAGGAGATACCCGACGCCTTCACGCCCGCCACCACAAGGGCTGCATAGATGCCGAAGCCGATGATCTGCGGCGCGATGCGCGGCACGATCGATCCGCGCATGACGAAGAACAGTTTCAGCAATCCGGGACGGGGACGGACGATCATTTTTTCTTCCGCTTTCTGTCAGTATGGCCTTATCCCCTCCGGGGCTGGCGCGGGCCTTGCTGCACCGCAAACTATACGACCGATCCTGTGCTCCGATAGGCTCTCAACGTCACGATATGACGAAACCATGACACTGCGCTTAAGCGGATGGTAAGGCCGGCTTTCTAGTGTCCCGCCCGGTAGCCCGCGCAAGATGGCGCGGAGGCATGACGCCACGCTGCCGGACCGGCCTGCCCGGTATGCAAATCCGAAAATCCGACCGTGCCCGGCCATCCCCGGATGGCCCGTCCGAAGCCGCGTGCTTTCGGACATGTGAATGACCTGGAGTGCATCGATGAACCCGCGGCCCATATTCGCCGACGAGCAGAAAGTGGAAGACATCGGCATTGATATCGACAGGTTGCCGCATCACATCACCACCGAATTCGACGACGTAAAGCTCATCCTGCGGCGCTGGCAGGCTGCCCAGCCCGATCGCGGCACGCTGCCGCAATATGAGGAGCTGGCGCTGGGCTCCATCGGCCGCTTCGCCGACGAGATGGCGGTGATCCGCCGCATGGAGGCAAGCGACCCGGTCATCCTGCGCGCCGGCGCGCGCTTCGAGGCAATCGTCGGCGGGCCCTGCATCGGCAAGTCGACGCAAAGCCTCCTTCACGCCTACGCCTTCTCGATCGTCGAGGCGCTGAATGCCGCCCATCAAGCAGCAAGTCCGCGCATGGTGCTGTGCCGCGCGCTGGTCGACGGCATGGTCTCGACCGTCGAAACGCTGGTGCTGCCGCTTTCCTGTCGCTGGCCGGGCGACTATTTTCTCGTCTTCCTGCGCCCGCGCCATAGCCAGCTCAATCTTGCCCGCCTGCTCATCAACGCCACCCGCGAAGGCATCATGGCGCTCAACGCCATCGAGCGCGACGGCGAGATCCGCGACTTCTACATCCTCAGCATCAACGACGCCGCGGCAAGCTATCTCGGCTCGCGCGCCGACCTGCTGCAGTTCACGCTGCTGTCGGAAGCGCTTGCCGGCCCCGGCCTGTCGCATGCGCTCGAACGGTTCCGGCAGGCGGCGCGGGCGCGCACCGCGCCCTTCGAGCTGGAATACGAACTCGGCGGCGATCACATATCGCTGCAGGTCGGCGTCGCCGTTGCCGAGGACATCCTCGCCGTCACGCTGACCCATGTCGGCGAATTGAAGGCGCGCGAAACCCTGTTCCGCTCGCTCTTCGACGAGAACCCGGTGCCGATGTATGTGCGCGACCAGGCCGGCAAGAACTTCCTCAATGTCAACGATGCCGCCCTGCGCCTCTATGGCTACGAGCGCGAGAAATTCTTCGAGCAGGGCTTTGCCGACCTTTGCGCGGACGGCACCGGCGCGGCCCATCCCCACACCTCCGGCGAAGCGGCCTGCCGCCATGTAACCGCCGACGGCCGCGTGCTTGAGATCGTCGAATATGCCCGCGGCATCGTGGTCGATAATGCGCCGGCGACGCTGTCGACCATCGTCGATGTCACCGAGCGCAAGCGCGCCGAGGAACACGTTACGTTCCTCGCCCATCACGACCCGCTGACCGGCGTCGCCAACCGCACCGTCTTCACCCGCGAGCTCGAGCGCGCAGCCACCGCCACGCAAAAGCACGGCAGCCCCTTTGCCGTGCTCCTCATCGACCTCGACGATTTCAAGATCGTCAACGATACGATGGGCCACGCCGCCGGCGACGCATTGCTGGTCGAGGTCACGGCACGGCTTCAGCGGCTGGTGCGCAAATCCGACATCGTCGCCCGTCTCGGCGGCGACGAGTTTGCCATCCTGCTGCCGGGCGCGTCCTCGCGCGCCGTGGTCGACGGGCTGGCCGCACGGCTGCTTGGCGAGATCGCCTCGGTGCAGACCATCGACGGCAACGAGATATCGATCACCGCAAGCGTGGGCGCCGCACTTGCGCCCGACGATTCGGCCGACACCGAAAGCCTGCTGAAATGCGCTGACCTCGCCCTCTACCGCGCCAAGAACGAAGGCAAGGGCTCGTTCCGTTTCTTCGAACCCGAAATGGACATGCAGCAGCGCGAGCGCCGCGAACTCGAAATGGAACTGCGCGGGGCCGATATCGAAAGCGAGTTCGAGCTGCACTACCAGCCGATCTTCGCCGTCAAGACCGGACAGCTGCGCGGCTTCGAGGCGCTGCTGCGCTGGCACAACCCCAAGCGCGGCATGGTCTCGCCCGCCGTCTTCATTCCGCTTGCCGAGGAAACCGGCATGATCGACGCGCTCGGGCGCTGGGTCGCCGAGACGGCCTGCCGCGAGGCCGCCGGCTGGCCCGATGTGCTCGTGGTTGCCGTCAACGTCTCACCGGTGCAGTTTCGGCGTGGCGATCTGGTCGAGATGATCGGCGCCGCCCTCGCCCGCTCGCGGCTCAAGCCCGGCCGGCTGGAGATCGAGGTCACCGAATCGGTCCTGCTGGCCGACAGCGAGGCCAATCTGGCGATCCTGCGGCGCATCCGCGACCTCGGCGTCCGGATCGCGCTCGACGATTTCGGCACCGGCTATTCGAGCATGAGCTATCTGCGCCAGTTCCCGTTCAGCCGGCTCAAGATCGACCGTTCCTTCGTCCGCGAGATCAGCGACAGCCCGGAATCGCTGGCCATCGTGCGCGCCATCATCGGGCTCGGCGCCAGCCTCGGCATCGACACGACGGCGGAGGGCGTGGAAACGGTGGCCCAGCTGGAAGCGCTCCAGAGCGAGCAATGCGGCGAGCTGCAGGGGTTCCTGTTCAGCCCGCCGGTGGCGAGCGAGAGCGTCGGCGAAATCATCGCCGCCTTCCATGAAAGCGTGAGCCGCGTCGCCTGACACCGGACGCAAAAAGGGCGACGGATAAAATCCGCCGCCCTTTTCGTGCTGCAACCTTGGGGAGGGTTGCGGGGGGGATAAAAATTACTTGGCCTTGGCCTTCGGCTGTGCCGCCGCAGCACCCGATGGCTGGGCCGAGCTCTTGACGTTCTTTTGCTTGATCGATCCCGTCGAGGAATAATCGAGGGCCTTGGCAGGCTTGCTCGCAACCGCGTCGAGGCGCGGAGCAGCGACCGGATATTGCAGGGTAGCGGCGAAATCAGTGGCGAAGGCGCTGCCCGAAAGGGCGAGAACCGCGGCCAGAGCGAGAGCTGTCTTCTTCATCGTCTTTCTCCGTAGAGGCTATTTCTTTTCGTACATGTACGTTACGATGAACATGTACGCCCGCCGCCATCGATCTTCAAGAGAAAATCGTACACGTACGAAAACGCTGCGATCACGTTTGATTGATCGCATCCGATGCCAATGGTTTCGATGTCGATTGGGGGACGGGCGCCTAGAGCATGTCGCGCAAAAGTGTCAGCGGTTTTGCGATAGCGACATGCACTTCAAGCGGGAGAAAACTAGCAGCGCTCTTCCGGCAGCGTCAGGGCGCCGATCTCACGCGACATCAGCCCGGCCAGCGCCACATCCATGGAGGTCCGCAGAAAAGCCTCCCGGTCGCCGAAGGGATAGTGCGGGAAGGTGATGAGCAGCGACACGGTACCGTGCCCGTAGCTCCACAGCAGGGTGGAGATGGCATGCACATCGCCCCTGAAGATGCCTGCGTCGATGCAGGCCTGGACCCGCTTGAGCAGGATCTGCATGGCGGGATTCTGCTCCTTGATCTGCCGGATCTCCTCCTCGCTCGCCCCGAGAGGATGGTTGTGGTCGCCGGTCATGAACACGGTCCGGTACTCGTTGGGATTGTCGAGCGCGAAGAGCGTGTATTCCTTCATCATCTTGTGGAGGGCAGCCATCGGATCGGCAGGCGTGTCCTGCTCCATGCGCTGGGCCAGGTTCCTATAGGCATCTTCGGCAAGCGCCAGCAGGATTTCGTGCTTGTCGGCGAAATAGGAATAGACCGACATCGTCGCGTAGCCGACCCGCTTGGCAAGCTTGCGAATGGTCAGGCCATCATAGCCCTCCTCCTTCACCAGCGCATGCGCGGCCGCCAGAAGCTCCGCGCGCAATTCCGCCTTCTGGCGCTCGCGCCGGCTCTGGGCATTGATCGGCGTGTGTTCGGTCATCTGGTCCACATTTCAATGGCAAAGCATATACGCTGTACAATGAGCCATCAAGCGCGCGGAAGTTCCGGTGTTTGGTGGGGTACGTCATGCGGAAGCGATCAGGATTTGCGACTGCCAACCGATGATTGGCGGGGCTGAACATGCAGTTCATCCTTGGCGATCGGCATCGACAACCAATCGTCATCCCGGAAACCGGAGCGAAGCTGAGGTTATCCGGGACCCATTGGCCT
Organism: Mesorhizobium sp. DCY119; assembly: GCF_003590645.1. Taxonomy (NCBI): domain Bacteria; kingdom Pseudomonadati; phylum Pseudomonadota; class Alphaproteobacteria; order Hyphomicrobiales; family Phyllobacteriaceae; genus Mesorhizobium; species Mesorhizobium sp. DCY119. Next base: position 686,856 of record NZ_CP031834.1, on the reverse strand, counting down.
GATCGTCGTCAAGCACGGCCCGGTCCTGATATTGACGCGCGTTCAGCACTGCCGAAGCTCTTCTCCGTTCCGGCATGGATCCCGGGTCTCCGCTTCGCTCCGCCCGGGATGACGAAGAGAGGGGGTGTCGCCGCTAATCGCAAACGTTGTTGACTGCCGCACAGCAGGCGCGGCTACCGCGCCGGAGACGTAACTGCCGCGCGCCAGCGTTGACGATTAGCGAAGACCTAACATGCCGTTCGTCATCCCGGGCGCAGCATGCGCGAAGCGCATGCTGGGGTCGCTCTTGCGACGGATCCATGCCGGACCATCGATGAAGGCCGCAGCGGTGCAGAACTGCCGAACCCGAAGCTCACGCAGCGGGGGAAATATTTTCACCCAATTTCCCCTCAACCCATTGTTTCCGCTCACCCCACACATTTTTTCACGCCCGATTTATCCCCACCCCAAACGCTACCCCCATAATCCCTCCATCGCTCCTGCGGGACCGGGTCTGGAACCGGGATCAAGGGGGAGTGGCGGTGACCTCCCGCCCTGGTGTGGTAGCCAGGGACCCGAGGGCCCGACACAGGTCGGCGTGGAACGAGCACGGCGCAAATGCCACTGCCCAAAACCATGCGGAGAACCCGCGGCGTCTTGTCCATGGAATGTACATGGAGCGGGCGTTGTGACCGGCCGACTTCGGGACAGACACCGAGACGGGCGGTCGAAAGATCGCAGAAAAATACAAAAGATGAGCGAGATTTCGGCCGCCCGTCTTTCCCGATCTTTGACAATGGCCAGACGGTGAAAACCGGGCGTGGCGATGATAAAGTGTGCCGGCGTATTCTCCCCCCTTGAGGGGGAGATGGCGCGAAGCGCCAGAGGGGGTCGGTCAAGGCAGCGCTCGGCGCAGAAAAGGAACGTCGGAGCACTGCCGCAACGACCCCACCCGGCCCTACGGGCCACCCTCCCCTCGAGGGGGAGGGAAACGCCCGCGCTATGCCGCCTGCTTTTTAGTCCGCGACCGCGCGTCGCGCCCCGTCCGGAGCGAGCCGCAAAGCGGCGACAGCGTGAGGACAGATCAAGCCGCCTGCTTCTTCGGCGTGATCAAGCCCCGCTCGACCAGCAGCTCGGCGATCTGCACGGCGTTGAGCGCCGCGCCCTTGCGCAGGTTGTCGGAGACGATCCACATGGCAAGGCCGTTGTCGACGGTCGAATCCTCGCGGATGCGCGAGATGTAGGTGGCATCCTCGCCGGCCGAATCGATCGGCGTGGCGTAACCGCCGTCCTCGCGCTTGTCGATGACGAGACAGCCCGGTGCATCGCGCAGGATCTCGCGGGCTTCGTCGGCGGTGATCGGGTCTTCGAACTCGATGTTGACGGCTTCCGAATGGCCGATGAAGACAGGCACGCGCACGCAGGTTGCGGTCAGCTTGATCTTGGGGTCGAGCATCTTCTTGGTCTCGGCGACCATCTTCCACTCTTCCTTGGTGAAGCCGTCATCCAGGAAAACGTCGATATGCGGAATGACGTTGAAGGCGATGCGCTTGGTGAACTTCTTGGCCTCGACCGGGTCGGCGACGAACACCGCACGCGTCTGCGTGAACAGCTCGTCCATGCCTTCCTTGCCGGCTCCGGAAACCGACTGATAGGTCGCCACCACGACGCGCTTGATCCGGGCCTTGTCGTGCAGCGGCTTCAGCGCCACGACGAGCTGGGCGGTCGAGCAGTTCGGGTTGGCGATTATGTTCTTCTTGGTGAAGCCGGAAATTGCGTCCGGATTCACTTCCGGCACGATCAGCGGCACGTCCTGATCGTAGCGGAAGGCCGAGGAATTATCGATGACGACGCAGCCCTGCTTGCCGATCTTCGGCGACCATTCCTTCGAGACGTTGCCGCCGGCCGACATGATGCAGAGATCGGTGTCGGAAAAGTCGTAGGTGTCGAGCACCTTGACCTTCAGCGTGCGGTCGCCGAACGACACTTCGGTGCCGAGCGAACGGCGCGAAGCGAGTGCGACGACCTCGTCGACCGGAAAGCCGCGTTCTTCGAGGATATTGAGCATTTCGCGGCCCACATTGCCCGTGGCACCAACGATCGCAACCTTGAAACCCATATTATGTTCTCCTGTCCCTCTCCGCTCGTTTTGGAGAAAACCCGCCGGCCGGTGCGGGCTTCGCCCCCGGGCCGGACCCGGGAGGGGCGAGCAGGCCAGGGAGATCAGACCGTTTTGGTGGTCGTTTTGGCCGCGGTTTTGGTGGTGCGAAGCTGCGCGCGCTCGTGCCCGCCCTGGGAAGCCCCATGGCCGGGAAAGTCGATTGCGAAAAGCGCCATAAGCAGGCCGCGCATGAAAGGCTCCGGTCGCACATGACCCCGCAAAGTTTCAGACTTTGCGGAAAAGGCTCATGTGCCAAGATAGTTCGTGCTGGCTTTTACGCGGTTTGCGTAAAGAGTCAATCTGGCAGAAGCCGGCGTTCCGCCTCCTGCCGATCGCAACGACTAGGCGAAGAACTTTGCCACGATCGCATCGCCCATCGCCGTGGTGCCGACTTCGGTCTTGCCTTCGGACATGATGTCCTTGGTGCGCAGGCCCTCGTCCAGCACCGCCGCGATCGCCGCTTCGAGACGGTCGGCCTCGGCCACCATGTTGAAGGAATAGCGCAGGCACATGGCAAACGAGGCGATCATGGCGATCGGGTTGGCGATGCCCTGCCCGGCAATGTCCGGGGCCGAGCCATGCACCGGCTCGTAGAGCGCCTTGCGCTTGCCGGTGAGCGCATCGGGTGCGCCGAGCGAGGCCGAAGGCAGCATGCCGAGCGAACCGGTGAGCATGGCGGCAACGTCAGACAGCATGTCGCCGAACAGATTGTCGGTGACGATGACGTCGAACTGCTTGGGCCAGCGCACCAGCTGCATGCCGCCGGCATCGGCCAGCATGTGGTCGAGCTTGACGTCGGAATATTTGGCCTTGTGGGTGGCGGTCACCACCTCGTTCCACAAGACGCCCGACTTCATGACGTTGCGCTTTTCCATCGAGGTGACACGGTTCTGCCGGGTGCGGGCCAGCTCGAAGGCGACGCCCGAAATGCGCTCGATCTCGAATGTGTCGTAGACCTGCGTGTCGATGCCGCGCTTCTGGCCGTTGCCGAGATCGATGATCTCCTTGGGCTCGCCGAAATAGACGCCGCCGGTCAGCTCGCGCACGATGAGGATGTCGAGGCCTTCGACGACTTCCGGCTTCAGCGAAGACGATGCTGCAAGTGCCGGATAGCAGATGGCCGGGCGCAGATTGGCGAAAAGCTCCATGTCCTTGCGCAGGCGCAGCAGGCCGGCTTCGGGGCGAACCTCGTAAGGCACGGCATCCCACTTCGGCCCGCCGACGGCGCCGAACAGCACCGCGTCAGCCGCCATCGCCTTTGCCATGTCGGCATCCGAAATCGCCTGACCATGGGCATCATAGGCGCAGCCGCCGACCAGGCCTTCTTCGGTCTCGAAGCCGGTGCCGAGTTTCTCGTTCATCGCCGCAATGAGCTTGCGAACCTCGGCCATTGCCTCGGGACCGATGCCGTCGCCGGCGAGAAGGAGAAGCTTGCGCGATGCCATGGGAAAACCTTTCAAGGAAGCCGTGAACCGGCGTCTTGCTAAACGCCGAAAGCCCGGCGCGCAAGACCGAAAGGCTTGGTGCAGATCAAGAAGAACGCCTGAGCGCCGTCACTTCGATCTCGATCTTCATTTCCGGCTTGTTCAGCTGGCAGGCAATCATTGTCGCTGCCGGCCTGATCTCGCCGAAAGCTTCGCCAAGGATCGGAAAGACGATGTCGGCGAAAACCGGATCGGTGATGTAGTAATGCGCCCGCACGACATCAGCGAGCGAGAAGCCACCGTCTTCGAGCGCCTTGGCGATGGTTTTCAGGCAATTGCGGGTCTGGTCCTCGACGCTGTCCGGCATGGTCATGGTGGCGTAGTCGTAGCCGGTCGTGCCCGAGACAAAACACCAGTCGCCCTGCACCACCGCCCGCGAATAGCCGGCGGTCTTTTCGAAAGGCGAGCCGGTGGAAATCAGTTTGCGCATAAAAGGTCTCCGGAAAATTCAGAACAGCTATTGCTCGATCGATTTCTTCATCGCTTCGCGAATTTCTGCAGGCCAGGTATCGAGTGCCGGCCATGCATCTGGCTCGGCGCCATCGCCCTGCTGCGCGAAATACACGGCCTTTGTTTTCTGGTCGAAAGCGAAGAAACCGTCGCCACCGCCGCAGGCGTGGGGAATGCAGCCGCTGCCATAGAGAATGCCGGAAGCCGTTTTTTCGGGACCGCCGGATACCGAAAGCGCCAGGGCGACATTTTCGAGACTGTCGCCGAGAACTTTTTTGGCGGCATCATAAAAATCGCCATTGGCGAAGAGATCGTAAGGGTGGGTGATCTTGGCCGGGTCGATATCGGCCCATTTCGTATCGGGCTGCGGCGTGAAACGCATTTCACCGACGACGCGCAGGCCTTCTTCCGGCGACCAGCTTTGCACATCGGCAGTGGAGCCCGGGCGCAGATAAGGCACGAAATAGAGGCCGTCTTCGGTTGCAGCCGCAGGCGGCGCGCCGCAATCCTCGCCCACCGTCGCGGTCTTGAGTTCGCCACCCTCGGGCTTCCAGATGATCACGGTTGCCGGGCCACAGGCATTGCCGCCATCGCCGACCGCGAAAAGGGCCACTTTCGTGCCGTCGAGATCGACCGTGCGGTCGTAATAGACGACATAGTTGCGGGCCAATTCCTTGCCGTCGAAGGCAAGGATCTTGTCGAGATCGGCTGTTTCCTTGATGCTCAGCGTTCCGCCCGCAAAGGGGATCGAACTCGGCTGATCTTCCTGCGCGACGGCAAAAGCGGTCGCGGCAAAAGTCAGACCGGCGGCGAGAAGAGAAATAGCCCAGCGCATGACAAGCTCCGAATCAGGGCGTTTCGGAATGCCGGAAAATCAGGCTTTCCAGCGGCGAGGCCTCCGACCATGCCACAGGCCGGCAGACGCTGTCAGCCCCGAAGGAAATCTTTCGGGGCGGACAGCAAAGCTCATCGTCTGGAATTGAGGGGCATTACGCCCAGGGCCGGCTCTCGGCGTTCTTCTTCTCGAAGCTCGAGATGGCAGAGGCCTTTTCCATGGTCAGGCCGATATCGTCGAGACCGTTGAGCAGGCAATGACGCTTGAAATCGTCGAGGTCGAACTTGACCACGCCACCATCGGGACCGCGGATTTCCTTGGCTTCGAGGTCGACCGAGATCGTCGCATTGGCGCCGCGCGAGGCGTCGTCCATCAGCTTGTCGAGGTCTTCAGGGCTGACCGTGATCGGCAGAATGCCGTTCTTGAAGCAGTTGTTGTAGAAGATGTCGGCGAAGCTGGTCGAGATGACGCAGCGAATGCCGAAATCGAGCAGCGCCCAGGGCGCATGTTCGCGCGACGAGCCGCAGCCGAAATTGTCGCCGGCAACCAGGATCTGCGCCTTGCGATAGGCCGGCTTGTTGAGCACGAAATCCGGATTTTCCGAGCCGTCCTCGTTGAAGCGCATTTCGGCAAAAAGCCCGACGCTCAGGCCCGTGCGCTTGATCGTCTTGAGGTAATCCTTGGGGATGATCATATCGGTGTCGATGTTGACGATCGGCAAGGGTGCGGCGACGCCGGTGAGCTTGGTGAACTTTTCCATGGCTTCTGCCCGTTTCTGGTTCCGGGAAATTGTTTCGGCCCTGCTTTACACAAAGGAAGCCGGGAATAAAAGAACTTGATTCGAAGCAGGCCTTCAAATCACGTTGAGTTCGCGGAACGGCCGATTTTCCGTGATGCGCGCATAGCCGAAGGCCGAGCAGTCGATGGTCTTGTAGGCGCCATGGACCAGCAGTTCGGCCAGCGCCTTGCCGACCGCCGGCGCCTGCTGCAGGCCGTGACCGGAAAACCCGTTGGCAAAGACAAAATTCTGCACTTCGGGATGCGGCCCGATGACGGCATTCTGGTCGAGCGTGTTGTAGTCATAGTGGCCGGCCCAGGCGCGGGTCGCCTTGATCGCTTCGAAGGCAGGCACGCGGGTCGCCAGAACCGGCCAGATCGTCTCCTCGAACAGCGACCAGTCCGGATCGAAATCCTTGGGGTCGGCGGGGCCTTCGCCCTCTTCATTCTCTGCGCCGCCGGTGATGTAGACGCTCCCCTCAGGCCGCACATAGATGCCGCTTGGATCGACCATCAGCGGCATGTCGGCGAACTTGTCGCGCGCCTCGAAGATGAAGACGCTGCGCTTGCGTGGCTCGACCGGCAGGACCAGCCCGGCCATGGCCGCAACCTTGCCGGCGGAAGGGCCGGCGGCGTTGAAGATCGTGCCGCCTTCCAGCCGGTCGCCATTTTCCAGCGTGACCGCAACGACGCGGTCGCCTTCGCGCTCGATGCCGGTGACGGCGTGGGTGATGAAATCGATGTTCTTTTCGCGCAACGCCTTGCGAAACAGCATCAGCATGGCATGGGCGTCGAACCAGCCCTCGCCCGAGCGCCCATAGGCCCCGGCCGAAACGCCTTCGGTCGATATCCAGGAAAAGCGCTTCTCAAGGGCGGCGGCGTCTTCCAGCAAAATATCCGCGCCTTCGGCCATCTGCGCGGCATGGTTCTGCTGCAGGATCGGCAAGCCGTTCTCGCCGGCGAGAATGAGATAGCCGCCTTCGCGAAAACCGATATCGGCGCCAGTGCCGAACTCCTGCTCCAGCCGCCGGAACAGCGCCAGCGTGAACTGCGACAGCCGGATGTTTTCAGGGATGGAGAACTGCTGGCGGATCGAGGCGCAGGACAGCGTCGTGGAGGAATAGGTGAATTGCGGATCGCGCTCGATCAGCGCGATGGAACCCGAAAAGCCCTCCTCGCGCAGATAATAGGCGATCGAACTGCCGACGATCGCCCCGCCGATGATGATGACGTCATATCGCGCCATGTGCTTACGTTCCCAACATGAATCGAATCTAGAGGTCTCTTGAGACTGTTATCAAGGTTTCCAGCTTCCGTCTTGCAAGAGCCAGCATTGCCGGGCAAGAAGACCACATGACGCAAGAGACCCGCCTCTATCTGCGCCGCTCGGTGCTTTACGTCCCCGCTTCCAACGACAAGGCGCTGGCAAAGCTGGCGTCCCTCGCCTGCGACGCGGTAGTTATCGATCTGGAAGACGCAGTCGCGCCGACGGAAAAGATCGCCGCCCGCGAAAAGCTCGGCACCATCTTCAAGAACCGCCCGGCCGGCATTCGCGAGATGATCATCCGCATCAATGCGGTCTCCAGCGAATGGGGCGCGGACGATCTTCTGGCCGCTGCCGCCTGCGAGCCGGACGGCATATTGCTGCCCAAGATCGACACGCCACGCGACGTGCTGGAAGCCGGCGACGTGCTCGACGACAATGACGCGCCCGACAGCCTGCGTCTCTGGGCGATGATCGAGACGCCGAAATCGCTGCTCAACATCGGCGCCATCGCCGAGCTTGGTCGCGACGCCGCCTCGCGGCTGTCCTGCCTGGTCGCCGGCACCAATGATCTGATAGCCGCCACCGGCGTTCTTGCCACGCCCGACCGGCGTTATCTCATGCCCTGGCTGATGCAGATGCTGCTGGCCGCGCGTGCCGGCGGCCTCGATATCGTCGATGGCGTCAGCAACGATTTTCGCGACCTTGAAGCCTTTGCCGCAGAATGCACGCAAGCCGCCGCCATGGGTTTTGACGGCAAGACGCTGATCCATCCGGCGCAGATCGAGCCTGCCAACAAGGCTTTCTCGCCGTCGGAAGCCGCACGCAAGGAAGCCGAGAAAATCATCGCCGCTTTTTCTCTCCCCGAAAACGCCGGAAAGGGCGCGATCGGCCTCGACGGGCGCATGGTCGAGCTGCTTCATCGCGCACAGGCTGAAAGGCTGCTGGCGAAAACGTCCATGATTGGCTAGAAATCATCGAACGCCTTGATGCCGAAGATGGCCAGGGCAGTACGGGAATGACGACATGAAACTCTACCGCTTTCTGACCGGGCCGGACGATGCGAGCTTCTGCCACAAGGTCACGGCTGCCCTGAACAAGGGCTGGCACCTGTTCGGCTCGCCGACCTATGGCTATGACGCCGAGGCCAAGGTGATGAAATGCGGCCAGGCCGTGGTGAAGGACGTCGATGGCCAGGAATACGAAGCAGGCGTCACCAAGCTGAGCGACTGGTAGTCGTCTACATCTGCAATCTGGCTTTGAGTGCTTCGTACTGGCGAGACGACGTATCGGCCATCGCTTCCTCGCGGCTGGACGGTCGATCCTCGAAAGGTATCGGGTGGTCGAACTGGCTGACGGTTAAATCCCATCTGACGCCGTCGATCAGATTGTAGAAATGCGTGCCGCCTTTCGTGCGGGTTTTGAGGATTTCTCCTCCGAACGCATCCTGCACGACAAGCGAGGTGACGCTGCACTGCCCTTTGGCCGGGTTATCAAGGCTCCAGCTTCCCGAGCTTTCAGAACTCCACGCAGCCTTCAGTTTTTCGTACAATTGATCGGGTGTTTTGAAAGCGCTCATCGCGTGTCTATCAGCTTTGAGGATGGTCGGCCGCTTCCTCGAGCTTCTCCATATCGTCGTCGGAGAGGCCGAAATGATGGCCGATCTCGTGGATGAGGACATGGGTGACGATGTCGCCCAGCGTCTCCTCGTTCTCTGACCAGTAATCCAGGATGGCGCGGCGATAGAGCGTGACGCGGTTCGGCCCCTCGCCGGTCTGGGGGTTCCAGCGCTCGGCAATGCCGCGGCCTTCGAACAGGCCAAGCAGATCGAACGGCGTTTCGAGCGACAGATCATCCATGATCTCGTCGGTCGGAAATTCCGCGATCTGGATGATGACCTCGCCGGTGAGCTTGCGAAACTCCTCCGGCAGGTGCGCATAGGCTTCGAGAGCCATGAACTCCATTTCTTCCATCGATGGTGAAAGCTGGTCGTGCCAGGAGCGGGTCTTGTAGATGCGAGCCATTCTTTTCCCTTTTGACCGCATATAGCCTTTCGGAGCGCGGCTTTCGAGGCTTTTGCGCGCTTATCGGGAAATTAGCCGGGACAGCTGGTTTTGCTGAATGCCCGAAAGGAATAAATTCTCCTCCCGTTCCGCTTGACTCTTCGGGCGCGCTCTGGAATCTATAAGAACATAACAGGAACATATCAGAAAAGCAGACCGTCATGGCGACATCCGCCGTGGCGCAGGAAATCGTTTTTGCCCTGCGCCAGAAAATCGCCCGCATAGAGGGCACGCTGCCCGAGCGGCTGGCGCCCCCTGCCGAGACAGATCCGGCCGGGCAGACCATGGTGCTGCGCCGCCATGGGGTCACAGTCGTGCAGGACCTTTTGCTGACGGGCGCGGAGGATTTCGACACCGCACTGGGCGGCGGGTTGCCGAAGGCTGCGCTGACGGAAATCCATGGAACACTGACCCGCGATGCCGGCGCGGTAGCAGGCTTTGGCCTGTCGCTAGCCGGGCTGCTCCTAAAGAATGCCGCGCAGCCGAAACTGCCCGTGCTGTGGATCGGCACGCATGAAATCTTCCGCGAGGCGGGCTTTCCCTATGCGCCGGGTCTGCATGCCCGCTTCGGCATTGCGCCGGAGGATCTCATCATCGCGCAGGCACCGAAACTCGCCGACGCCATGTGGATCGCCGAGGAGGCGGCAAGCCTGAAGGCACTTTCTGCCGTGATCCTGGAAATCCGCGGCAATCCGCAGAAGCTCGACCTCGTTGCCACGCGACGCCTCCATTACCGGGCCCAGGACGCAGGCAGGCCGGTTTTCCTGCTGCGCCAGGCAGCGCAAGCCGAGCCGACGGCGGCCCCCATGCGCCTCATCGTCTCGCCGGCCCCTGCCGCGCTGCGCTGGACCATCGCCGGGCCTTTGCCCGATTCCATCGGCCCCCCTGGCTTCATGGTCAGGATCGACAAAAGCCGCAATGCCTTGCCCGGACAGTTCACGCTGGAGTGGAACGCCGATGAACGCTCATTCGAAGAAAGACGGCCCAATGGTCTCGGCTCAGCGAATCCTGGCGCTATGGTTTCCGCATCTTCCCGCCGAGCGGATATTGCGCCAGCGCCTGGGGCGGTCCTGGCGTTCAAACCCGCAGGCAGCGCGGCCGCCGCTCGTCATCAGCCATCGCGACAACAACACCCAGCGCATCGCAGCCCTCGACGAGCAGGCTGAACGGCTGCGGCTGAAGCCCGGCACGGGCATCGCCGACGCACGCGCCATGCATCCCGGCATAGAGATCGTCGAGGCCGACACGCAGGCGGACCGCAGGCTGCTCGAAAGCCTTGCCGACTGGTGCGACCGCTATACGCCACTGGTGGCGCTCGATGGGCAGGACGGGCTGTTTCTCGACATCACCGGCTGCGCCCATCTCTTCGGCGGCGAGAAACCCATGCTGGACGACATGCTGTCGCGCTTTTTCCATCAGGGTTTTGACGTCCGCGCCGGGCTGGCTTCGACACCCGGAGCAGCCTGGGCAGCGGCGCGATTTTGCACGGCTTCGGTCGTCGCGCCGGGTGACGAGGAAAAGACCATGGCGCCCTTGCCGCTCGCCGCATTGCGCCTCGCGCCCGAAACGATCGCGTCTCTGGAGAGCGTGGGGTTGCGCACCACGGGCGCAATCCTGCAGGCGCCACGCGCGCCCTTGGCGCGCCGTTTCGGCAAAATGCTTCTCCTGCGCCTCGACCAGGCGCTCGGACAGCTTGAGGAAGCCATTTCGCCGCGCCGGCCCGTAGCCCCGCTATCGGTGGAACGGCATCTGCCCGAGCCGGTTTCGCTCGTGGAAGACATAGAGCATCTGGTGCTCCTGCTCGCCCGATCCTTGAAGACCGATCTCGAGCGCCATGGCGAAGGCGCGCGCGCCCTGCAGCTCCTTCTGTTTCGGGTCGACGGCGTGGTCAGCCGCATCGGCGTCGGCACCTCACGCCCGTTGCGCGAACCGGGCGTGATCGGAAAACTGTTTCACGAAAGACTAACGGCTCTCGAAGACGTCCTCGATGCCGGCTACGGCTTCGATCTTGTCCGCCTTTCCGTTCTGGCGACAGCACCATTCGAGATGGATCAGGCCGATTTCAGCGGAGATGCTTCCGGCAGCGACGAGGATCTGGCGCTTTTCGCTGACCGCGTAAGCGCTCGCCTGGGTGGCGACACGGTGCTGAGGCCTGTCCCTGTCGAGAGCCATATTCCAGAGCGGGCGGTTTCCTGCCTGTCTTTTGCCGAGGCGGAAAAAGACCTCGGCCATGCAAGGAACAGAGGGCGTGAGATCGCGCTTCCCCCGCCGCCTGGACCGGAGCGCCCGATCCGCCTTTTTTCTCAACCGGAACCGGTCGAGGTCATGGCCGCCGAAGTGCCCGACGGGCCGCCTGCCCGCTTCCGCTGGCGTCGCGCGCTTTATGAGGTTGCACGCGCGGAAGGCCCGGAGCGCATCGCACCCGAATGGTGGCGCGATGGTGCGGATGAGGCGACGCGCGATTATTTCCGCATCGAGGACGCCGATGGCCGCCGCTACTGGCTTTTCCGCCAGGGGTTTTACGGCGCCACGCAAGGCAACCCGCGCTGGTTCTTGCAGGGATTTTTCGCATGAAGGAAGACGTTTCGCGCGCACCCGCCGCTTCCCCGCTTTATGTCGAATTCGGCGTGCAATCGAATTTTTCCTTCCTGCGCGGCGCCTCGCGACCGGAGGACCTGGTCGTTGCCGCCTGTTTTCTCGGCCACGTCGGCATGGGCCTTGCCGACCGCAACACCGTGGCCGGCGTGGTGCGCGCCTGGAGCCAGTCGAAACACATCAAGCTCTCGGAGGAGAGTAAGCCCCTATCGCTTGCCTATCATCCCGGTTGCCGGCTGGTCTTTGCCGACGGCACGCCCGACGTGCTCGCCTATCCGCAGGACCGCAAGGGATGGGGGCATCTGTGCCGCCTGCTGACGCAGGCCAATATGCGCGAGGAAAGTCCGAAAGGCGCGCCGCTTCTCTATGCCGGCGACCTTTTCGAATGGGGCGACAGCATGTCCCTCGCCGTGCTGCCCGACCTGTCAGGGCCGACGCAGGAGACGCTGACCTTTCTACATCGCCTCAAGGATCGTTTCGGCAGCAACCTCTGGCTCGCCGCCGCCCCCGATTACAGCGGCAACGATCGTTTCCGTCTCGAGCAGGCGGCGAACATGGCAACGGCTGCCGCCATACCTCTGATGGCGACCAACGATGTCCTCTATCACGCCGCCGACCAGCGGCCCCTGCAGGACGTGTTGACCGCGATCCGGCTGAACAGGCCCGTCGCCGAGTCAGGCCTCGAACTAGCAGCCAACGCCGAACGCCATCTGAAGCCATCGATGGAAATGGCGCGGCTTTTCAAGGCGTATCCGCACGCATTGGCGCAGACACTGCGTTTTGCAGAAACGCTCTCCTTTTCCCTCCAGGATCTCGAATATAATTACCCGGACGAACCCACCGAATCCGGCCTGCCTTCGCAAGCCGAACTGGAAAGACTGGCATGGTTGGGCGCCGATGAACGCTATCCCAAAGGTGTCCCGGAAAAAGTAAAAGGCCTTATCCGGTATGAAATCGGGATTATCGAAAAGCTGAACTATGCACGTTATTTTCTGACGGTTTACGACATTGTGAAGTACGCGCGCTCAAAGGGTATACTCTGTCAGGGGCGCGGCTCGGCGGCCAATTCTGTCATATGCTACTGCCTCAAAATCACGGATGTCGGCCCTGAGATCATCGACAGCCTGTTCGAGCGCTTCATTTCCGAAAAACGCGGCGAACCGCCGGATATCGACGTCGATTTCGAGCATGAAAAGCGCGATATCGTCATGGAGTATATCTACAGTAAGTACAGCGAGAAGCGCACCGCGCTCGCTGCCTCCGTCGTCACTTATCGTGCCCGCTCTGCACTCAGGGAAACCGCCAAGGCCATGGGCCTTTCCGACGATGTCCGAGGCGCTCTTTCGGGATCGATCTGGGGCTGGTCTTCTTCCGAGCTTGGCGAGAAGGAAGCGACTGCGGGCGGCCTCGACCAATCGGATTCAGCCACGAAACATGTAATCGACCGTTCCAACGAAATAATGGGCTTCCCGCGCCATCTCTCCCAGCATGTCGGCGGCTTCGTCATCACCAGGGATCGATTGGACGAGGTCGTGCCCATCATGAAGACGGCCATGGACGAACGGAAGATGGTCGAATGGGACAAGGACGACCTCGACGCCGTCAAGATACTCAAGGTCGATATCCTGGCGCTTGGCATGCTTTCCTGCCTGAGGCGCGCCTTCGACCTTCTGGAAGATAACTACAAGCATGACTGGCCGGAACGGCTGACTCTGGCGACGATTCCGTCGGAAGAAAAAAGTGTCTACGATATGATCTGCCGTGCCGACACACTCGGCGTCTTCCAGATCGAAAGCCGTGCGCAGATGAGCATGCTGCCACGCCTCAAACCTAGAAAATTCTACGATCTTGTCATCGAGGTCGCCATCGTGCGCCCGGGTCCGATCCAGGGCGATATGGTGCATCCCTATCTGCGACGAAGGGAAGGGAAAGAAGACCCCGAGTATCAGAAGCCTGAACTTAAGGCGATTTTAGAGAAGACCCTTGGCGTGCCGCTGTTTCAAGAGCAGGCAATGAAGATCGCCATCGTGGCGGGTGGTTTCGCTCCTGATGAGGCCGACGAATTGCGGCGCGCCATGGCGACTTTCAAACGCACCGGAACAATCGGCAACTACCGGGATCGCCTGATCGAAGGCATGGTCAAAAATGACTACGACCGCGGCTTTGCCGAACGCTGTTTCCGACAGATCGAAGGTTTTGGCGATTATGGTTTTCCCGAAAGCCACGCCGCTTCCTTTGCCTTGCTGGTCTATGCCTCGTCCTGGTTCAAGGCATGGTATCCGGACGTTTTCTGCGCGGCGATCCTGAATTCGCAGCCGATGGGTTTTTACAGACCGGCACAGCTTGTGCGCGATGCCCAGGATCATGGCGTCGAGATGCGGTCCATAGACGTCAACCATTCCGACTGGGATTGCTTGCTGGAGAAATCATCCTTCGACCCTGAGCGGATCGCCGCACGTCATGCCGGAATGCGCGGCGTGATCAAGAGCTGCCACGCCGTCCGCCTCGGCTTTCGGCAGATCAAGGGACTCGCTAAAGACGCCATGGAAATTCTCGTGAAGAACCGTGGTTCAGGCTACGCCTCCGTCCGCGATGTATGGCTGCGCTCCGGGTTACGCGTCGACGCGATGGAAAGGCTGGCGCAAGCCGATGCCTTCCGCTCGATCGGCCTCGATCGGCGTGCCGCCTTGTGGGCCGTGCGCGCGCTGAACGGCAAGAGTGCCGCAGAAAGCCTGCCGCTGTTCGATCAACCCGATATCCGCCTGCGTGACAACGAACCCGAGACAAAACTGCCGGTGATGCCGCTCGGCGAGCATGTCCTGCATGATTACCGGTCGCTTGGTCTCTCCCTGAAAGCGCATCCCTTGTCCTTCCTGCGCGGCAGGCTCGACAAGGCCGGCATCACGCCCAATGCGCTCCTGCCCGAAACGCCCAATGGCCGGCGCATTTCCGTTGCTGGCCTGGTTCTTGTTCGTCAAAGGCCGGGTTCGGGCAAGGGTGTCGTCTTCATGACGCTTGAAGACGAGAAATCGATCGCCAATGTCATCGTCTGGCCAAAGGTGTTCGATCGCTTCCGGCCGGTGGTCATGGGTGCGCGTTTCGTCAGGGTGAAAGGCCGCCTGCAATCGGTATCGAACGTCATCCACATCGTGGCCGAAACCATCGAGGATCTGTCGCTATGGCTGGGCGAACTTTCCGAGGAAGCGATGATAAGGCGGCTGGAGCAGCGTGAAAAAGCCCAAAGCGCGAACCCGTCAGCGCAGGATATCAAAACCACGATACCACACCGCGACTACGAAACCCTGTCCCGGCAGGCACGCAGCGTCATGCCGAAGGGGCGAAATTTTCAGTAAGGCCGATGAAAAGCCGCGGCAGCCGATTTCACAGAACGCACGTCGCTCTAATCGTCTTCCAATCCCGCCTTCGGTTTTGTTTCGCTATCGATTTCAACGCTTCGCGCTTCGGAAGGCAGCATGACCGGAATGCCGTCGCGAACCGGATAGGCAAGTCGGGCCAGCCGCGACACCAGTTCCTGACGCTCCGCATCCCATGTCAGCGGGCCCTTTGTCAGGGGACAGGCCAGCAGCTCCAGAAGCTTGACGTCGATTGCCGGGCTGGGTTTTTCCTGATTCATCGATTCCCCTCCGACCCATGCGTCCAGCTATTGCAGGCTTGACCCGAAGTCGTCGTTTTCGCGCGCAAGCACCATCTCGGTGATGGCGATCAGCGTATCGGCCCGCGTCTTCAGATCCGGCGCCTCGAGAAGCGCCTGCTTCTCCGCCGCGCCATAGGGCGCCATCATCGACAGCGCATTCACCAGCATGGCGTTTTCGGCCCGGCTGACATTTTCCCAATCAGCCTCGAGATCGTTTGCTTCCAGATAGGCTCGGAATGCCTTCAGCAGAGCCAGCCGATTGACCTCGCTTCCGGTCGGGTCATCCGACAGGTCGGCAATGAAGGGCATGATGCGGCATTGCCGAAAAGGCGTTTTCACCGCCAGTTCATGGGCGACCCGGAAACGGCAGACGCCCTGCAGGGAGATGAGGTAGCGGCCATCGCCCGATTCGGCAAACGAGGTGATACGCCCGACGCAGCCGACTTCACAGATTTCCGGCTCGCCGTCCTCACGCAAAGAGCCATCGAGCGCCGGCTGTATGATCCCGATCAGCCGCGTTCCGCCGACGGCCTCGTCGACCATCTGCAGGTAGCGCGGCTCGAAGATGTTGAGCGGGGTGCGGCCGCCCGGCAGAAGAAGCGCGCCGGTCAATGGGAAAACAGGTATCGTCGCAGGCACGTCCTTGCCCGACCGATAATGCGCATTTCCCGCCTGCATTTTCACCTCCGTGCCGGCACGGGTGACCTGGCCAGTCCGAGAATCATCACCGGCTTCCCGGAACTTTCACCAGCAATGTGGAATGGAGGGAGGCAAGGGCAAGGGCTGGCCCTCGCCTTTCTCCATATCCGATCACGAGAACAGGAGTGACGACAGTTTTCGCCGGGTCGCCAGCGTCACCTCGTCGGTCATGCCCCACGCTTCGAAAAACTGCAGAAGCTGGGCACGCGCGCCGTCATCGTTCCACGTCCGGTCCGCCTTGACGATCGCCAGCAGATTGTCCGCGGCCTCCTGGCGCTGGCCGAGCCCGTTCTGGATCATGGCAAGGTCAAACCGCGCCTGATAATCCTTGGGGTTTGCCGCGAGGCGCGCCTCGAATTCCGCCGGATTGCCGAGCGAAGCAGCCTGCTTGGCCAGAGCGAGCCTGGCTTTCACTGCCGAAAGTGCTGCCGTATCCTTGGCGTCAGCCGGCACCTTGGCCAGAATTTCCTCCGCGCCGGCAACATCACCCGCCTCGAACAGCAGATCTGCGAGGCCGGCCAGCGCATCGAGATTATCGGGATACTGCTGCAACACGGCATCGAAAATGTCGGCTGCCGTCTGGAGATCGCCGGCCGCGCGCGCCTCGGCGGCCGCGGCCAGGGCTTCCTCGAGCTGTCCCTTGCCGTCGTCCTTGCCGGCGACCTTCTGGATGAAATCGCGAATCTGGCTCTCGGGCACTGCCCCCATAAAGCCGTCGACGGGCTGCCCATCCTTGAACGCGATGACCGCCGGGATCGACTGGATGCCGAGCTGTCCTGCAATCGCCGGATGGTCGTCTATGTTCATCTTGACCAGCTTGACCCGGCCTCTGGACTCCTGCACGGCCTTTTCGAGCGCCGGCGCCAGCTGCTTGCAAGGACCGCACCAGGGCGCCCAGAAATCCACGAGCACGGGCTGGTTTCGCGACTCTTGTATGACGTCGGCGGCAAAGCTCGCTGTCGTCGTGTCCTTCACCACGAAAGGCTCCGCGCCGGCGTCGGAGCCAAGCACCATAGCGGGCGAGCCGCCTTGCGGCTCCGCCGGCTTGGGTGCGCCGTAGCTGAAGCTGGTGGCGTAATTGCCGCTGGGGCCGCCGAATGAATTGTCCTGGTTGCTCATTGTTACCCTTTCACCGCTTTCCGGTGCGTGTTCGGCTTATTCTACGCGCGCAATGGGCACACGGAAAACCGTTTTCCGTCACCCATGTGGCGATCATGCGGAGACTTTCAAGATAACCGGCTCGTGGCCGGTCGCTTTTACGAAGGCGACAAGGTCATCGCGGGAAATCGAGGTCGTGGCTTCGTTGGTCAGCGGATGGGCATTGATGACCGCATTTTCCATCAATGTGCTGTCCAGAATGACTTTTACGCGGCCTTCGCTGTCGTTGATCAGGCCAAACACGGTTACAGCACCAGGCACGACGCCCAAAAGCTCCATCAGTGCTTCAGGCTTGCCGAAAGAAACCCTGCCGGACGCGCCGATAAGATGGTGGATCTGCTTGAGATCGACCGCGGCGTCCTCATCGACGGTGACCAGGAAGAAGTTATCCTTCTTGTCCTTCAGAAAGAGGTTCTTGGTGTGACCGCCGGGGATTTCGCCGCGCAGCGACTGTGAATCGGCAACGGTGAAAAGCGGCGGATGCGCCTTCGTTGCGACCGCGATTCCAAGCCCTTCGAGAAAGGCAAAGAGCTCATCGGGATGTTTCGGCATGGATGGCATCCGGCTTGTCATTATCTCTGGTGGAACGGTTATCGCCAAAGATCGCATGGAAACAACCCCGTTCTGCGCAATGCGACGAAACATTTGCACGCGACGAGCCAGCCAAAATCCGGGGTGTCGCCGAAGGCCACAATTATTACGCATCTTCGTGCAATTTTCCCTGTTGCATTCGGCCGTCTCTTCCGCCATATAGGCGCGGCTTGCGGTCGAGAGACCGCGCGAGCGGGTGTAGCTCAGGGGTAGAGCACAACCTTGCCAAGGTTGGGGTCGAGCGTTCGAATCGCTTCACCCGCTCCAATTTACAAGCAACGAAAAGCCGCGGTTCGCCGCGGCTTTTTCGTTTTCGAGCATCCAACGTTGAATGCCGGTCACGGCTCGCGGATGGCATCGTCCAGGCCGCGCAGGAGCGGATAGAGGAAATAGGAGATCACTGTCCGCCGGCCGACTTTGATCTCGGCCGACACCGTCATGCCGGGTAATAGCCGCACGGGCTCGGCCGAAGCATGTAGCCGCGTGTCTGCAAGCAGGACGCGCGCCTTGAAATACGGAACCGCGGGCTGACCTACAGCCGCTTCCTGCTGGCTCGGCGTGAAGGCATCGCGGCTGATGGTTCGGATCGAGCCGGAAGCCGTGCCGAATTTCTGGAACGGATAGGCGTCGAACTTGATCCGCACGTCCTTGTCCACTGCAATACGCCCGATGTCGCGCGAATTGACCGAGACCTCCGCCTCCAAAGGCACGTTCAGCGGAACGAGCGTGACGATCGGCTCGGCCTCGCGCACGACGGACCCGATGGAGCGTTGCGCAAGATCGAGCACGACCGCATCTGCCGGCGCCGTCAGGACGACCATGTTGCGGCGCAGCTCCATTTTCTTCAGCTCTTCGCCGACCGTGTCGCGCTGGCTTCTGAGCTCGACGAGCTTTTCCATCGTCACGCGGCGGAAATCCTCGATGAAGGCCTGGCGATCGGCCCGGAGCTTCGCCAGCGAATGGCCGGCCTCTTCGGCCTTGCCGCGCAACTGCGAGATGCTCGAATCGACGTCGAGACGGGCGTCGCGCGAACTGAGCAGATTGAGCAGAGACCCGGTTTCCTGCTTGTACAGTTTCTCGCGCGCATTTTCGATCAGGCTGAGATTTTCACGCCGGCTGAGCAGGATCGTTTCCTGTTCCTTGCCGGCCGTCATCGACGCCGCCTGCCCTGCTATCTGCTGATCGAAATTCTGGATCTGCGCGACATAGAAGGCGAGCCGCTGGCCGAAGAGCTGCACCTGCAGCTGCTCATCCGACGAACTGCCGGCGATCTTGGAATAATCAGCACCGCTGAGTTCGGCCTCGCTGCGCTTGACCTGCGCGTCGAGTGCGGCAAACTTCGCACGCTGCTGGTCGACATCCGACTGGCTGAACGTTGCGTCGAGCGTCGCAAGCGTTTGACCCGCACGAACGACATCGCCATTGGCGACATCGATGGAACGGATGATGGAGGTTTCCAGCGGCTGCACGATGATTGTCGGCTGGGTGGTGATCAGTTTGCCGGGGGCGATGACCACCTCGTCGATCTGCGAGACCGAGGCCCACGTCACCGCAGCGACGATGAGCGCGGTGACGCCGTAGAGCGTAAGCCGCGCGATCTTCGGCGGAACGCGTTCTTCAAGTTCCACCGCGTCCGACTGGAATTCGGCAATGACCGGCGGAAGCGGCGGCCGCTTCACAACCAGTTCGGTTGCCGGCTTATTAACCGGTACGGGCAGGTTCTCGCTGGGCTTTGGCGTGTGCGCGTTCATGCCACCTGCCTCGTCTGCTGGGACCACAGATGGCGATATGTCATGCAACGCGAGACGAGCTGATCGTGGCGGCCGATGTCGGCGATCTTGCCGCGATCGACGACCAGGATGGCGTCGGCGTCGACCAGCGTCGACAGGCGATGCGAAACGATGATGACCGTGCGCCCCTCCGCGATCTTGCTGAGGTTCTGGCGGATGATCGCCTCGCTGTCGGGATCGAGCGCGCTGGTGGCTTCATCCAGGATAAGCAGCTTGGGGTCGGTGATCAAAGCGCGCGCAATAGCGAGGCGCTGCTTCTGGCCACCGGAGAGGTTCGATCCGTTTTCCTCCAGCAGGGTTTCGAAACCGCGCGGAAGCCGCTCGATGAACTCCTCCGCACCGGCAATGCGGGCGGCTTCGACAATCTCCTCGATGCTCGCATTGGGCTTTGCCGCCGCGATGTTTTCACGGACGGACCCCTTGAACAGGAAATTGTCCTGCAGCACGACGCCTATGCTTGTCCTGAGATGAACGAGATCGATCTCGCGGCTGTCATAGCCGTCCATGCGCACCAGCCCCTGCTGGTTCTGGTAAAGCCCCTGGATCAGGCGCGTAACCGTCGTCTTGCCCGAACCGCTCTTGCCGACGATGCCGAACACCGAGCCCGCAGGCACGGTGAACGAAACGTCGTCAAGCGCCGGCGCGCCATCAGGCCCGTAGCGGAACGTCACCTTTTCGAACTCGATCTGGCCCTTGAGCTCGGGTCTGATACCGCGCCCGCGCCCGAACTGCTCGGGGCGCTGGTTCATGATCTCGCCAAGCATGCGGACGGAAAGTGCTACCTCCTGATACTCGTGGACCATTGTGACGATCTGGACGAGCGGCCCGGAGACCCGGCCGGCCAGCATGTTGAAGGCAACGAGCGCGCCGATCGTCATCGTTCCGCTGAACACGTCGAGCGCGCCAAGACCGATGATGGCGACGCTCATCAGCTTTTCGAGAAGACCGGTCAGCGCCTGCGCAATATTCGAGATCTTGTCGACACGGAAGCGAACCGAGATTGACTGCGCCGAGCTGTCGTCCCAGACGCGGCGCTGGCGCGGCTCCAGGGCAAGTGACTTGACGGTGCGCATGCCGTGAACGGTTTCGACAAGCAGTGCCTGCCTTTCGCCTTCGGCCTGATAGAGCGCCTGCAATCGTCTCTGGAACGGCCCCACAAGGCACATGACAACGAGGCCGACCAAAGCGGCAAAGCCGAGGACGACGAAGGTGAGCTTGACGCTGTAGAGAACCAGGATCGGTATGAAGACCAGAAGCGACAACCCGTCGAGAAGCGTCAGGAAGAGCCGCCCGGTCAGGAACTCGCGGATGCGGCCGGTCTGCTGCATATGCTTGACGAGAACGCCGGCCGATGCCTGCTCGAACAGCGCGATAGGCAGGTTCAGGAGATGCCCGAACGTGCGAGTCGCCATGCGGATATCGATCTTGTTCGTCGCATAGAGGAGCAGGTATTTCCTGAGAAAGGTGAAGGCCGCGTCGAAGACAAGGGCAACGGCAACGCCGATCACAAGGACGGTCAGCGTCGCATAGCTCTGATGCACCAGCACCTTGTCGATGACGAGCTGGAAGAAGATCGGCGTTGTCAGGCCGAGCCCGTAGAGAACGAATGCCGCCAGGGCGACATCGCGGAACAGGCTGCGCTGGCGGATAATTTCGGGCAAGAACCAGCGGAAGCCGAACGGCTGGTCGTCATCGGCCAGACGATAGTTACGCTTCAGAAGAATGACGGACCCGCTCCAGCCCTTCGAAAACTGCTGTTCGTTCAGAAGAAGGAATTCCGGACGCTGGGCCAGCGGATCGAGGATGCGGATCATGTCCTCTTCGCCGCCAATGGCGGCGCCGGCAATCACCACCCAGTTGCCGTTTTCAAGTTCGGCAAGCAGGGGATAGGCATCGCCCAACTGGAAAAGCGAACGCCAGGCAAGCTTCATATGCCGGGCGCGCAGCCCGGCATCCTTCGCCATTCGCAGGAGCTTCCGCGTAGCGACAGGTTGGTCGCCCACTGCATAATCGTGAACGAGCCGTTCGGGCGATAGGTCGACGCCATGATGGCGCGCGACCAAGGCCAGGCATTGAAGGCTGGTATGCTGATACGTGTCCATGGCCCCGCCCGAGCAATAGAAGCTGCGTTACCGGTCAGTTGAAGTTCGGTGATGCGTTCTGGGGTTTTCCCTGGGAGCCCGTATCTGCCACCGGCGCCTTCTGGACGTCACCGACCCGGCGCACCGCACCGGCTTCGACGAGACCGCCAAGCGCCTTCTGCATGAGATCCACTGCATTGGCGAAAGCATCCACCGGCATGATCACCCGCTGGCGAAACACCGGCTTGGGATTGTTCTTGTCGTCGCGCTCAGTGGCGGACAGGGACATCAGGTCGATCCTGACGATCGTGCCGGTGACGGTGATTTCACCAATGCCGTCGGCGTAGAGTTCGTTGCTCATTGTCATCTCCATGGGTTTCAGGTTCGAGTTCTGTCATGCAGCATGTGCGTGCTGCCACGGTGGAAACGGATCGTTGAGCTCGCGCGCAAGCCGAGGATCAAAGCCGGCTTCTTCGCCGACCAGGCATTCGTCGAGCGCCGCGCAGATCGCTTGTTCATCGAGACCTGCGCCGATGAAGACCAACTCCTGCCGGCGATCGCCCCAGACCTCGCTCCAATGGCGATCGAGCAGCTCGCGGAATTGCGGATAGCGCGGCCAGTGCGCCTTCGGCACGGTCACCCACCACAGACCTTTCGCCTCGGTGCGGCGCTGCGTGCCGGCGATCGAAAGCAGGCCGATCCAGTCGGGACGGGTGGCCAGCCAGAAATGCCCCTTCGCTCGGATGAGTCCGGCCCATTCCTGCGCAAGGAAGTCGTTTAGCTTCGACGGGTCGAACGGACGCCTGGCGCGATAGACGAAACTGGCGATGCCATATTCTTC
This sequence comes from Mesorhizobium sp. DCY119, assembly GCF_003590645.1. Lineage (NCBI taxonomy): Bacteria > Pseudomonadati > Pseudomonadota > Alphaproteobacteria > Hyphomicrobiales > Phyllobacteriaceae > Mesorhizobium > Mesorhizobium sp. DCY119. The sequence continues at coordinate 664,433 of NZ_CP031834.1, read as the reverse complement.
CGTTTCCGGCACATGATCGCCCCAGCCATATAGTTCCTTGTGCCAGAGCGGATGTCTCGCCGCCTTCGCCTCACTGAAAAGGCCGGTGTCAAGGATCGCACTAAGCGGCAGGTGGCCGAAATCGGTCTCGATGACGCGCGCATCGGGATTGAGGGCGGCAACGATCCGGCGCACGGTGGCGCGGGCCTCAGCCATCACTTCCGAGATCTTGTTGATCACCACGACGTCGGCAAACTCGATCTGCTCGACGAGGAGATCGACCAGCGTGCGCTTGTCATCCTTGTCGCGGGTTTCGCCGCGATCGCTCAGGAAATCCGAGCTCGAATAGTCGGAAAGCAGGTTTGCCGCATCAACGACCGACACCATCGTGTCGAGCCGTGCGACATCGGCAAGGGCCGCGCCCTTTTCGTCCTTGAAAGAGAATGTCGCCGCGATCGGCAGGGGCTCGGCGATGCCGGTGCCTTCGATCAACAGGTAGTCGAAGCGCCCTTCGGCTGCCAGCCGGCGCACTTCGCCCAGCAGATCATCCCGCAGCGTGCAGCAGATGCAGCCATTGGTGAGTTCAACGAGCGTTTCATTGGTGCGCGAAAGGTCGGCGCCGCCATCGCGAACGAGATCGGCATCGATGTTGATCTCGCTCATATCGTTGACGATGACCGCGACGCGGCGTCCTTCGCGGTTACGCAGGACGTGGTTCAGAATCGTCGTCTTGCCGGCGCCCAGAAACCCTGCCAGCACCGTCACCGGCAGGCGATTGTCGCGTATTTTCTGGGCCCCCATGCTCACCTCTACGCCGCAAGCTGCGGTCTGAACGCCACATCCACATGGTAGTTTGTGCTGTTGAAGGAACTCGTCGGGAACAGCCCGCTCGACCCGTATGCGTAGACGCCGTTACCACCGCTAAGGGTCGATGACAGGGCATGCAGATTGTTGTTGGCGATGTCGGAGGTGAAGAAGTTGCCGGTCGCCGAATAGGAGCCGTTGGTGCTGTAGGAGACGACGTAGGTGGTGTTCGCCTGGATCTGGACCTGCTGGGACAGGTCGACGGACTGCCAGCCGCTCGCGGTCTCGTTGGTGAAGGTGGCGCTTGCCAGGAGTGTCCCGCCTGCCGTCCAGAGATAGCCGGTATGCGGACCGGTATTGCTGGGACCTTTGTAGAACTTGAACCCGGTGATCCAGCCAGCGACGTCGGCCTGGAACTTCATGCCGAGATTGACCGAATTGTTGTCGTTGACGGTGACCGTCGCCGGCGTGCTGCTTGGAGAGAACACGCTCTGTTCGGCGCCCTGCCCTATGACATTGAGCGAGACCTGGGCCGAGCTTGTGCCGCCATGGCCGTCGGAGATGGCATAGGAGAAGCTTGCCGGTCCAGTGTAGCCGGTCGTCGGCGTGAACGTGACCATGTTCGACTGGCTGTCGAAGGCAACGGTGCCATTGACGGGGCTGCTGACGCCGGTGATCGTCAGCGGGTCGCCGTCAGGATCGTTGTCATTGGCAAGCAGGGCGGACGCCTGGATTGCATAGGGCGTGTTGAAGCTCGCCGAATAACCCGAGTCATTGTTGGCGACGGGAGCCATGTTCTGCGTCGCCTGCTGATAGACGACATCCACCCAGTAGTTCGTCGCATTGTAGCTCGCATTCGGGAACAGGCTGCTGGAGCCATAGCGATAAACGCCATTGCCGCCGCTCGACGCGCTCGACGGTGCTGTGAGCGGGCCATTGGTGTGCGCGGTGGTGAAGTAGTTGTCGCTTGCCGAGTAGAAGCCGTTGGAGTGATAGCTGGCGACATAGGTGGTGCCGGCCGACACCGTGACCGGTTGCGAGAAGTTGACTGTCTGCCAGCCGCTTGCCGTCTCATTCGTGAAGGTGGCGGTGGCAAGCAGCGTGCCCGTGCTGGTCCACAGGGAGCCGGTGTGCGTTCCGGTATCCTGCGCGCTCTTGTAATAGCGCAGGCCGGTGATCGTGCCGCCGGCGGACGCGATGAACTTGACGCCGAGTTCCACCGAGTTCGGATCGTTGACCGCCGGGTTGGCCGGCGTGTCGGAAGGCGAAAACAGGTTCTTGCTCGTATCGAGCGGACGAACCGTCAGGTTGACCGTTGCCGATGCGGTTCCGCCGCGGCCATCCGATATGCCGTAAGAGAAGCTTGCCGGCCCGCTGTAACCTGCGGTCGGCGTGAAGGTGATGGCGCCGGTCTGGCTGTTGAACGAAACAGTGCCGTTCGTGGCATTGTTGGCGCCCGTTATCGTCAGCGCATCGCCGTCCGGGTCCGTGTCGTTTGCAAGCAGCGAGGCGGACGTGATGGCAAGCGGCGTGTCATAAGTGACGACGAAGCCATTGTCGTTGTTGGCGACCGGCGCGGTATTGACCGTCGACTGGTTGAAGACGACGTCGACCCAATAGTTCGTCGCCTGATAGCTGGATGTCGGCGCAACGCCGCCTGCGCTGTAGGTGTACACGCCATTGCCGCCGCTCGTCGTCGACGACGGTGCAGTCAGCGGTCCATTGGTAATGGCGGTGGTGAAGTAGTTCGACGTCGCCACGTAGCTTCCGGTCGTATGATAGGAAGCGGTATAGGTCGTGCCGGCGGTGAGCTGGATCGGGCTTGAGAATTTGGCCGTCTGCCAACCACTCAGGGACTCGTTGGTGAAGGTCACAGTGCCGAGAAGCGCACCCGTGGCGCTCCATATCGAGCCGGTGTGCGTGCCGGTGTCGCCGGCCGCCTTGTAGTAGCGAATGCCGGTTATGGTGCCGCTGGCCGATGCGACGAACTTCATGCCGAGTTCGAGCCCGACACCTTCGTTTGACGCGCCACCCGTCGGACCGTCGCTTGGCTGGAACAGCGAAACGCCCGCCGGCCCGTCTTCGACGGTCAGGCTGACGCCACCCTGGTCCGTTCCGCCTCGCCCGTCGGAAAGCGTATAACTGAAGGTCGCCGGACCGGAATAGCCGGCATTTGGCGTGAAGATCACATTGCCGGTCTGGGTATCCAGCGTCACCGTTCCGTTGACGGCGTTGCCGACTGCGGTGATCGTCAGCGCATCGCCATTGGGATCGGTATCGTTGGCGACCAGCGCCGCGATGGAAATCGTCAGCGTGCCGTTCTTGGTGACCGTAAAGCCACTGTCATCGGTTGCCACGGGCGGTGAGTTTGGCCCTGCGTCAAAGACCACATCCACCCAGTAGTTGCTGCCGTTGAAGCTGTTGCCGGGGAAAGTGCCGGTGCTCTCGCTATAGGCGAAGACGCCGCCTCCGGCCTGAACCTTGATCGCGCCATTCGAGTAGGCGGAGTTGAAATACCCATCTGTGATCGAATAGTAGCCACCCGTATGATAGGAGGCGACATAGGTCGTTCCTGCCGCGATCTGTATCGGGCTCGAGAAGGTTACGGTCTGCCAGCCGGACAGCGATTCTCCGGTGGAAACACCGGTCGCCAGAAGCGTGCCGTCGGCTTTCCACAAGCTGACGAGATGTTCGCCGACATTGTAGAAGCCCTTGTAGAAACGGATGCCTGTCACGAAGCCGCCGGTGGTGGTCTCGAATTTGACGCCGAGTTCGATGCCGACGCGGTCCATCGCCGTTTCCACCGCCGGCTTGGCGGCCATGGACCACAGGCTCGACGTTGACGGCAGAGTGACCGTCACCTGTTTTCCGGTGCCGGGCGTTTCGAGATTCAGGCTGTCGTCGACGGCGCGCGACATGATGTTGTATGTGCCGCTGGCCTGGACGACCCAGCTGAAACTCCAGTTTTCGCGGCCCGTGGCCTTGAACCAGCGCAGGCCGCCATCCAGCGAAACCTCGATGCCGGCGATAACGCCGCCGCCGAGATCCTGCGCGGTGCCGGTGATGGTGACGCGCTGCCCTTCGACGAAACTTGCGCCCAGCGTCGGAGACGTGATCGTCGAGATCGGCTTGGTGTGATCGGTGGATTGTGTCGCCAGGATCAGGCTTGCGTCCAGCGTTGTCGGCTGGATGCCCATATCCGCGAACATGTTGACCATGGCCTGCTGGACGTTGCGGTCCGTGGCCGTTTCCGGGCCTTCGTGGTTGTCGCTGAGGCCCCAAGACCAGAACACCGTGCCCGCGCCAAACACCAGCGCGCCGCTTTCGGCGCGATACATGGTCAGGCTGTGCGTCGCATCTGCCGCACCAACGCTGGTGCCGTAGTCGCGCAGATAGGTGTTCACCGAAACGGTGGACAGCGACATGTTGATCAGGCCAGCCGGCCTGAAGCCGTTGTCCACGTCCGAATCCCACTCGTAACCGAGAAGGTTCGGCGAGAGCTCAAGCGTCTGTCCAGGCTGAAGATTGGCGACGTCAGTGTTTCGCCAGAAGCGGAGATTGCCGTAATCGGACGGAATGGTGATCGTGTCCAGACGATAACCGTCGACCGAGAACATCGTGCCGGTGAGCGAGTTTTCGGGCTCCTGCCCGGGATCGGCATAGCGCGGATCGCGCCACGTCCCGGTACCTACATCGCTCGGATCGCTGCTGGTGCCCCACGTTTCCTTGTAACAGACCATGGTGCGGTAAGGCGTGCCGTTACCGTCGATGCTGGTTTCCCAGCGAACCTTCCAATAGACTTCATTGCCGCTCCAGAAGGCGAGATTGACGCCGGCATCGCGGGCGGCCTCGACATTGGCGCGCTGTTCGGCCGACCAGTATTCATCGTGCCCGACCGAAAGAAACGCCTGGTGGTTCAGCAGCTGACTGCCGTTGCGGGTCGCGTCTACGCCTGAAATGTAGGAGACATCGTAGCCGTTCTGCTCGAGCCAGCTGACGGCCGAGCTTTCCACGCCGAAGATGAAATCGTGCGTGCCGCCGACCGGGCTGGTGTTGGTGATGATGGGGCGATTGTAGCTGACCGCGGAGGCACGGCCGATGGCGTTGATGCCGCAACTGCAATTGGGCGGCATGTAGCCGATCATATCGGCCGGATCGACCGGCACCTCGCCGAAATACAGGCTGGCGCCACCCCAGGCGTTATAGGCCTGCCAGGTCGTGTCGGACGTCTGGAAGACGATATCGCTGGCCGAGGCGTCGTCGCGCACGACGAAAGGAATGATGCTCTCGCCGGGGGTGCCATCCAGCCGCACGAGCTTTGCAAAATAGATGCCTGAGGTCGCGTCTGCCGGAATTCCCCAGCTTGCCGATACCGACCAGTTGCCGCAGTCGATAAGCCCGAGCGACATGTCGACGATCGGATGCGGCTGGACCTGCGCGGTCGTCAGCGATTGGTCGATCGAGGCGACCTTGCGCGCACCGTCGCCGCCGTAATAGCCCATGCGATAGATGTCGATGCGATAATGAGTGGAATCGGTGGCGATCTTGAAGTCCACCGTCTGCCCGATATTGGTGCTGATTTCGGTGGCAAAACCCTGGATGTTGCCATCGCCGTCCCCGGTGATGCCCCATTCGCTTTGCGGGTTGCCTTGCTTCGCGTTTTCGATGGCAATCTTGTTGGGTGTCGCAGCCAAGGCTGCTGCCGCAGGTGCCGCTGCGGCGGGATCTCCGGCAGCGGCCGCCGCAACGAACGCACTGAAACTCTCCACATTGGGAGTGCCGGCGGCGGGATCTGAATTGGCCGCTGCCGCTGGCGTGACAAGGCTCGAGGTCGAAGGTCCAGCCGGCGTTTCGGCGCCAACCGACGAGGGTCCCACAGGAGGCGTGACGCCGCCGTCCATGTCCGTATCGGTAGCCGCCGGCGCTATGCCGGAGACGTCGACAGCAGGCAGGTGCGCGCCTGTTGCGGCAGGCAGTATGCTTGTCGCCGGTGCGGTGGACGTGGCGGGACTGGTGATGCCCCCGGCCGTGCCCGAGGAAATGACGTCCACGATCGACGTAACCGGCGCGGTCGGCGACAAGACATCGACGACTCCTGACGACGCATCGCTCGACACCCGCGAAACGGCGCTCGATGAGCCGGCGGACAGGGCAGATGTTGTGCCTACGGTCCAGGATGGGAATGGGGCAAATGCGGCAGACGCTCCAGAAGATCCTGTCTGCGGGACGGTAACGGACCTCTCCAGTGAAAAGCCGATACTCTTCAGCTCGGCGTCACTGTGAGCCGAAAACATGCGCGCAGACGCCGCAACGCCGGACAAGGCGGATGAATGACCCTCGTCGCCAAGCATGGCCGTCAGCACTTTTCCGCCACCGCCATGGGGCGCGTCCGGAAGGGAACAGGCTACACGCTTTCTGCCGTCGGACTCTTCGGCCTCGGCCGTGATGCCCGTCGATGGCCCTGCGTTTGCATTTGCTGAAATGTCCTCGCTCGCCGCGGTATAGACCCTGGTCGAACCGCCGGAAGCGCTCAAATAATCATGATTCCTGAAATGGATTCTGAGCATGTGCATCGCCCCGGTTGCCGCCTGACCCGAACATCTGGATCAGATATTCAAGAACGTTGATCCTGCCAGCTTTTGCGGATCAGTGAACGGCATCAATCGGTGTGCACCACCCTTCTAAAGTGGATACATAGCCCGTAATTACTATCCACCGATGTGATTATCACGGTAGGAGCAGGTGCCCTTCCGACGGTGACATATCGCGACGGCGGTGAATTTCGATGGAGATGGAGCCGGATGGCTATCGCTGGCGCAGGTTGACGATGACCACGCCGCCGAGCGCCAAAATACCGCCCACAATGCCCAGAAACGTCGGCACCTCGCCGAGCCAAAGGAAGCCGATCAAGGTGGCCACCGGCGGCACGCAATAGAGGAAATTCGAGGCCCTCGAAGCCGGCAGGCGCGACAGGGCTACGGCCCAGCTTCCATAGGCGATCAGGCTGGGCACGATTCCGAGATAGATGACTGCGACCAGGCCCTGATGATCGGCAACCGCCATCTGTGCGATCCCGTTCGGCAACCCCGGCAGCAGGCAGATGGCGCCGATGATCATGTTCCAGGCTGACACCGTCAGCGGCTTGTGACGGACAAAGAGCGGCTTCTGCACGACCGTATTGAGCGAAGTGCACAATGCCGAACCGAGGATCAGCAAGGCGCCGTTGTCGAAATGAAGGCCCTGCCCTTCGCCCAGGGCAATGATTCCGATGCCGGCAAATGACAGGAAGGTGCCGAGCCATGCCAGGCCCGTAAAACGCTCACCAAGCATTGCCATGGCAAAGACGGCGGTCAGGATCGGGCTGACATTGATGATGAAGCTTGCAGCACCCGCCGAGACCGTCAGCTCGCCAAAGTTCAGGAGAACGGTGTAGAGCGCGACGAAGACCACGCCGCCAAAGGCAAAGCGCCACATCTCGCCGAGCCTCGGCAAGGCAGGTCTTGTCACCGCCAGGAAAATCGCGGCTGGAACGGCGGCAATGGCAAAGCGCAGCGCGCCGAGTTCCAGCGGTCCGAATGCGGCAAGCCCGGCCCGGATTGCCGGGAAAGCGGAGGCCCAGGCCAGGATCGTAACGACGACCGCAGCGGCGGTAACTGTGTTTGCCGAGCGATAAAGCGATGCTGCGGTTGCGTTCATGGCGGCCTCCTCTGGGATCGTCGACAAGAAGCGCCGCCGCGAGCTGATTGACAAACGAATAAATCGAGGTTCTGCTGTGAGCATGGATCACAGCTCAGAACCCATCCTGCCGCTTGAGACACTGCGCGCCTTCGAGGCCTCGGCCCGTCTTGGCAGCTTTTCGTCCGCGGCTGAAAAGCTGAACCTCACGCATGGCGCGATCAGCCGTCAGGTCGCAAAACTGGAAGCGTGGCTCGGCCTGAAAGTCTTCGATCGCGGCGCGCGCGGCGTATCGCTCACCCTCGAAGGCCAGCGTCTGTTTCTGCGGACCACCGAAGCCTTCGCCTTGATCGCCAATACCACCGAGCGGTGGAGCGAGCCGCGCGGAACGGCGGTCGTGCGCTTGACCTCCATCCCCTCCATCTGCGGGCTGTGGCTGATGCCGCGGCTCTCGGCACTGGAGAATGGCCCGACAAAGCTGCGGATCGTGCTCGATATCGACATACGCCAGGCCGATCTCGACGATGAAGGCATCGATGTCTCCATCCGCTGCGGACGCGGACGCATTACCGGGCGAATATCCGTGCAGCTTTTCGAAGAGAGGTGCTTTCCCATCGCCTCGCCGGCATTGGCCGAGGAAATCGGTGCCGGCGCACCGGAGCGATTGCTGCGCTATCCGCTCATTCACGATTCCGACGCCTCGGCATGGCGTGCCTGGTTCGGCGAGCATGGCATGGACTACCGCCCCCGGCCGCAGGATCGCCGTTTCGAAGATTACAATCTGGTGCTGGACGCCGCGGCACACAATCTGGGCATTGCCCTGGCGCGGCCGCCTCTGACACAGGACCAGCTGCAATCAGGCCGCATCGTGGCGGTTGACAAGCGCCGGGTGCTCAATCCGGTTTCCTACTGGATGGATCGGCCGATGGGTCGGCCGCGGCCCGCGGCAGCTGAGCTGATCCGTCGAATCGGCGCGAAAGCCGGGCTCGATACAAAGGTGATCGAGAACTTTCTTGCCGCCGATCGCTGAAACGCCGCGCAACCCGGAGGTTACGCGGCGCTTTGCTTCTTGGATGTCTTCGGCGTCGTGCCTTTGCATTTTACGCCGAAGATAGTGTTACCCTCTGTCGGCCTTCTTACGCGGCGTTCATCTCGCCTGGGAACAGGTCGTTGATCTTGTAGGCGACCTCGGTCCTGTTCGTGGCCTTCAGCTTCTTCATGATGTTGCGGATGTGAACCTTCACCGTGCTTTCGCGGAGATTGAGTTCATAGGCGATGATCTTGTTCGCCTTGCCCCGCCGCAGCGCCTGGGCGACTTCAGCCTGGCGCGATGTGAACAGCCCAGCCATCGGCCGAGCGGCTTCGCCACCGGAGGCGATGGTCTGGCGCATTGCCAGAACACTGCTTGCAGGCACGAAGATGCCGCCGGCAAGCGCCAATCCGATAGCCTCGACACAGACGTCGATGCCGACTGACGATGGAATGTAGCCGCGAGCGCCATATTCGAGCGCCTTGAGTATTTGCGTCAGATCATCCGTGTCGGCCAGCACGACAACCGGCGTGGTCCGAAATTCTGACGTCAGTTTTTTGATTTCGTCGGCAACGAGAGCATCGGTGATTTTGCATCCGCCAACGTTCAGCAATATAGCCGACAGCGGCGGATGAAGATCTTTCTCGGCTTTCCAGTCTTCGATAGTCCCGAACGCCAATACTTCCATCCCGATCTTGTGGGACGTAAGGCTTTGCGCAAAGCACTCACGGTCGAGTGCTCGATTATCCAGGACAACCAGAGAGCGATTTGCGCTTCTCGTTCCGTGAAAGTTGACCACGCTTTCGACAGGCCCCTGTCCTCCGAGCATGGATGTCTGAAGCAATTCGATTGGCACGTTATGTTCAGAAGCATGGCTTCCGTTGGTTCCACTCGTGGTACTCATAAGTTTACGCTCCGTTTGACAACTGTATTTGCCCAGATGACCGTTTATGCGACGGTCATCCTCCCAATAGTACTGTTGCATGTGGTAACGTCACTTTGCGGTGCTGTTTCGCACCTTCAAACGTCACAAGAAAGGATGTGATTGATACCCAGCCCGTTTCACCCCACCGCAAGCAGTGCTACAACCAAAGGTACATCACGACGGGAGAAAGGCGCTAATTTAAGTTAGCAAAAAATGAATATTTTTGGTTAAATTTCCGTTGGTGTAAATCTTGTGATGATGATCGCATATATTAAACATATCTATCTACACATATAAATACCGTTAGTAACAATTTATTGATGCTGCACAGCATTCGATGAACAAACTTTAGGTAATATTCTATATTAACAAAATAAAATTATAAAAGCATAAATCGTTTGAGTGATGAACGGGTATTTACTGGTAGGTAAAGCTACAGGACTATATTCTTTCAAGTAAAAGATAAGACGGATTAAAGCCCGCGAACTTCTTCGTCGCTGGTAGGTTTATGAAATCGACCGTTCTGTGCCGAAAGGAAAGAAGGTCGAGTTCGCGCAAATCCTTGAGTATCCGATTGATATGAATCGCCGTCATTCCGAGCGCATCGGCTAGATCATATTGTGTAAGAGGGCATTCGTAGTGGCTTGCCAAGCGCTGGCCGTCGCCCAGCCTGGTTCCGATTTCAAGCAGCAGGTGGGCTGCGCGCGCAGCACCGCGCCTTCGTCCAACATTGGTAAGATGCTCGACAAGGATGGCTCTCTGGCGGGCGGCGACCGACAGGAAAGTTCCGGCCAGCCTGGGCGAGTGCTCTACCGCCGCGGTAAGCGCTTTTGCCGGAACTTCGAATACAATCAACTTGGTAATCGACGTGAGGGAGATGTAGCTCGGGCTCTGATAGGCTCGCAGGCCGATGATGTCGCCGCTGAAGGGAAAGTCGATGATCTGTCGTTCGCCGTCCGGAAGGTCGGTATGGACGCAGCTCCAGCCGGAGTGAATGATGAACGCCCTGCCCTCATCGTCGCCTTGCCGCATGATCGTTTCATGCGGCGCGTAACGGCGCAAGGTTGCTCCCAGGCCTGTGAGGAACGCCCTGTCTGCGTCGCTGAGCGGAATGCGAAATGGAGGCGTATCCTGGATCTTCGGATTGCTCTCCGGAGCAAGCGTCATTCTTACATCGCCTCCTGTCGCCCTCGACCGATTCTCACTAATAGATACACTAGGTTCACAATCCCTTCAGTACAACTTTCGGGTATACATCCAGCTAAAAACTAATAACTCGTTTCTACATCCCGTTTTCTAATGCCGGCCACGGTGTATTTGAAACGATATATTAGTCATTTCAAAAAGCGGTCGACCGACTTGAAATGCGTTCGGCGCGACTCAAAGGCCCCGATCGATAACTTCGAGCTTAGCCAAATTCCTGCACGATGTCGCCGCAAGAGCCCGCGGCAGGTGACGTCCCCGGGAAGCTTGTTAGCGGCCATGCCATACAAAGCAGTTGGCCACCGCTTGCGCAGTGGCCAACAAAACAAGAGACCGAAAATGATTGGTGAGACCTGCGAAAAGCCTACAGGCCAGTGCCTCTGAGAACCACGACCGCCGTCATCATCAGGATCCAGATATCGGTGCCGAACGACATCTTCGTCGCATAGCGGGTGTCATGCGTGGCGCGCTCGGCGAACGTGCACCCATTCCGCTCGCTTATCTGCCAAAGCCCTGTCATTCCCGGACGCATGCTGAAATAGGCGGTGCCGGGATAGAGCGGGCGCTGTTCGGGGAACATCGGGCGAGGGCCGACGAGGCTCATGTCGCCGATAAGCACGTTCCACAACTGCGGCAGCTCATCAGCGGAATACTTACGCAGGTAGTAACCCAGCCTGGTAATGCGCGGATCGTATTTCAGCTTCTGTGTCCCATCCCACTCCCGGCGCGCAGCGGGATTGTCCTGCAGGTATTCTTCCAGGCGCAACGCGGCATCGGGAACCATCGACCGCAGCTTCCAAAGCGTGAAGATCTTGCCGTCTCTTCCCAGACGCTTCTGGCCGTAGAAGGCCTTGCCGCCATCCCGATGGATGAGAAACGCCAGGACGCCGACGATGGTAAGGGCGAGAGGAGCGATAAGCAGTATGACCCCGATGTCGAGGATACGCTTCACGCCGAGATAGAACGCGCCTGATCGAATCTCCGACCTTGAAGGGGCGGCATCGACTGGCAGATCGCCAAGATGCGATCTGGGATAACTTTCAAGCATACAGAATCTCCCCGCCACGAACGAAGATAAAATCTTCTTCGCCAGCTGTCATAAGATCAAAAGGAAGCGTATCTGACCGTTGCTTGGATGATTTCTTCTGACTTGTTCTTTTTATAAAAAGAAGAGAATCGCACAGCTACGCTTTTGCCAAAAGTTAATCGCCTGTTCACTGTGATATCAATAAATCCTCTTTAAACAATTCGGGCTAGACAACCCGGATGCCTTCCGCTTCGTCCGAATTGACGAGTCAGATACCCCAGGCGGCTCGACGTTTGGCTGTGTCGCAGCAGCAATGAATCGAGCGCGATCAACGCCGATCCTGCGGTCGAATGAGTGCGGCAGACGGGGGAGGTAGAACGGATGAGCGGTCAGCAGCCGCCACGATAGGGCAGACGCGAGCTGCGCCGGGAATGGCTGGAAATCAATTCAGGAGAAGCCGGGCAGGCTCAGGAGTTTTCGCGATTCCACGACCCGACCATCAAGGCGGTGTTGTCATGGAAAGCCAGCCCCAGCATGCGTCTGGCCCGGTAGAGGCGCACCCGCGTCAGGCAGGCCAGGGCAAGGCATTTGTCGCGAAGGCCGGAGACGCGATCGGAGCGCAGAATGCGTATGATCTCGCCACCGGGAGAGGCGGCAATGATGCCGCTGGTCGCCACCCATTTTACAAGGCTCATTCCGCCGTGTTTGATCTGCCGGAATTCGTGCGCGATATGCCGGTCCCAGCGGCGCGTGAGCTCAGCAAACGATTTGCAGGATGCGGTCCGCACCGTTGCATCGGCCACATAGGCGATCTTGTAGCCTTTCGCCGTAGCCTTCTGGCCCCATTCGGTATCTTCCATGGAGGATATACCGCCGAAGGGTCCGACCGCACGGAAAACCTCCGCGCGAACGGCCATGTTTCCGGTCGCGGCAAAACCGTGCTGTTCGACATAACGCTTGGCACGATAGCTGTAGACGCTCTCATAGGCTTCGATCGCGGTCATGCGCTCCGGATCCGCGAGCAGGATCCGGATGTCGCCGCCGACGAAGTCGACGCGAGGGTTCTGATCCATGAATTCCACGATCGAGCGGATCCAGCCCGGCTCGGCTATGCAGTCTGCATCGATGAATGCCAGCAGCTCTGCCTGAGCGACCGACGCGCCGCGATTGCGCGCAGGCCCAGGTCCCGGAATAGCCTCGCTCTCGAGGCGGACACCGGGAACTGCGGCGCAAACCGCTACGGGAAGCTCGGCCGATCCATTGTCGACGACGATGATTTCAAACGGGATGCCATCGACACGCTGCGCCGCGAGCGCACGCAGGCAACGCCGCAGATCCCCCGGTTCGTTCAGATGGGGGATGACGACGCTTACTCGTGGCGACAATCGCATCAGCGTTTCCTGTAGCGAAGCATTTCCGCTTTTTCGCGAAATGCCGATCAGTTGGCCGGAACCTGACCGGGACCGAGCCTAGCGCCAACCTGTAACACCTATTCGCGTTTAAAATAATTCACCAATTTCCCAAAGGATATCAACCTTTTGGATAGCATCGACAAACCGATACGCGTGTGCGTACATAGAGGAATGTCAATATACAACCTCTCCGAACTGGAAAATGACTGTTCACGATCGACCGCTCCACTTTGCGTGATTGGAGCCGGCATCGCCGGTCTTCTTTTTGCAAGAAGAGTAGCCAAGAAAGGCCAGCGGGTTATTGTCGTTGAAAGCGGATACGCTTCCTATGACCCGGCCATCCACGCGCTCAACGAGATCGAGGATCCGGCCGAACGATATTCCAGGGCGTTGACCGGACGATACCGGGGGCTCGGCGGGACTTCAAGCCGCTGGGGCGGCCGCATGATCCCGATAGGGAAGCATGAGACCGAGGCGCGACCCTATCTGCAGCAGCAGCGCTGGCCAATTGCGGTAGACCCTCTCGAATCCTACCACGATGAAATCGAGAAGATATTCAAGGTTGGCGACGGTCCATTCCGCGGAAACGTCATCTCCGATGAGATAACCTCAAAGTATTTCCCGGTAGAAGATAAATCACTTCTCAATAGATGGGCGAAAGTACCAAGCTTCAAGAACTGCAATGTCTTCACGCTTTTGAAGGATGAACTGAAAGAGCTGGAGAATATAGAGATATGGCTCGGCGCCACGGTATGCGAGTTCAAACTTGATCGCGCCGGGGGAAGGCTGAGCGGGATCGTCGCCCGCAACTTTAGCGGTAAGCAGCTGGAGGTGTCCGCCGACCGATTCGTGATCGCTGCCGGCACAATTGAGACGACCAGATTACTGCTTTTGATGAATGCGGCATCCGACGACAACGCCTTTCGTTCGTGCCGGGTGCTCGGCCGATACTTCCAGGATCATCTGAAATCGGAAGTCGCGACGATAAATCGGCGGAACCCATCACTCACCAATCGCATTTTCGGCTATCGATTCCTCAATGCGACGCGGCGTGACCTGCATCTTGAACTCACCGAAACTGCGCAACGCGGCGACGCAGTGGCAAGCGCATTCGCCTATGTCGCGATGGACCTTACCGAAAGCCCCCTTGGCTATATCAAGAAGCTGGCGCATGGCATTCAGAAGCGCCAGGTCGATCCGAACGATCTGTGGCAGGCGTCAAAGAACATGGGCCTGGTGGCCCGCTCGGCCTACTGGCGCTATCTGCGCAAGCAACTCTTCGTTCCGGCAAGCATCGACCTGCATCTGATGGTCTGCGCGGAACAACTGCCGCAATGGAGCAATCATATCCGACTGGCGGACAAACGCGACAGGTTCGGCGTGCCGAAGGCGCAACTCGAATGGGCTCCGACCCAGACCGACGAGCGGACTTTCCGGTCAGCGATTTCCCACATCGCCGGTTATTGGGAACGCTCCGGCATGGATCGCGTCTGCCCGCTCGAGTGGTCGCCTGCAAGCAGCGATCCGGCACTTCCGATCATCGACAATGCGGAGGCCTGCGCGCATCCCTCCGGTTCGACCAGGATGGGTACGGACCCCGCTGAGTCCGTCGTCGGCCCCGACCTGCGTTGCCATGCCGTACCGAACGTCTCTGTGGTCAGCGCTTCCGTCTTCCCGACGGCAGGCAGCGCCAACCCGACCTTCACGATCATGAAACTGGCCCTGTGGCTGGCGGACTCGCATCTTCAGGGCGCGCCACGGCGGGAGCATGCTTTTGTGCCCTCCGAGATTACGGGTAGCGTCGTTAGCTCGCATGAGGTACCGGCTCCCGTCGCGCGCGACCAATTCGGCGCGGCCTGAGCAGCCATTGCTCCGTCGGATCGTTTCCGGTTGAGCCCGGCAGATTTCCGCATCATCCCCACCACAAGCCCGATCTTCACGCTCAAGTGACCGAGCAGATGCGCGCCGGTTCGCGCCTGATTGCACGGGTTATGCCGGAATCATCGACCGTTCCAACAGGGCGCCTGCATGTTCCAGGGTGTGATGCCGCAACGTCGCCTCACAGGCAGAGCTGCGCAACGCCAGATTGCCGAGAGGTCCCTGTCACTTAAGACGTAAGGGGAAACGGGCCACCACCCATAGGGATTAGATCAACGGTCTAGCCGCGCGCCGCGCACCCACTATCGATGATCTATCAAGCAATCCATCCGCGTTTGTAAATGAGCACTCGGCATATTCCGATGTTCAGGCTTGGGGCACTGCGCAATGGGCGATCTAGACCTGCGCTTCTATCTATCGATCTTCCTTCGAAGATTGCCATACTTCCTGGTGATCGCCACATTTGTGACGACCGCGGCGGTAGCGCTTGCGCTCTATCTGCCGCCGATATTCCAGGCCAGCGCCAAGATTCTGGTGGAGTCGCCCCAGATCCCCGCGGACCTTGCCCGTTCGACCGTGCCCATCAACGCGGTGGAACAGCTGCAGATCATCGAACAGCAGATAATGACGCGCGAAAATGTTCTCGCACTCGCTGAGAAGCTGAAAATCTACGGCGACAAGGCGTCTGAAATTCCGCAGGCCGATATCATCGAGGACATGCGCGGCCGCACGAAATTCGAGTTGCTGCAG